>CAMEAW010000109.1 GCA_945911685.1 Bordetella parapertussis
CGGAGAGCGCGTAAGGGTGGCATTTGCGCTGGACTGCTGCGATAGAGAAATCATGAGCTGGGTAGCAACCACCAAAGGTATCGATGCAGGACTGGTTGGAGACTTGATGATGCAAGCTGTGGAGAAACGATTCGGATCAAACGGCAAACCAACCAAAACGATTGAGTGGCTGACTGATAACGGCAGCTGCTACACAGCGACTGAGACAAGAAGCTTCGCCAAAGAACTGGGCTTAAAGCCTGTAACGACGCCAGTAACAAGCCCTCAAAGTAACGGTATGGCTGAGAGCTTTGTGAAGACACTGAAACGAGATTATGCCAAGTTGGCTAACCGGCCAGATTCAAAAACTGTAATGGCCCAACTGAAAGATTGGTTCGATGACTACAATTCGTATCACCCGCATAGCGCATTGGGCTACTTGCCGCCAACGCTGTTCAGGGAGAAACGATCGGTAACTTAAACATACCGACGGTACTGGAATACAGGGTCAAGACCAAAGGGATTGGAAAAAAACCACTAGCTCAGACTATTTGGTCACAGTAGCTGAAGTTCATTCCAACCTCTTTATGACCTTGAAGTACACGGCCCAAGTCATTGATGGCTTCAATCTAACTGAAGCAGCTTTGGACGAGCTAGATAAATTGATATCTAACTACGGCCAAATCTGCTCAATGCGTAGCGACATTACACACATGTGGGATGTTTTAAAACGTAACAGCGAAAACGCTTCAGAAAAAGGTGTTGAAGACTTAACAATTATGAATCCCAACTTGCCAGCGCTTCAAGAGATATTGGCTGGATATGGTGATGAGCAATATGCTAAAGCCATCAAAGACATTCAAGATTGGTATGAAACATACCGATGGAAATATGGCACCTCTTCAAAGGCCACTGCTTCAAACCAAGACGATGAGACCGAAACTGTAGAAGCAACTTAGCCCCTGCCCTGCAAACAATCGGCAGTTCGTTTGCAGGGCCTGTCTAGAGATCGTCTAAAAGCCACAGACTCAGCCTTTTTCAGGTTGACTGCCCCGCTTTTCCGAAAACACACTATGTAAAACATTGCGAGCGTGAGCCATGGTTAGAGCATATGAACCCGATTCAGCAGAGCGTCACAGGTCTGTACCCATTCAGGACACCATCACACGAATCCCGGGCTACCCAAGAAAACTTGTGATCTTCAAAATCCCCGCGTCCAGTTATTGGTGGGTAAGGTATTACGCAGAGAGCCACATTTTCAAGCGCACTACCAAAACGGAAATCAAACGGGATGCCCTTGAAGCGGCCAAGCGTTTTTACGACGATATCACCATCCGCATAAGGGGTGGTAGTTTTGATGGCATTCCAGCAGAAGTTAATGCTGCTGAGGTTGTGACTTATGCCAAAGCCACCAAGATGTTGATGGAAAGTGAAGCAGCCAAACTCAACCGTAATCAACTGTCTAGGATCAGCTACGACAACATGAAGCTTAGATATGACAAGCACATCCTGCCCTTCTTCGGGTTGATGGATGTTTTGTCTATCAATTACAAAACTCTGGATGAGTTCCTGCAAAAGATTTCGAATCAAGAACCCAAACTTAGCGTTTCAACATTGAGTGCATACATGGGCTTGACTCGAAAAGTCTTGCAGCACGCAGCTAGGCACAGCTTCATAGAGCACATTCCAGAGTTTCCAAAGGTGGGCGTTGAAGACAAACCTCGCGGGTGGTTCAACGTTGGTGAATACAAAGAAATTACCAAGCAGTCTAAAAAGCTTGCTGGCAAGCGTGTGGAATGGCGGGCTCATACTGAGCCGATGGAAGGAAGTTATTTCTGTGCACCAGGCGAAAAGATCAGTCCTACAGACCGACTGATCAAACGCATTGAGATGACCAAGGATCTTTCTGATCTGATTGTTTTCATGGTTAATAGCTATATCAGGCCAACTGACATTCGAAATATGCAGCACAAGCACGTAGAAGTCATCAGGCGTGAGTGGACATATTTAAGACTAAGCCTGCCACCCAGCAAGGGCCACAGCTTTCCCATCACAACGATGCCGTGGGCTGTGAAAGTTTACGAACGCATCCGCCGCCGTCAAGTGCTGGAATTTGGCAGAGACATTCATCCAGAGGACTATGTGTTCATGCCTCATGCTGCTTCGCGTGATAACGCCATGAAACTATTGGCACGTCAATTTGAAATTGTCTTGGAAGTTACTGGCTTGAAACTCAGCACAGCCGGGGAAACAAGAACCTTGTACAGCTTGCGACACAGCAGCATCATGTTCCGCTTGATGTTCGGCCGAGGCGTAGATACTTTGACGCTGGCACGAAATGCCAGAACAAGTCCTGAGATGATTGACCGCTTCTATGCCGCCCCATTACAAGGCGAGATGAATGTGGGTGAGTTGCAGAGCAAGCGTAGACCACGGCCTTGGGAATAAATGGATCAGAGTTGACGACGGCTAAGCAGCGAAAGCTGACGGTCGCGACAGTCGGGTTACTGGAAGTTCAGTATGTTGCCCTTTTGCGGACGTTCGTGAGCATCGCGTTTGCCGCCGATTGCGGTCCTAGGGTTGTTACAGGTTAAAGGCCGGAGTGGGCCAGAAATGGGCAAATGCTAATGTCCGCTTCCTGGCAGGTCGTTTGAAAAGTTTTGCGCCGTCTATAAGTTTCTGAAGCGTGGCGCATTCAGGCTGGAACCTTTCGCTCACTTGTAACGTTCGCAAGTCATGCTCTTCGCGAAAGCGTAAACGTCGGTCAGGTCCATCTGGCAGATGGTGGTTCTAAGTCGCTTGACCAGTTTCAGATATAGCCGGACAGCCTTGATTCGATCTTCGCATTAGCATATGAACTACCTGCAGATAGTCCAAGATTTCCGCCGTACCCCTTGCGGGTCAAATTCGCTTGAAAATCAGCAGCTTATAGACAAGGCGTTTCACAGTCCATGTGGCATTTGACGCAGCAGCCAAGCTCTGAACTCGTTAAAGGCGGATTCGTTGCGCAGTAGAGGCGACTTGGAGAGAAAGTAACCCCCGGGTACCGTGATCTTTCGATCACCGACGGCTTGAAGTCGGCGGGAGGCAATCATCGGTGCGACGAGAAAATCGGGAAGCAAAGCAACTCCTAGGCCCGCTGCTGCCGCGTTCATCGCCATGAACATCAAGTCGTATCTAGATCCTTGCGCTGTCGGCCCCGGCATATCCATTTCATGCCACCACATGGCCCAGGCATCAGGCAGCGTCGTGTGTTGCAGCAAGTCTTCTGCGCGAATCTGAGAAAGAAGTTGCGTCCTTAACGTTACTCGGGAACGCTGTTTGATCCACTCTGGCGAAGCATAGGCGGCGAGCTCTAACGTCATGAGCAACTCACAGTCCATGTCATTGCGCGCCTGTGCTCGAAACTCGATTGCTGCATCGATCTGACGTGCAGAAAAATCTGCTGCACCGATGCGCGTAAGAATATTCAGGCTGATCTCTGGGCGAGCATTCATGAATTGCGGCAAGCGGGGAAGCAGCCAATGATTGCCCCATGAGGCAGGCAGAGAAATGTTCAGTATTCCGCCTCGACCTTTGAGTGCAATGATTTGATCTGTTGCACGTTCTAGGCTTCGAAGGCAAGGTGATATGTCATCAAGATAAGCTTTGCCCGCTGAAGTGAGTACCAAACCGGTTCGATGTCTTTCAAAAAGAGCTACTCCCAATCGGCGCTCAAGCGCGAGAATCTGGCGACTTACACCACCTTGAGTCAGGTGCAGTTCTTGGCTGGCGACAGTGAAGCTTTGCAGTCGCGCGGATGCTTCAAAGCATTGCAAGGCTTGGGTAGAAGGTATTCTCTTCACGATGTCGAATGATTAAAAATCATACATGCATTATATTCCATCGATTGCTATTGCAGACCACTGGGCGCATCATTCGGTTCTCACTTTTGCGATTTGACCTTCAGCGCATCCCGCAGGTTGAATCGAACCAACTTCAATGGAGAAAATGCATGAGAAATAATCGTTCCACCCTATCTCGCCGACAGTTGCTTCAGTATGCTGCTTCGGCCAGCCTAGTTGGGCCGTGGGTGTCATCTAGCGCGTGGGCCGCGTGGCCCGATAAGCCAATCAAGCTTGTCGTGCCGTCGGCAGCGGGTGGTGCTCCCGACGTTATCTGTCGAATCCTCACGACCGAGTTGTCGAAAAATATGGGCACGCCCTTCATCGTTGACAACAAGCCAGGCGCTGGCGGTGCAATTGGTATTCAAGAAGTCGCGCGCGCTGCGCCCGATGGCTATACGCTTGGCTATGGCAATGTCGCGACATTAGCCATCAATCAGTCTCTGTATTCCAAGCTCCCTTACGATGCCGACAAACAACTCGCCTCGGTAGCGATGATGGGCTATGTACAAAACGCACTGGTGGTCAACAACAGCGTTGCAGCGCGGAATGTACAGGAACTGATCGCGTTGGCCAAATCACGCCCTGGTCGCTTGACGATGGCCTCCGCAGGCAATGGTACGACCGGACATTTGGGTGGGGAGTTATTCAAAAGCTTGACCGGGACTTTCATCACGCATGTTCCATATCGTGGCAGTCCCCAAGCCATTCAAGATTTGATCGGTGGGCAAATCGATCTAATGTTTGACAACCTGTCCTCGATCCTGCCGCACATCAGAGCGGGAAGGGTTCGCGCGCTGGGCGTGTCGGGCAACAGGCGCAGTCCATCTGCCCCAGATTTGCCAACAATTGCAGAAGCAGGGGTGACGGGATATGAAACGACCGCATGGGGCGGTATCGTTGCACCGTTTGGCACCCCGCGCGAATTGATTACTCGACTGAACAGTGAGATCAATAAAGTCTTGGGCACGCGAGCGATTTCAGAGCGCTACGCCCAGATCGGATTCGAGCTAACGATTGCGCCACCCGAGCGCCTGTTTGAGCGCGCGCTGAGCGAGCGCCCTATGTGGGCGCAAGTCGTCAAGCGATCAGGCGCTAGGGTGGAGTAGCAAATCGTTATGCATGATGTGTTATTTCGTCGCGCGCGGCTGATCGATGGTGCCGGGGCTGAAAGCCGAATCGCCGATGTGCTCATAGACGGCGACGCCATTATCGCCATCAGCGATCCAGACCAACCTTTTGGGCCATCAATAGCCCGTGAAGTCATCGACTGTGAAGGTTTGGTGCTTTCGCCGGGTTTCATCGACGTGCACACGCATGATGATGCCTTGCTGTTGCACGACGCCAGTGGCAAACCGCATCCCAAGCTCTCGCAAGGCGTAACGACGGTTATCACTGGCAATTGCGGCGTGAGCTTAGCGCCGTTGCAAAGCCGAGACGTGCCGGCGCCCCTCGACATCTTGGGGTCTGATGCATATCAGTTTGCGTCGTTTGGGGAGTATTTGGACGCGTTGCAAGCTAGTCGACCCGCCTGCAATGCCGTGAGCTTGGTTGGCCACACAACGCTGCGCGTCAAGCATGTGGCCGACTTATCGCGCGAGGCAAACGATTCTGAATGTAAGGCCATGGCGCAGGAAGTGCGAGCCGCTCTGATTGCAGGCGCAATTGGATTGTCCACCGGTGTGTACTATCCACCTGCGCGCGCGGCGACCTCAAAAGAATTGATGGCTGTGGCCGAATCTTTGGGCCCGTTTCAAGCACCCATAACCATGCATCTGCGCAATGAGGCAGATGCTATTGATGATGCATTGCGCGAGGCTTTTGCTGTCAGTAGGGCCGTTGGCTGCCCTTTGGTACTTTCGCATCACAAACTGATTGGCAGTAGCAACCATGGTCGCTCGGTTCAGACCTTGGGTCTGATTGAGGAAGCTGCGACGCAGCAAAACATTTGCCTCGATTGTTATCCCTATGATGCCTCGAGCACTATGCTGATACCCGAACGCGTAGATAGCTCGCGCGATGTGCGCATCACATGGTCGAAAGTGGAGCCTCAGGCAGCAGGGCGCTCTCTGATGGAGATGGCTCGAGAGCGCGGTGTGTCTGCATTTGATCTGGCGCGCTGTCTCATGCCCGCTGGCGCGGTGTACTTTGCGATGGATGAAGCCGATGTGAGTCGGATCCTCGCGCACCCGCTTACGATGGTGGGCTCAGACGGCCTTGCACATGATGCCAGCCCACACCCCAGGTTGTGGGGAAGCTTCACACGCGTACTCGGACGCTACTGCCGGGAGCAGCGGCTATTCTCGCTAGAGATTGCGGTGCAGAAAATGACGGGCTTAAGTGCAAGCCGCTTTGGTCTGAATCGACCACGAGCTACGTCACAGGGAGTTCAGCGAGGAAGAGGTCTTATATCAGTGGGCTTTGCCGCTGATCTTGTACTTTTTGATCCCAGTCGCGTGATTGATCGTGCTAGCTATGACGCACCAACACTTACGAGCTCAGGTATCGAACGCGTTTACGTCAATGGAAGGCTATCGAACATACGAGGCGAAACGGTTAGCGCTCACTCGGGCGTGGTTATAAGGAGATGATCAAATGAGTCAAGGAATGCCGTTCCCCTTTGTGACGGATCTCCAAGCAGATCAGATACTAGACTACCCAAGCGTCATGGATGTCTTGGGTCAAGCATACGTTGACCTCGCTCATGGCAAGGCGGCTGTGTTAGCCCGACAGCGTTGCTCTGCGGGAACTGCAAAGTTTGCAAGCATGGGCGCGTTGTTGGAGACGCAGTCTGTCGCAGCCACTAAGAGCTACGCCACGTCTGCGGGGCAGTTTAGCTTCTTGATCAATTTGTTTGATACAAAGGTAAATCAACCTATAGCTGTCATGCAAGCCCAGACCATTACTCGCTATAGAACAGCCGCGCAAACGGCGATGGTTGCCGCTGCGGCTCTGGGTTGCCATTCGCGATCTCGTTTAGATAAAGTTGCGCTCATTGGTGCAGGTGTGCAAGGACGTGCGCAGTTAGAGGCATTGAGCCACTGTTTTGTGATCGACGAGCTAGCTTTAGTCGATCCAACCCTTACCGATGTACCACCATTGAGTCTTGCCTGCTCGCCGAAAATTCGTATATCCAACGTTCGGGATGCCGTCAAGGATGCCGATATTGTCATAACCGCCACTCGCTCTTCCACGCCGGTTTTTGACGGCAGCCAACTCAAGTCCAACGCATTTGTGGCTGCAATCGGCGTGAGCACCGCAACAGGGCGCGAATTAGATGATTCGTGCTTCGAGCGCGCTGAACGCGTGATCGTCGAATGGATGCCGCAGAGCATGCAGGAGGCTGGCGACGTACTGGCTTGGCTAAACTCCTCTGGCGCTGAGCGCGGCAAAATCTTTGATCTCCCTAGCTTGTATTCTCAGTCTTGGCCTCGTGTAGATGGTATCCAAGTGTTTAAGTCTGTAGGTACTGGTTTAGCTGATGCCGCATGTGCGTGGCTGCTTTACCAAAAACTCAAAGGTTCATGGAGCAAGTCATGCATCTAGTCGTGATCGGCGCAGGCTTGATTGGATGCGCGACGGCATACGAATTAGTCCGAAATGGCCACACGGTCGAGTTGATAGAGAGTGCTACCGATGTTGGTACAGGCTGCAGTTTTGCCAATGGTGCACAACTCAGCTACAGCTTTGTAGAACCACTGGCTAATCCCGGCACGTTGAAAGCATTACCCTATCTTCTGTTGAAGGCCGATTCGCCATTAAGATTCAAGATTCAAATCGATTGTCTCCAATGGAGCTGGCTCTATGATTTTGTACGGGCATGTACAGCGAAGCAAGCGTCTGTTGGCACCTATGAATTGTTGATGCTTGCTGGGTTAAGCCGAGCGACGCTAGAGACCTGGATGCAAGATGAGAAGGATTGGCCAATCGGTTTCGAGCGCAGCGGCAAGTTGGTGCTGTGTCCAGACATGAAAAGTCTAGACCAACAGGCAAGGCAAGTTAAGTTTCAGGAGCAGTGGGGAAGCAATCAGCGCCTGCTCACTCGAGAGGAGTGTATTGGTCAAGAGCCTGCGCTGGCCCGCAGTGAAAGCAACTTTGTCGGTGGTGTGTGGACTGCCAGCGAGTGTGTCGCCGACCCCTACCTGTTGTGTCAGGCGCTGGCAGCGAGTGCGGTCAGTCGCGGAGTGAAACTCCATTTAAACACCAGTGTTGAGGGTTGGGTATCAAAGCTTGGCAGAGTTATCGGTGTTACTACAACCAACAACCAAATTCAAGCTGACGCGTTCGTTGTTTGCGCAGGCACAGCAAGCGTGGGCATTGCCCATAAGCTCGGACTCAAACTTCCCATTTATCCAGTAAAAGGCTACAGCCTGACCTTACCGGTTAAAGAGGCAATGCACTCCCCTCAATGTAGCATCACCGACTTAGGCCTCAAAACCGTTTTTGCGCCGTTAAATGGGCAACTGCGCGTTGCAGCGGCAGCTGAAATAGTTGGTCATGGGCTTGAGTTAAATCAGCGACGTATTGCGCAAATGTGCTCTTCTGTTGAGAAGATGTTTCCTGGCGCGTTTGAGATAGGTGCCTCGCAGCCATGGGCTGGCTTGCGGCCGGCCACACCTAACTCATTGCCGCTAATCGGGCCAAGCCCGATACCAGGAGTTTGGCTAAACACCGGTCACGGCGCATTGGGCTTAACCTTGGCAGCTGGAAGCGCACGCCGTCTTGTTGACACACTGGCATCTAGCAGAAAGGTAGGAAGAGACTGAAGTGACCGCTTTCGGGCGACCAGTTTGTAGGTGCCTATGACAGCTTTGTCGTCGCGAACTGCCAGACACTGCGCCCAATCGAAAGCCAGGTTCCAGCCCATGGCGGGTGCTCGCTTTGACGGAGTGCTTGCTACAAAGCTGCCCGTTGATTCCCGGTTGTCAATGACCGGTTTGGGGCAAGCGAATCGCAATCCGCTTGTTCCGCTATGTGCCTTTAGCGAATGTTGGCGCGCGAAGTCTGCGTAAGGCAGTGTTCTTTTGCAGCTGACACCCATGCGGCGCTCAAAAAAGCCCTAAAGCGCATTTTTACCCTTGCTCGCTGGGCTGAGTAGCAGGACAGCATTCAAAACAATCGTAGCGATTTTTTAAAGCTGAGCAAATTCGCAGCATTCACCGCACTCAGGTCTGACTAAAAAAGCTAACGAAAATCAAAGGCTAAAGTCGAAGAATATTGGAGTTAGATTTGTGATGATTTCGATATCGAAAATCTATGAAAAGACATTGAAAAATCTATGACGAGTAGTAAAGTCGGACTATACTACTCTGAACTTAAAAAAAGCACCCGGAGTTTCATCTAAGTACTTGATTTAATTGGATATTTTTGGTGGGCGATGCAAGTTTCGAACTTGCGACCCCTGCAGTGTGAATGCAGTGCTCTACCCCTGAGCTAATCGCCCTATCGCTTTTTCAGCGTAGCCTTAAATTATGCCATGGAAAATTGGCAGTTTTCAAGGTTTTTAGGGCGTCAAGCAGGCTGGGTCTGCCGCCAAATGGTCTTGCCACCACTG
>CAMEAW010000110.1 GCA_945911685.1 Bordetella parapertussis
CCAAACGATTGAACAGTCGATGCATTTCATCGGAAATTGCAAGATCGATTTTTTAAGTGACAACGTCGCAGTGGCTGAAACCTACTGTGTCGCCTATCAGCGTTACGGCCATGAGGCCCTTGAAACGATCAAGTTATGGCTGGGTGACGAACCTTTGCAAGAGGGCAAAAAGGTTGTGGTTGAGCTCTTGTGTCGCTACGTTGACCGCATGGAATGTCGGCAAGGTGCCTGGAAGATTGCGAGTCGTATCGTTGCGATCGAAGACGTCAAAGCGGCTCAGCAAGTGGATCGCCTGCAGCCGATTTGGGCCTTGGCGAAACGCGATCGCTCGGATGCCCTGTGGCAGATGCTTGCCGGTTCAGCTGACGCAACACGGTAATTTTCTGTACCATGAACAATTAGGAGATATCAGTGGATTTAAAACTAAAAGCTAAACGCGCTCTTGTGACCGGTGCCTCGAAGGGGATCGGTAAGTCGTGCGCAATGGTGTTGGCGCAAGAGGGGTGCGAGGTTCTGCTGGTGTCTCGCGATGGCGCTGCTTTAAAAGAGTTGGCTGCCGAGATCACAGCCGTCACGGGCGCGAAGGTTGACTATTTGTCGGCAGATTTAAGTGCAAAAGGGTCGGCGAAGACAGTCAGCGACTGGGCCGGTGACATCGATATCTTGGTCAATAACGCGGGCGCCATCCCGGGTGGGGATTTGTTGACGGTCGATGAAGGCACCTGGCGCACAGCCTGGGATTTGAAAGTGTTTGGCTACATCAATCTTTGTCGCGAAGTCTATCGCAAAATGAAAGCGCGCCATGAAGGTGTGATCGTCAATGTTTTGGGTGCGGCAGGCGAGCGCCTGACCTCGTCTTACATTGCGGGGTCAACCGGAAACGCCGGCTTGATGGCTTTCACCCGCGCGTTGGGCGGCAGCTCACACAAAGATGGTATTCGCGTGGTGGGCGTTAGCCCTGGCCCTGTGGCGACTGACCGTCTGACCAAAGTCTATAAGCAGCGCGCTCTGGCTATGTATGGTGATGAAAATCGCTGGACTGATTTGGTGGCAGGCATGGCCTTTGGTCGCCCCGCTGAGCCCGAAGAAATCGCTTACACGGTTGCCTTTGTAGCTTCAGAGCGCTCGTCGTATACGACCGGTATTTATATTACGATTGATGGTGGTCTGGCTGCAGCAAATTGATTTATTAAGTGACTCACCCGCCTGACGATGGATTTAAGTATTTTAAGAAGTTTCTAAATTAACAATGACCCAATCAAGGAAGACAAGCATGAATAACGACGATCTGTACCAAAAAGGAATGGAAATTCGCCGCACGTTGCACGGTGAGGCAAGTTTCAAAAAATCAAATACGGTGACGTATGGTGATCCGTTGATGACTAACTTCATCAAGGTTGCAACGACCTCGGTGTTTGGTGCCTTGTGGGCTCGCCCAGGTCTTGACTTAAAAACACGCGCGCTCGTGGTGATGGTGTCAGACGCCTGCACGGGGCAAGAAGCTGAACTTCATATCCATATGATCTTCGCTCTGAAGCAGGGCTGGACAGAAGAAGAGATTACCGAAGTCTTGCTGCAATTGATGGGCTATGTCGGGGCACCTAAAATTCGCGAAGCCATGTTGATCGCGGTGAAAGTGTTCGCAGAGTACAAGGCAAGTTTGAAGTCTGCCAAGAAGGCCAAAAAAGCAACTAAGAAAGTCGCCAAGAAGGCTGCCAAGTAGGCCATTCAGTATAAAAAAGACCTCAAACATTGTTGTCAATGTTTGAGGTCTTTTTCACGTTCGTTGCATGAAACTTTTAGGTGGTGACAGTGGTTAGTTGAAATGATTTTGTGTCAGTCACCTCATCTCAGCCTTAGCAATGTTCTTAATAGCCAGTGTTGCCCGTCGGAGTATTAGGCACAGCAGGTGTCCAGCCAGTTAGACGACCGACTTCAGCTTTGACCCAGTTTGACATCGCAGCGCGGTCATTGACCAACATCACCATTTGAAAGCCCTGATCAATATAGCGTTGTGAATACTTTGAACTGCCAGTGTGCATGCCCGCCACAACCTTATGCTTTTTACACAGCTCAAGCAGGCGATTGACGGTTGCCACGTGCAAGGGCTCATCGTTATCCATCACTGGGGGTAAGCCCAACGCCAAGGCTAAATCGGTTGGTCCGATATAGGCGCCATCAAGGCCTGGAGTTGAAATGATCTCTTCCATCTTCTCGATACCCTCAGGAGTTTCGATCATGACGATACAGAGCATTTCTTTGTCAGAGTGTTTTTGGTAGTCGGCACCGCTGTACATAAACGCACGGTTCGGGCCGTTGCTGCGCATGCCTGTTGGCGGATAGCGGCAAGCTGCGACAGCGCGTTCGGCTTCTTCACGGTTGCTGACCATGGGTACGATCACGCCGTAGGCGCCCGCATCCAACACCTTCATGATCATTGAGGGTTCGTTCCATGGCACACGCACTAAGGGCGTGACATTGGTGGTTGAAATTGCGGTAAGCATTGGCACGACGTCTGAGTAATCAATGCAACCGTGCTGCATATCGACGCAAAGCCAGTCGACTCCGGTGTGCGCCATCACCTCGGCAGGAAAGCAACCAGGGATAGACAGCCAGGCACCAACGGTAGTTTTGCCTTCACGCCATAATTTTTTTAGATTGTTCACACGCATCGCGAGTTCTCCTTGAATTGTCTCGTGTCTTAATATAGCCTTGTTTCAGCGAACAGATTGAATACACTGCAGCTTACACAGACTATTTGACTAGTTGTTTGGCTGATTGCGAAGGGATTCAATGCAACGGGTTTTGCATGAACGCTACCATAAGCGATCAAAGATAAAAAAGGGATTGGAGATGAGCCTCATTACACGCGTAGAAGTGCACGAATTTGAGTTTGATGCTCAAAACCTTTCACGCCAAGGGATGGCGCAGTCAGTCACGTTCAAACGAGGCTCGACGGTTCGCCTCTCTAAGTTTGCCATTGTGATCCAGACCGCGGATGGCGGGCGGGGTGAATACGTTGCCCAGTGGGTGGCGACGCGTTCGAGTCTTGGTCAGTTACTGATGCTTTGCCCTCGAATCATCGGCAAAGACGCTCGCGAGCGAATCGCGATCTACGAAGATCTTAAGCGCGACATTCGACAGTTTGATCATATGGGCCATGGGTGCCTGGATATCGCTCTTTGGGATTGGGCCGGGCGCCACTATGGGGCTTCGGTAACTGAGCTACTGGGTGGCTACCGCAAGCGCTTGCCGGCCTACGCCAGTACTTATCATGCTGATCGCAACGGCGGGCTTGATTGCAAAGAGGCCTTCGTTGATTTTGCCGAACATTGCTATGCCTTAGGCTATCGGGCTTTCAAAGTGCACGGCTGGAACGATGGCAATGCACGTGAAGAAGCTGCCAACGTGCTGCATTTGGCCAAACATATGGGTGATCGTTTGACCTTGATGTTAGACCCCGCTTGTGAACTCAGAACCTTTGCGGATGCGTTGTACGTCGGACGTGCGTGCGATGAAGGTAATTACTTTTGGTACGAAGATCCTTATCGGGATGGGGGCGTTTCTGCCTTTGCGCACAAACGTTTACGCGAAATGCTCAAAACCCCGTTACTGATGACCGAGCATGTCAGAGGTGTTGAACCGAAAGCGGACTTCGTGTTGGCGGGTGGCACCGACTTTTTGCGAGTCGATCCAGAGTACGACATGGGGATTACGGGCTCGCTCAAGATCGCTCACATGGCGGAGTCACTTGGGCTAGATTGCGAGATTCATGCAAGCGGGCCAGCGCATCGCCACTTGATGGCAGCAATGCGCAACACGAACTACTACGAAGTGGCGTTGGTTGGGCCCGACTGCCCCAATGCGCTGGCGCCGATTTATACCTGTGGCTACACCGATCAGCTTGAATGTGTGGGCGCTGATGGGTGCGTGTCAGTGCCGACTGGACCCGGATTAGGGGTGACTTACGATTGGGAGTTTATTGGTCGCAATCGAACTCAACTGCATGTGTTTGAATAGCGGCTACCTTAGTTAAAAATATAGTTTGCGTCATCTGAAGCGCCTGTAGTACAGTGAATCAGCAAAAAACACTGAGTGGCGATGACCACCCAAATTCACGTTCAATTCAAACTATCGTGGCAGAGACAAACTATGAAAATCGCTCGCTCATTTACAAAATTCGCCCTGGCCGCTGCATTGACAACCTTGTCGATGGCCGCTGCAGCCCAAGTCACTTTACGCTTCGGTCATGCAAATAGCCCTGGCGAGGTCGCCTATGACCTGTACCAAGAATTTGCCAATAACGTCAATAAAAAATCAAATGGTCAGCTAAATATTCGAGTGTTTCCGTCTGAGCAGCTCGGCAAAGAGGTTGATTTGCTGCAGCAGCTCAAATCAGGCGCGCTTGATATTTCGACACCCTCGATGCCAACGTTAAACATTATGGTGCCTGCGTTTGAAATGCCCAGTGCTCCATTCTTGTGGAAAGACTGGAAAGAAGCCGAAGCTGTGATTCGTGGCGCCGCGATGGAGCCGATCTGGACAGAGCTCAAAGACAAGCACAACATTGTGCCCCTGACGAAGATTTGGTACTGGGGCTGGCGCAACTTTACGTTTACCAGCAAAGAGGTGCGTAAGCCCGAAGATATGGCAGGTTTAAAAGTGCGTGTGCCTGAGTCGCCAATCTGGGTTGAGATGGTGCGCGGGTTTGGTGCCGCACCAACGCCGATTCCTTTTGGCGAGGTGTATACCGCGTTGCAACAAAAAACGGTTGATGGTCAAGAAAACCCGATTCCAACAATTTTTTCACGTAAATTTTATGAAGTTCAAGGTGTGCTGACCATGAGTCGTCACATGCTGCAGAACAATACGTTGTTGATCAACAAAGCGAGTATGGCCAAACTCAAACCAGAGTTGCAAAAGCTGTTGATCGACGAAGCTGAGGCAGCGTCTGCCATCAACACCCAAAAGCAGCAAGCGCTTGAGGTGTCGATGCTTGAAGATATCCGTAAATCGGGTAAAACCCAAATTATTGCTGACCCCGATCGTGATGCCTTTGCTGCAAAGATGCAGGCTGTCTATCCAAAACTTGAAGCCCGTTGGGGAACCGAGAACTGGAAGCGCGTACGTGCTGAGATTGATCAGATGCGCGCTGCCAAGTAAGGGCAGTGATGTTTCAAACGGTCAAACGCGTGGGCAATGGTTTGGCCTGGCTTGAAGACGTCTTGGTGATGTGGACGGTGGCGATCATCGCCATCCTGCTTGGGCTTGGTGTGATTCTGCGTTATGTCTTTAATGATCCCATTACCTGGTCTGAAGAGTTCGTAGTCACCCTGTTCGTCTGGTCTGTGATGTTCGGGATCCCGTCTGCCTTGCGGTCGCGCATGCACATTCGTATCGATGTGTTGATTTTGCGTCTAAAGCCTCAAATGCGCAGGTGGGTGGGTATGCTGGCCTGCGCAGCGGGCGCTGTGATTTTGGTGGCAGCGGTTTACGCAGGTGTGTCGTATACGCTCAATGTGTGGGGTAGCAATACGCCTATGCTTGGCTATTCGATGGGTTGGATCTTTATCTCGATGCCAATCGGTTTCGCACTCACCCTAGTGCATGGTGCGATTATTTTGATCGATGAAGGCCCCGAGGTCGTATTTCAAAATGCGACAGAAACGGTCATTGATATGGCTCAGACTTAATCAATAAGTGAAACTCATTTCATGTTGACCCTTCTGCTCTGTGTATTTGTCGCGCTGTTGATCGTCGGCGTGCCAATCGGTTTTGCCATGCTGGGTTCAGCCATGCTGGTCATTGGCTTGGACGGCATCCCTGTTTCGGTGGTCGCGCAGCGTGTGGCGACCAGTGTGCAGTCGTTTCCTTTATTGGCGGTGCCGCTGTTCACGTTAGCCGGTGCGTTGATGAACGAGTCGGGCATCAGCGAGCGGTTGTTCAACTTTACGCGCGCGTTCGTTGGGCATATTCGCGGAGGCTTAGCGCAAACTGCCATCGTGGGTAATGTCTTTTTGTCTGGTATTTCAGGTTCATCGGTGGCGGATTGTGCCGCGACCTCGCGTGTGTTTGTGCCACAACTGACAGAGGCCGGCTATGGCCGTGGTTTTGCCGCTGCAGTGTGCGCCTCTGCCGCCACGCTTGGGCCCATTATTCCACCGTCAATCTTGATGGTAATTTATGCTTGGCAGGCTAACGTCTCGCTAGGTGACTTGTTTATTGCAGGCTTGCTTCCAGGCGTTGTGATGGCCGGTGCAATGATGTTAGTGATTGACTGGACAGCGCGTAAGCGCGGATTTCCAAAAGACGCCGCCTTCAGTCGCACTCGACTCTACGCAGCGTTTCGTCATGCCCTGTGGGCATTGGCCATGCCGGTCTTGATTTTGGTTGGTTTTCGGATGGGTGTGTTCACAGCGACCGAGATTGCTGCGGTTGCTTGCGCCTACTCGTTGATTATTGGCCTGTTCGTGTATCGCACTCTCACCTGGAGCAGTTTGCCTGGGATTCTTCTGGCCACGGGGCGCGAGACTGCCGCTATTTTAGTGATTGCAGCAGGTGCAGCCCCCTTTGGCTGGATCTTGGGTGTTGAACAAGCGCCTCAGCAAGTCGCAGCGTTACTCACATCGATTACGACTTCGCCTTGGGCGATTTTGTTGATCTTGAATGTGGCCCTGTTGATCGCTGGGATGTTTATGGAAACACTCGCCATCATGATCATCGTGGTGCCAATTTTGATTCCGCTTTTAACGGCGCTTCAAATCGATCTTCTGCACTTTGGTATTGTGCTGCTAGTGAATTTAGTGATTGGGCAAATCACCCCACCTGTGGGGGTGTTAATGTTTGTGGCAAGCTCGGTTTCGCGAACTCATCTTGGCTTGATTGTCAAAGAAATTGGGCCCTTTGTGATCGCGCTAATTGGTGCGCTCGCCCTCTTGACCTATATCCCTGCCATCTCAACTTGGTTACCTCGAGTGCTCAATCATTGATTGAATACCAGCTGACCAGCCTGGATTGCCCTGTTCTCGTACTCGGTTAACCAGAGTGCTCAATCACTGAGCTAATACCAAGTTCCCGCCCTTGATGACCTTGTTCCATTTTTCAATTTCAACCGGTATACGGGCTTGAGCAGAAGCGGTACTGCCGCCAATGACAGTCATACCGATTGCACCAAATTTTTCGATGACATCGGGTCGTTTGAGAATGATGTTGACTTCGAGGTTGAGCCTTGCCACGATCTCAGTGGGCGTGTTTGTTGGGGCAAATAGCGTGTAGTTTGTTGCTGCTTCATAGCCCGCCAAGCCCGCTTCGATAAAGGTTGGTACGTCTGGCAACGTGCTCGTGCGCGTAGCGCTGCCCACTGCTAAGGCGCGTGTTTTGCCGGCACGAATATTGGTCAAATGTGCGGGAAGGCTATCGAGTGACATCGCCACGCGACCAGATAGCAAATCAGGCATAAATTGTGTGGTGCCGCGGTACGGAACATGCACGATATCTACGCCAGACATTTGCTTGAATAATTCCATATTCAAATGAACCTGACCACCTACACCCGATGAGGCATAGCTCAGTGCGCCGGGTTGTGCTTTGAGCAAGGCGATCAATTCTTTTAAATCTTTTGCCGGGACGTCGAGGTTAACGACAAGTCCGACGAGGCCAAAGCCAATTTGCACAATGGGTAGCAAATCGCGTTTCATTTCAAAGCTCAGTGCAGGGTGCGCATGAGGCGCAATCGCGTAGTCAACAATGCTGCCGACCATCAGCGTGTAACCATCGGGTGCACTGCGGGCGAGTTGTGCCGCGCCAATCGTAGCGCCCGCACCAGGGCGATTTTCAACTGTGATGGTGTTATTCAACGCGGGTGCCAGTCGTTCGGCAATGATGCGCGTGACGGTATCGACACCACCTCCGGCAGGGTAGGGTGAAATCATGGTGATTGGTTTGCTTGGCCATGCTTGTGCGCAAGCAAGGCTCGTAAACAGCGAGAGCGCTGTGCAAGTGAGAAAGCGTAACGATTTTGCACGATAAACTGGGATCTGATCGAAGAGGCAGTTGGACATGTTGAAACCTTTAAGTTTGGGATTCATGACAGGACTCATTTTGAAACAGAGACCACTGAAGAAGGTGTCAGCCCTTTTGAAAAAGCGATTTGGCAGCCTAGCCCTTCGCGCGCGATATGATCAAAGCACTCATCGGTCCAGCAAAGTGAGTGTGGAGTCAATAGTACCTGTCGCATCTTGAGCAAGGGGTTCTCAGTTTGGATTGGCTCTTGTTCAAAGACATCAAGCCCAGCGCCGGCAATGACCCCTTGATTTAACGCGTCGATCAAGGCAAGTTCATCTATGATTGGTCCGCGCGCCATATTGATGAGAAACGCGGATGATTTCATTTTTGACAGGCGTTCGCGGTTAATAATGTGACGAGTTTTTTCGTTTAAGACTAGGGTCGTCACTAAAAAATCACTTTGCGCTAACAATGTGTCTAGGTCAACCAGAGATGCCCCGCACGCAGAGACTGCGTCAGCTTGAACGAAGGGATCGCACGCCAGCATCCGCCAGCCAAAGGGGCGCGCCAGAGCAAGCAGTTCTAAGCCGATTCCCCCGGCGCCCAGCACGCCTAAGGTACGAGTGGTAAGGCCAAGACCCATGTGATTGGTGCGGGTGTTCCATTCGCCTTTGCGGATCAGGTTGTCTTTTGCGAATAAACGCCCGGCCAGTGCAAAAATCATTGTGAGTGAAGCAACAGCAACAGGCCGACGAACCGCAATCGGCGTATTGGTTGTGAGAATGCCTTTCGCGGCCAAGGCGGCGACATCGACCGAGTCGTAGCCTACGCCGTGGCGCGAGACTAAGCGCACGCGACAGTCTGAGCGAGCAATCGACCTGGCGGTGACTGCGGGGCTGTTGACGTGCAAGCCATCATAGCGTGCCATGATGTCAGGCGTAATTTCGGTGACTGTTTCATCGATGAATTCCCAGTCGATATGTCGTTCTTGCTTCAAGAGTTCGAGCGGGCCTAAGCCAAAGCTCGGCGAACCGTCACTGGTCAGCAGATCTCGTGTGATCCCAAGGCGAAACGTCATGTTCAGGCTCCGGTTTTGATATCGTCAATTAAAGTGCCCATGGCCTGTTGCAACAGACCCGAGTCTGTGCCTGCGGCCAGCATCGTATAGCCCATGGCTTTGGCACGTGCGATCCACGCTGGGTCCGTTGCCATGAAGCCCGCGATTTTGCCGTATTGTCGGGCGACGTTTGCCACGCGTGCCAT
>CAMEAW010000111.1 GCA_945911685.1 Bordetella parapertussis
CCCGAGATTGAATTTCAAAATATGCACCGGGGCTACGATGGCTTGCGTGAAAACGACTGGAATCCCGCGCACTTTGAAGCGCTTAAAGCGGGCCAAACGGGTTGGCCGATGGTCGACGCCTGCGTTGAGATGTTGCGCGAGACCGGCTGGTTGAATTTTAGAATGCGCGCCATGCTCGTGTCGACGGCAGCCTACCCACTTTGGTTAGACTGGCGTCCGGTTGGGCATTGGTTGGCGCGTCAATTTTTAGATTACGAGCCAGGCATTCACTGGAGCCAGCTGCAGATGCAATCGGGCACCACGGGGATCAACATCCCGCGTATTTACAACCCGATCAAACAGGCACAAGATCACGACCCAAACGGCATCTTTGTCAGACGCTGGCTGCCCGCTATGCGTCGGGTACCCGACACCTGGCTGCTTGAACCCTGGAAAATGCCTCACTCGCTGCAAGTTCAACACAACGTGTATGTGGGCAAAGACTTGGGCTTGCCCGTGGTCGAACTTGAAGCGAGTACGCGCACGGCTAAGCAAAAGCTCTATGCCCTCAGGGGGCAGCCGCAGGTACGTGCCGCCAAACGCGAGGTCGTGCAAAAACATGGCTCGCGCAAACGTGTGACAACCAGCAAACAAAAACCTGTTTCAGCACCTGCAAGTCAACAACAGACACTAGACTTCTGATGTCAAACGATTCTTCAATGCGCGGCGTCAGCAAGCAAAATCTGCCCAGTAAAAACTGTCTGAGTTGCTCGCGCCCCTTTACTTGGCGCAAAAAGTGGGAACGCGACTGGGATAACGTCAAGTATTGCTCTGAACGGTGCCGACGCACGGCGACCGGGAAAAAATAATGATTGCAATCTATTGGTTTCGCAACGATCTGCGTCTGTGTGATCAGCCTTCATTTAAGAACGCCTGCACGCAGGCCACGCGGCTCGCGCCGATCTTCATTCATGACAGCGCTTACGACGCCGAGACCCGTTGGGGCTTTGAGCGCATGGGGACACACAGAAAGCACGCCCTGCACTCAGCGCTGCAAGCACTCAAGGCGCAACTACGTGAGCGACAAAGCGACTTGCTAGAGTATCAAGGTGACCCTGTCGATACGCTGATTGCACTAGCTAAAAATTTTAGTGTTGAAGCCATTTTTTGCGAAGAGATCGCGGCCCCCGAAGAGCAACAGCAGTTAGCCAGACTCAGGAAAGCGGGCTTAACTGTCAAAACACTATGGCACTCGAGTCTATTAGATCCACATGACTTGCCGTTTGCCACTGAGCAACTGCCTTTGGTCTTTACAGAGTTTAGGGTAGCCGTTGAAAAAGCTAAAGCGTTCGTGCGGCCACCTGAAGCCGCACCAGTAAACGTGCCGCCGCTTCCCGACAGACTTGTGCACAACAGAACGACCGTCAATGACCGAACATCACCTTTGCCATCTGAACCGTTTGATTCGCTTGATTCGCTTGAGTCATTTGATTCACTGGGTTCGCTTGATTCGCTTGATTCGCTTGATTCGCTTGATTCGCTGGGTTCGCTGGGTTCGCTTGATTCGCTTGATTCGCTGGGTTCGCTTGCGTCAACTGAGTCTCTCGCTAAACTCGACGCCCGCAGTTCACTGACCTTCTCGACTGCAAAAGATTTTGCTGGCACTCAGGGGGGGCTCAGGCACACCCAGCAATATTTTGAACGCCAACTGGCACACAGTTACAAAGCCACCCGCAATCAGTTGTCGGGTTTAGATTACTCGACTAAGTTTTCAGTGTGGCTGGCTTCGGGGGCACTCTCGGCCCGGATGCTCTACCAACAGTTACAAGCCTTCGAAGCCAAGCATGGCGCCAACGACGGCAGCTATTGGATTTGGTTTGAATTGCTTTGGCGTGATTATTTTAGATTTTTACATCTAAGGTTTGGTGCTCAACTCTATCGGCGCTCGGGCTTACGCCAGCGCGCTGCTGTTGAGCAAAGGGGCCTGCGCGGCGGTAAAACGCATTTCAATGCCGGCAAATCGCATGTCAACGCAGGCAAACCGCAATTCACTGCTGGCAGTGCACAAGCCGGTGGCGCTGTCATTACCACGCAAACGCAAGCTGAACAATTTAAGCGCTGGTGTATGGGTGAATGTGGTGAACCCTTTATCGACGCGGGCATGCGTGAATTAAGACATACGGGTTATCTGTCGAACCGGTTGCGGCAAGTCGTGGCCAGTTATTTGATTCATAACCTGAAGCTTGACTGGCGTGCCGGCGCGGCGTGGTTTGAGGCACAGTTAATCGACTACGACGTCTATAGCAACCAAGGCAACTGGCTTTATATCGCAGGACTTGGTACTGATCCGCGCGGTGGCCGGGCGATGCGAATAGAAAAACAGGCGCTTGAGCACGACCGTGATGAAACTTACCGACAAAAATGGGGCACGCTTTGACGACTTTAAGACTGATCCTCGGCGATCAACTCAACCCTGAGCATTCGTGGTTTTTAAAGCCACGCGCTGATGTGGTGTTTGCGTGTATTGAAATGCGTCAAGAGACGGATTACGTTTTGCATCATGCGCAAAAGGTCATTGCAATTTTTGCGGGGATGCGCGACTTAACGCGTTTGCTCAAGGCACGCGGGCACAAGGTGCACTACCTGACTATCGATGACAAGACCAATCAACAAAGCCTGACGGCTAATCTCGATGCACTACTGGCCCAGTACGCCTGTACGCACTTCGAATATCAAGAGCCCGATGAATGGCGGCTTGACCAACAACTTCAACAATATGCCGGCGCAAGCTCAATTGACTGCACCATGGTGTCGAGCGAGCATTTTTATACGACACGCTCAGAGGTTGCCACGCTATTTGCCGGGCAAAAATCCTGGCTCATGGAACGCTTCTACCGTCAGATGCGCACGAAACACAAAATTCTGATGCTCGACGCGAAGCGCCCCGTCGAAGGCAAATGGAACTTTGACCATGAAAACCGAAAGGCGTGGTCAGGCACCCCAGCCGAACCGGAAGACAAGCGTCCACGACATGACCACTCAACCCTATGGGCAACCATTGAGACTGCTGGTGTCAGCACCTTTGGTGCGCCCGCTGCCGCAGACTTTGCGTGGCCGCTGAACCGGGCCGAGGCCTTGGTTTGTTTAAAGGATTTTATTGAAGACGCCCTTCCTCACTTTGGTGATTTTCAAGATGCCTTAAGCACAAAGGGCTGGCGACTATTTCATTCGCTCATATCCTTTGCCCTGAATACAAAAATGCTAAACCCACGCGAAGTGGTCGAACGCGCGCAACAGGCTTGGCTTGACCAAAAAATTTCGATCGCAACCGCTGAAGGTTTTATTCGCCAAATTTTGGGATGGCGCGAATACATACGAGGCGTGTATTGGGGCAAGATGCCTGATTACGGGACACAAAATTATTTTGAACATACAACCGCCTTGCCGAAGTGGTTTTGGACAGGGAAAACCAAGATGCGCTGCCTTGAGCTTTCGCTTGCGCAATCTTTAGAGCAGGCTTACGCCCACCACATACAGCGCCTAATGGTCATTGGTAACTTTTCTTTATTGGCAGGACTCCATCCAAGACAGGTACACGAGTGGTATTTAGGCGTTTATATTGACGCCTTTGAATGGGTCGAGTTACCTAATACCTTGGGGATGAGCCAATTCACCGATGGCGGTGTGTTGGCCACCAAGCCCTATGTGTCGAGCGCGGCATATATTGACCGCCAAGGCGACTATTGCAAGGGTTGCTATTACGACAAAAAGAAACGCGAAGGCGAGCGCGCTTGCCCTTTCAATGCCTTGTATTGGGATTTCTTTGACCGCCATCGTACCAAGCTTGGTGACAATTTTCGCTTAGCAATGGTGTACCGTAATTTAGACAAAATGGATGAAAAAACGCTTGAGGCTTTGCGCGCGCAGGCAAACAAGACGCGTTCTCAACTAGAGTCATTATGAGCGCAGCCCTGCGGTTTTTAATACGCGCAGCCTTGTTTTGACTACACTAGTGTGTTGTGACGTGCCTTCATTGTGAAATCTTTTATGCTTGAACATTCTCCTGTAGCCGTGCCCTTATCAGAGCTTTTGCCTCAGCTCAAGGCTGAAGGCTACGCGGTGCTTGACCCAACGACCGTTGCGCAATGGGCACAACACCCACTCACTGAGCTCGCAGCACTTGTGCCCGACTGGGAAGGCATGCCTGAAGACGCCTATCTAAAAGATGGCGGACACTATCGCTTGCGCCGACACTCTTGCTTTGTTTTTGAAAACGATCAACTCACGCTGGCGCCTGCGCGCGCGCACTGGCAATCGCTATCCTTTAACGCCTTACACGGCGGCATGCAACGCTGGTTTGAGCCCATGCACGCGCATACGATTGAACAAGCCGTCTGGATCGATTTGTTGAGTGCCTTTGCACACGCGGCTGATGCTCTGCACCGCGCGCAGCACCCCACTCGTGCGGTCACGCGTTGGTGCATTGAAGCACATCAATTCAGAATTGATACTAAGGATGGTATTGGTCGCCCGACCCCTGAAGGCGCGCACCGTGATGGCGTCGACCTAGTCGGTGTTTTTATGATCAACCGCAAAAACGTCAAAGGCGGCGAGACACGTGTCTTCGATGCGACGGGCACCTCGGGGCAACGGTTTACGTTGAGTGAATCTTGGTCGTTACTGTTACTAGACGATGCGCGAGTGATACATGAGACCACACCAATTCAACCTGCTCAGCCAGGCGGCTACCGCGACACGCTGGTCTTGACGTGTCGCGCCGGCAGCTTTCAGGGTGAGTGATCGTTTGCAGCCCCAGCGTTCAGATTTTGTAATCATCGGGGCAGGCATTGCTGCAGCCTCAACGGGCTATTGGCTTGCCAAACAAGGTAAGGTCACGCTGCTTGAACGTGAGGCGCAACCAGGTTATCACTCTACTGGCCGCTCAGCGGCCTTGTTCATGGAGAGCTACGGCACTCCACAAGTTCGTGCACTGACCATGGCGAGTCGTGCCTTTTTTATGCAGCCGCCTGTGGGGTTTTCAGACCACCCCTTAGTATCGCCGCGTGGTGCGCTGATGGTGGCAGAGCATGGGCAAGCTGAGGTGCTCTCTGAGCATTGGGATATTTTGCGTAGCGTCACCAAGCTGGCGCGACAGCTGTCGGCGTCAGACGTACTAGACATGGTGCCAGTGTTTCGCTCTGAAAAAATTCTGGGTGGCGTCTACGAACCCGAAGCGTATGACATGGATGTGCATAACATTCATCAAGGTTTTTTACGCGGACTCAAACACGATGGCGGTGAAATTGTTTGCCAGGCTGAAGTCACCAGACTAGAACGCATTGGAGCAGACTGGCTGGTGCATACGGCCGATGGCAAGCAGTATCAAACCGGCGTTGTGCTCAACGCTGCAGGGGCCTGGGCGGATCAGGTCGGCGCACTTGCTGGTGCTCAGCATTTGTATCTTGAACCTCGTCGACGTTCTGCCATGATCTTTAGCCCGCCACCCACGCTTAACGTTGCGAAGTGGCCAATGGCCATCGGGGTCAACGAAGACTGGTACTTTAAGCCCGATGCCGGCATGCTGCTGGGCTCGCCCGCAAACGCTGACCCAGTCGAACCGCAAGACGTGCAACCCGAAGAGCTCGATATCGCACTGGGCATTCATCGCATCCAAGAGATCACTACCCTCGAGATTCGTCGGCCCACGCGCACGTGGGCAGGGCTCAGATCCTTTGTGTCCGATGGTGATTTAGTCGGCGGCTTTGATCCGAGTGCACCCAATTTTTTTTGGATTGCAGCACAAGGTGGCTATGGGATTCAGACTTCGCCTGCGATGGGACAAGCCTGCGCCGCCTTGGTGTGTGGCCAGCCTTTACCTGAAGCCTTGCTAGCGTTTGGTTTGACCGCGCAAATGCTGGCCCCTACACGCCTAGCGTGAAGGGCTAAGCCCTCACGCTTTGACACTCACTCAACGATTAAGGCGTGACACACTCTTGGTTCGCTTGGTCGGCGAAACTATTCAAGCGACTTAAGCCTTCGACTGCTTCGCTTTTTTGGTGGTCTTAGGGGTTTTAGTCTTCGGGGCTGCTTTTTTTACCGCCGCCTTGCGCACTTTGACGCCACCCCAGTCTTCGACCACTTTACAAATTGACGTAAAGTCAGAATCAGGGCCGTAGGTCGCGTTCGTCACCGCAAGCATCTGACGCACTGCCGCACCAACCACCATCGGCACGCCCATGGCCTCGGCTTCGTCTACGCACAAGCGCACGTCTTTGTAAGACAAGGCCGTGGCGAAACCAAAGTCAAAGGTGCCCGTCAAAATTGCACGCGGAAACTTATCTTGCGTTGCGCTATTGCGACCCGAACCGCTGTTGATCACGTCGAGCATCACTTGTGGGTCGAGGCCTGCTTTGACCCCCATCACCATGGCTTCTGAAGACACAGCCAACGCTGCGCCCGCTAACAGGTTATTGGCGAGTTTCATGGTTTGGGCTTGGCCTGCGCCCTCACCCAAGTGAAACGTTTTACCAAAGGTTGCCAGAATGGGGGTCAGCTTCGCGTACAAGGCTTTGGGGCACGAGACCATCACAGCCAATGTGCCCGCCGCGGCACCCGTGACACCACCGCTGACCGGTGCATCAACGTAGCTCACCTTGTTGGCACTCAAGCCTTTGAATACGGTAACGGCAGTTTTAGGACCAATCGTCGAAAAATCGATGACGCATTTGACCTTTTTACCCTCGATCAAGCCGTCTTTACCCAGCGCGACTGCATTCACGATCTCGGGGTTGGGCAGGCTTAAGAAAATAGTTTCTGCGCGATTCGCAACATCGGCCGCTGACTTGGCTGCGACAGCGCCCTTTTTAACGAGGGCCTGCACCGCTTTATGATCGCGATCATAAATGCAGACATCGTATCCAGCTGCAAGTAAACGCAATGTCATCGGCCCACCCATGTGACCGGTGCCCACAAAACCTACAAGTTCTTTTGCCATGCGATATCTCCGAGTTTATTTTTATGAATGCACGCGCACGCTTAAGTGCGCACCAATACTTCGTGACAGCTTACCCGAAGATACTACGCTAAATCAAAGAGTATCGATGCGCTGTGCTAGATCAATATCACGGGATGATAAGCCGCCAGCGTCGTGCGTAGTGAGAGTGATCGATACGCGGCTGTAGACGTTTGACCACTCAGGGTGGTGATTGTGTTGTTCGGCGAGCAGCGCCACTCGAGTCATGAACCCAAAGGCCTCGCTAAAATCGACAAATTTCCAGTCACGTGAGATGCTGCCGCCACGCTCTGGCTGGTAGCGCCATTGAGACAACCCTTCCATCAGACTCGCAATATTTTCAGGGGCAATTTTTTGCAGCATGTTAAGTCTCACGTCGAAATCATTTATTTTTACAGCAGATTCAAGCTAGGGCAAAATAATTAACACGCTCTCAGCCTTCGCGCAGGCGTTTATCTGGCGCTTATCGCGCTTACGTTTTTAATTTGGATTCACTAGGCAACCACAGAACGACAAACGCCGTAGCGGCAGCAAACCCAGCCATCACTAACATCAAGGTCTCAAACCCCAAGCCTTTCACGGCAGGCCCTAGCAACCACACAGCTAACGAACTGATTCCAAGCGAGACTGCGAGACGAATTCCGGCCACGCGTGAGCGTGAACGATCGTCGACGTAGCGCACAATCATGACGTCAATGAAGGGGACCGCACCAAAAATAAACACCATTACGCCCAGTAACGCCGCAAATAACCACCAACCTTGCGCGTAGGCAGACAACACCAACAAAGGAATTTGCAACAGAACGATTGCCAGAAAAATTGGACGCACAGCAAAGTGATCAAGTAACTTACCAACAGCCACCTGCATGAGCGACGCTACGGCATAAATGACTGCCAGTAAAATACCAAGCAGCGCAGGATCAGACACAACGCCCTGAAACCGCTCAGACATCAGTTGCCCGTTGCCGTTAGTCGTAAAATTAAACAGCACGCTACCCGTGGCCGCGCTAACAGTCATAACAGCAAGTACGCGCGCCAGCATCGCAGGTGTCAACGTCACTTTTGCACCACCCTTGCGCTTGGCCGGAGCTTCAGTCTCAACCGGACAGGCATACGCAAACCAAATGCCGCACAGCACAGCCAATAACGCGGGCACTGCAAAGGCAGCACGCCAACCAATCCACTTAATTAGAAAACCCGTCAGCATGGCGGCCAAGGCCACGCCCAGATTGCCGGCCAGACCGTTCACACCAATCGCCAAGCCAGGATTGGCTGATTTCTGAACCAGCAGAGGAATCCCAACCGGATGATAGATCGAGGCAAACGCACCAACAAACGTCAACGCAATCGCCATTTGCCAGGCATTTTGCGTGAGCGCGGTGAGCAAAGTTGACAGCCCAATCCCCACAAAAAACACAATCATCATGCGGCGGCGCCCCCATAAATCGCCCAAGCGACCAGAGGGAATCGAGCCCAACCCAAACAAGACGAAGGCCCCCACACCGTAAGGCATAAGATCTTCCCAGCTTTGAAAACCAAACTCGTTGGCGATGACACCAACCGAAGCTGCAAAAATCAGCAAGAACATATGGTCAAGGCCATGACCCACATTCAACAGCAAGCGAACCGACAACGAGTGATCTTGGGTATTCAATTAATCGTCACCTTGTTTAATTTGACTGTCTTTATTTAATTTAACTGTACGACACGCTCAAACGAGCGGCTTTTTATGCCCGCCCGATGATAGACGCCGTCAGCATCAGTTCTTCGAGCAACGCGAGCGGCGCCACGCCCGAGACCGAGTAAGGGTCGAGCTCGGGCTTTTCAGAATATTTCATAACAATAGAGTTGTTGAGCTTGGCCAGATTAACCTGGCCCATTGTCCAGCCACCAAAGCGACGTTCAGTGATTTCTTGATAGACAAGTAAGACAACGTCTTCATGTCGCTGATCGCAAACGATGTGGTTATAGAGTTTGTTGACTTGCATGCGCCCGCCTTCGATCGCTTGCAAATAGAGCCCGCCCCCGTAGCAGAGTACGCCGGTGATGCCGTTAGCAGCATTGTATTTGCGCGCAGAATCTAAAATTGACTGCGTGGTGGACTCCGACTCGGGGTCAACCGCTCGGCTCACATAAAGCAAACGAACTAACATATTCAATCCTCTCGACGAATCAGAGACAAAAACTCACGACGCAAATTTGCGTCTTTTAAAAAAGCACCGCGCATCACTGAGTTAATCATGCGACTGTCTGGGTCTTTCACACC
>CAMEAW010000112.1 GCA_945911685.1 Bordetella parapertussis
CTGGTCGAGTATCATCGACTTAAAGGTTAAGTGATGAACAAAAAACTTCTCGGGGTCTTGAGTGGAGTCGCCCTGCTCTTTGCTCTTTATGCGGGCACTAGCTGGTATATCGGCGGGCGCGTGCAAACCGAAGCCAACGCTGCGATCGAGTCACTCAACACTTACATCGCAAAAAACTGGTCCGATCACGCTCGCGTCACCCTGCGTACGTATGAACGGGGTGTATTCACAAGTCAAGCCTCGTACGTGCTAAGTTTTCCTGCCGCTAAAACCGCGACGTTGAAGCCCGAAGTTTTACTGGTCAACCACATCGCGCACGACGCGCTCTCTTTCGCGCAAATAGGACATAAAAATTTTGATTGGTTGTCTGCGTCAATTCACACGACTTTAGAACCCACAGCGTTCACCGAAGCCTTATTCAAAGCGACGGGTGGGCGGTCGCTGATTGAGGGGCGCACACAACTCAGCGCCAAAGGCGTGGCCAAACTTGACTGGATCATTCGCCCGGTCGACCACACTCAAGACACCGTTCGTTCACGATTTGCTGGGGCCACCTTAGTCGCCGAACTCGGCCCCGCCTTTAGTCATACCAAAGGTGAGCTCAAAGTCGAGGCGCTGAATATTACCGATGGCAAAATCACGCTCGAGATCAAGTCAAGCCGCCTGCACACCGATACCCACCCAGGACAGTCAGGCTTGAATATCGGCCTAAGCGGCGCAGACATCGGCGAACTCACGCTGACCTCGTTAAATTTTCCGACCGTCACAGCCAAAAAAATCAACACGCGTTTAATTTTGAATGAGAAAGACGGCCTGTTAAGCGGGCAATCTCACTACGATATCGAGCGTTTAACGATCGATAAAAAAGACTGGGGTACGCTTCAACTCACGGCCTCTTACGACAAGCTCAACAGCAACACCGTCAAGTCACTTGCCGATCTGTACAGCACGATGCTGGCGCGCTCACTGAACAACGAGCCCGAGGCCGACCTGATGACGGCAGCAGACCTGAAGCAGTTTTGGGGATACGTACAAACGCTCGTCAAAAATAATCCGTCGCTCAGACTCGATCCGTTCGTTTGGCAGACCGCCCAAGGGCAAAGCTCAATCACCTTAAGCACGGTACTTGCCCCCGTTGAGTTGCGCAGCAATGGCATAGGCTTAAACGGCAACCCGATTCAAGCGATCGATGCCACGATTGCCATCTCGCGCGCGATGGCTGTTGGCGTGCTGGCCACAGGTCTTGAAACAAGTGGTATTCATCAAGTACAGGCTAAAAGTACCGCCGAAAAAGACATCACTGCTGCGCTTGACGTTGCTGCTAAATTAAAACTGGGCACCCTCAAGGGCGATCGCCTCGTCATTCAACTGAGCTTTAAAGACAGCGTGTTTAAGGTGAATGGGCAGCCTGTTGCGCCAGAAACCTTGCTCACGCTCGCCTCTTCACTGGTGCCTGCCGGCTGGCTTTCGGCAGAGCCTGTCGCAAGCGCCGATGGGCCCGACGAGGCAGCAGCAATCAGGCATCTCGACCCCTCCGTTCTGGCTAGCATTTTGACGGCTGCCGACTTCTCTTTTGAAGAGGTCAAAGACGAGCAGGGCGATCCCTTACTCAAGGTTTCGCCCGGCGACTCAGGAGCCGCCAAAATCGATATGTTGTTTGTTGGCTGCGGAACAGATCCAAGCTGCGAAGACGTGCTGTTGCGTGCAACATACTCACCCAACAAACCGGTGGCGCTTAAAGTGGCCAACGACTGGAACCTACGCAATCGCTGGGCACGCGCCTACGTGAACGACAAAAGAGAAGCCGTGATCGAGATGGATATCAGTGCGTATGGGGGGATTGGGCGCGATGCCGTCGAAGGCATGGTGAATACCTTCTTTAAAATCGTGCGAGATTTTTCTAAAGAACTCGAGCGGTCAAACTAACCGCCTCGTTCAACCGGATCTTTGTTGATTCTTCTCTGCGGCAAAAATTAATTCTGACTTTGACAAAACTAAGCCGACGATTGCCTAAACAATCATCGGCTCGCGGCTTCATAACCGCACTCTTTTAGTGACAACTACGCCCTCACAGCACTACCCAAGCGTGACTAAGCGTACGCCTCGATTGGTAAGCACGCACACACTAAGTTGCGATCACCCCACGCATTGTCGACACGACCCACCGCGGGCCAATACTTGTTGTCACGCAGGCTCGCGACAGGATAGGCCGCTTGTTGACGCGGATAGTCGTGATGCCATTCTTCGGCAAGCAGCATTTGCGCGGTGTGTGGTGCGTTCTTGAGCACGTTGTCGCTACAATCGCGTTCGCCTCGCTCGATCTGAGCAATTTCTTGGCGGATCGCGATCATGGCGTCGACAAAACGATCAAGCTCAGCCAGGCCTTCAGACTCGGTTGGCTCAACCATCAGGGTTCCGGCTACCGGAAAACTCATCGTTGGCGCGTGAAAACCGTAATCCATCAAGCGCTTGGCAATGTCTTCGGCCGAGATGCCAGAGGCTTCTTTGATATCGTGCATATCGAGAATACATTCGTGCGCCACACGTCCGTTACGGCCGCTATACAACACGGGATAATGCCCCGCCAAACGACGCGCAATGTAGTTGGCACTTAAGATGGCAACCTCTGTGGCGCGACGTAAACCCGACGCACCCATCAACGAAATATACACAAACGGAATCGGCAAAATACTGGCCGAACCAAACGGTGCTGCCGACACGGGGCCAACTGGCACCTTGCCAGAAAGCGTACCGTTTTCGCCGACAACCCCTGGCAAGAACGGTGCCAAATGTGCACGCACACCTACCGGCCCTACACCGGGTCCACCGCCGCCATGCGGAATGCAAAACGTTTTGTGCAGGTTCAAGTGCGACACATCCGAACCAAATTTACCTGGCTGAGCAACCCCAACCATGGCATTCATGTTCGCGCCATCCATGTACACCTGGCCGCCGGCGGCGTGGATCATGTCACAGATGCCCGTGATCGCCTCTTCAAACACGCCGTGCGTTGAAGGATAGGTGACCATCAGGGCGGCCAAACGGTCGCCCGCCTGCGCAATCTTGACCTCTAAATCTTCAAGATCAACGTTGCCGTGTGCGTCTGATTTCACTACCACAACATCCATGCCGACCATATTGGCCGAAGCAGGGTTGGTGCCATGCGCAGACGAAGGAATCAAACAGATGTCACGCTGTGACTGACCATTGGCACGGTGATACGCGCGAATCGCCAGTAGCCCAGCATATTCGCCCTGCGCACCAGAGTTTGGCTGCAGGCTGATCGCGTCGTAGCCCGTGATTTCGCACAGGTCTTTTGACAAACGCTCGATCATGGTTTGATAGCCAAGCGTCTGCTCGGCTGGTGCAAAAGGATGAATGCTCGCAAATTCGGGCCAAGTCACCGGGATCATTTCAACGGTCGCGTTGAGCTTCATGGTGCATGAGCCCAACGGAATCATCGTGCGATCCAGCGCTAAATCTTTATCTGACAATTTGCGCAAGTAGCGCAACATGTCGGTTTCGGATTGGATGCTCGAAAATATAGGGTGACTCAAAATCGCCTGCTTGCGCTTCACAGCACCAGGAATGCCAGGCAAACCGGCTAGCGACGTAGCAAGGGCCGGTGCAGCTTTGCCCAGTGCCGTCGCAAACAGCGCCACCAGTTGCTCAAGATCACTGCCCGTTACCGTTTCATCGAGCGAGATCGAAAGTTGCGAGGCGCTCACGTGACGCAAATTCATGCGGGCAGCACGCGCAGCCTGCAAGAGTTTTTCGGTTTGGGCGCCGGTGTTTAACAACAAGGTATCAAAAAATGTTTCATTGACCACTTCGATACCTAACGTGGTCAGGGCTTGGCGTAACAGCGCTGCCGCGTGCTGCACCCGAGTGGCCATCGCGGTCAGGCCTTTAGGGCCATGCCATAACGCATACATGCTCGACATCACGGCCAACAGTACCTGTGCAGTACAAATGTTTGACGTCGCTTTTTCGCGGCGGATGTGTTGCTCGCGCGTTTGCAAGGCCAAACGCAGCGCCGGATTGCCCTGCGCGTCTTTTGACACGCCAACCAAGCGCCCGGGCATATTGCGTTTGAACGCATCTTTGCAGGCCATAAAGCCCGCATGCGGGCCACCAAAACCAAAGGGCACACCAAAACGCTGGGCTGAACCGATCGCAATGTCGGCATCCCAGTGCCCTGGGGGCTCAAGCAAAGTCAACGCCAAGAGGTCTGTAGCACAAGCCACAACACCACCTTGTGCATGGACCTGAGCCGTCAAGGCACGGTAATCCGCGACAGAGCCCAACGACTGTGGATATTGCACCAACAAACCAAAGCAGTCTGGCACACCTTTCAGCTCATCGCCCACGATCACGTCAATATCCAAGCCATCGGCGCGGGTACGAATCACTTCGATGGTTTGGGGATGGCAATGCTGCGACACGAAAAATACTTTGCTCGCCGCTTGCGAGGCCCTGCGCGCCAGCGTCATCGCTTCGGCAGCAGCGGTACCTTCATCCAGCAACGAGGCATTTGAAATATCAAGCCCCGTCAGATCAGCCACCATCGTTTGATAGTTTAGGATCGCCTCAAGGCGACCTTGCGCGATCTCGGGCTGGTAAGGCGTGTACGCCGTGTACCAAGCTGGGTTTTCAAGGATATTGCGCAAAATCACATTGGGCGTGTGCGTGCCGTAATAGCCCTGACCAATGTAGTTGCGAAAGACTTGATTGCCCGCTGCGATTTTTTTCATTTCGGCCAGTACGTCGGCCTCGGCGCGGGGGGCAGGAAGATTGAGCTCGCGCGTCATGCGAATGTTGGCGGGCACAACTTCTTGCATCAAGGCCTCAAGACTCGGCGCCTCGATAGCGTCGAGCATGCGTTGTTGATCGGCCTCGCTGGGGCCGATATGACGGGGGATAAACTCGCCTGACGTATCCATGATGTTTGACATAGTGATTGACCTTAACTTGCGTCTGCGACAGCCTGGTAGCCTGCTGCATCGAGCAAGCCATTGACGTCGGCTGGGTTGTTGGCTTTGATTTTAAAAATCCAGGTGCCGTAAGGCGAAGCGTTAATGGTTTCGGGCGCATCGTTCAACGCCTCGTTAAAACCAACAATTTCGCCCGCGACAGGTGCGTAAATATCAGAGGCTGCCTTGACAGACTCAACCACCCCTGCGGTTGCGCCCGCTGCGAGCTTGGCGCCAACTTTAACGTCACCCACAAAAACCAAATCACCGAGCTGCTCTTGCGCAGGGCCAGTAATACCGACCAACATGACATCGCCCTCGGCCATAATCCATTCGTGACTGGTTGCGTATTTACGATCGTTAGGAATGCTCATGAAAGTCTCCTGAAATTTTTGGGATTCGATACAGTAAAAAAATAAAGTGTGAAATTTAAAATCTTGCGTCAATTACTTGGCGTGCACGACCTCAGCGCCCTGCCGAACAAAGGGTAGCTTGCAGACCTCGGCAGGCACCCACTTGCCACGAATATCGATCTCAACGTGATCGCCCACCTCAACACCTAGCGGCAAACGTGCAAAACCAATTGAGACACCGAGCGTGGGCGACATCGTGCCGCTTGTCACCTCACCTAAACCATCATCGGTGCGCACCGCCATGTGTGCGCGCATCACGCCGCGATCTAACAGCTTGAGTCCGATAAACACTTTGGGATCCGCAAACTGCTTAAGCGCCTTGCGCCCAATAAAGAACCGCTCTGGGTCTTTAAGCGATACCGTCCAGGTAAGGCCGGCTTGATTAGGATGAATTAGTTCATCCATATCCTGACCATATAAATTCATACCGGCTTCTAGGCGCAGCGTGTCGCGCGCGCCCAGGCCGCAAGGGTGAACGTCCTGACCAATCAGGTCATCCCACAGCTGGGCAACCTCAGTTGCTGGCAAGACGATCTCAAAACCGTCTTCGCCGGTGTAACCCGTGCGAGCCACCAAAATATCACCCACAAAGACCGCAGCACAAAACACACCAAGATTTTGCGTAGCCGCTTGCCAGGCAGGGCGCGCGGCCCACACCTTAGCGCGGGCGTTTGGCCCCTGTACCGCCACCATCGCCAGATCGCGACGCGGTGTCACGGTGACTTGAAATTTTTCGGCTGCGGCCACGCGCTGCATCCAGGAAATATCTTTATCGGCCGTACCCGCATTGACTACCAGACGCCATTGCGTAGCTGTAAAAAAATAAACAATGAGGTCGTCAATCACGCCCCCCTCGGGGTTCAACATACAGGAGTAAAGCGCCTTGCCAGGCTGCGTCAACTTAGACACATCGTTGGCAACCAATCTGCGTAAAAACGCTGTCGCATCGGTGCCGGTCACATCAACATTTAACATGTGCGAAACGTCAAAAATGCCGGCGTCGCGGCGCACCGCGTGGTGCTCTTCGATTTGTGAACCGTAATTGACGGGCATATCCCAGCCACCAAAATCGACCATGCGGGCACCTGCCTTGACATGCGTCTCGTGCAGAGGCGTGCGTTTTAAAGTAGCAGACATGGAAAAGCTCCAGAACAGTCAAAGGACGAACGGTTTAAACGCCCACGTCTAACGTAAGCGTTTGCACCAGCGTTCGCCCCTCTGTCCTTTTGCCTGAGAGTTGCCCTGCGTGTGAGCAGGTGTGCACCTTCGGCGCCCGTGTTGGCCATGCGGCCGCGGGTCTCTCCAGAGTGTTGTGTTGCCGCATGCCTATAAAACATGCAACATTGCAGATTGCGGTATGGGAAGCCTGAGCGATTCTGGGCGAATTGCGCCTTCGGCGGCAAACTAGGGTGACCATTACGTTACCCGCTGCACTCTCCCGCAAACTGCGTTCACAGCGATGCAATCGTACCGCGAAACTACGGCCTCGGACAACCCTCTTTGTACATTTAGCGACTGCGTCACTTTTTACCCGCTTGAGCTCAACCTGTGCCTCTAGAGGCTACGACCACAGGCCACAGCCGAGGCCCAGGCCCACTGAAAGTTATAGCCACCCAGCCAGCCGGTTACATCGACCGCTTCGCCGATAAAGTGCAAGCCGGGCACCGTTTTAGCCTGCATGCTGCGTTGGTCGAGCCCTTTGGTATCGACCCCCCCGCGCATGACTTCGGCCTTTTTATAACCGGCGGTACCGTCTGGGATCAACGACCAAGACTGTATGCGTGCCGCAAGCTCGCGCAGCAAGCGATCGGGGGCATCGGCAATGCGTAGCGCAGCCTGCTCGCCCAGCCACTTTTCGGCCAGGCGCTTAGGCCATAGCCCACCCAGCAAGTTACCCAATTGCTGACGCCCGCCCGCCTTCGCCTCAAGTAGCGCTGCCGTCATATCTTGACCGGGCGCCAAATCAAGCCGAATGGCTTCTCCTGGCTGCCAATAGCTTGAAATCTGCAAAATCCCCGGGCCTGACAGGCCGCGGTGGGTAAACAAGACATCTTCAAGAAAGGCAGGCGCGTGGCGACCCGCCCCAGTTGAAATGTTGGCGACAAGGGCGAGCCCGCTCAATTCACCAAACTCAGCCCACTGGACACCATCAAACGTCAAGGGGACGAGCGCGGGTCGGGGCTCGACAACTTTTAAACCAAACTGGCGTGCAACTTTTAAACCGTAATCAGTGGCCCCAAGCTGTGGGATCGCCAAGCCACCCGTCGCGATCACGACTTTATTAACCTGCAATAACCCTTCTGAGGTTGCAAGTTCAAAGCCGCCCTCGGCGCCCGTCTCGACCCGCGCAATCTGCTGAACCGTGCAAGGCATACGCCACTGCACATTACCCAGCTCGCACTCGGCGCGCAACATCTCGATGATATCTTCACTGCTGCGATCGCAAAACAATTGCCCACGATGCTTCTCGTGCCAGGCAATGTTGTAGCGTGCCATCAGGGCAATAAAATCTTGCGGCGAATAACCCGCTAGCGCCGACTTACAGAAATGCGGATTATTCGAAATAAAGTTTTCGGGCGTGACGGTGCGGTTCGTAAAGTTGCAGCGGCCTCCGCCCGAGATACGAATTTTTTCGGCCAGTTTTTCTGCGTGATCAATCAACACCACTCGACGCCCACGCTGCGCGGCCACTGCCGCGCACATCATGCCGGCCGCCCCCGCGCCAATTACCGCGACGTCAAAGTTCTGCATTCAACTCGTCGGCTGCTCAAGCAAACAATCAACGTAGTAGCGTTTATCGCCATTGGGCAAAATCTCTTCCGCTAAACCATGAATATAGGTTTCAAAGCCCGGAAATTTTTCGTTGAACGAACGGGCAAACTGTAAATATTGCACAATCGTTTTATTAAAGCGCTCGCCCGGGATCAGCAACGGAATACCTGGTGGGTAAGGCGTCAACAACACCCCGGTGACACGACCTTCGAGTTGATCAATTGACACACGCTCAACCTCACGATGCGCCATTTGTGCAAATGCATCAGAGGGCTTGAGTGCCGGGACCATATCGCTCAGATACATCTCGGTCGTTAACCGCGCCACGTCGTGTTTGCGGTATTCGGCGTGAATCTGTTGGCAAAGGTCGCGCAAGCCAAGTCGCTCGTACTGGCGATGCCCTTTGCAATAGTCGGGCAAAATTCGCCACATCGGTTGATTGCGGTCGTAGTCATCCTTAAACTGCTGCAATGCTGTCAGCAGCGTGTTCCAACGACCCTTAGTGATGCCGATCGTGAACAAGATAAAAAACGAATAGAGGCCAGTTTTTTCGACCACCACGCCATGCTCTGTCAAATACTTCGAGACCAAGGCCGCGGGGATACCCGTTTCACCAAAGCTACCGGACATATCCAAACCAGGCGTCACAATCGTCGCCTTGATCGGATCCAGCATGTTGAAGCCTTCGGCTAAATCACCAAACCCATGCCAATGATCATTTGACTTGAGCACCCAGTCGGCCTGCTCGCCCACGCCGCGCGGGGCAAGATAGTCTGGGCCCCACACGGTAAACCACCAGTCGTCATCGCCGTATTCAAGATCCACCTTGCGCATCGCGCGCCTAAAATCCAGAGCTTCGCGAATACTTTCTTCAACCAGCGCAGAGCCCCCTGGGGCCTCCATCATCGCAGCGGCCACATCGCACGAGGCGATAATCGCGTACTGCGGCGAGGTCGAGGTGTGCATCAAATACGCCTCGTTAAAAATATTGCGATCGAGCTTACGGGTTTCGGGCTCTTGAACAATGATCTGCGACGCCTGCGAAATACCGGCCAATAACTTATGCGTTGAATGGGTTGCAAACACCATTGCCTT
>CAMEAW010000113.1 GCA_945911685.1 Bordetella parapertussis
GCTTCGCGCTCAAACCAGTTGACACTTGGCCATACATTGACCAAAGAATTAAGCAACGGAAACTCGCCGTTAACGGCATAGGTGCGGATACGCAAGCGCCAGTTGTGCGTGAGCGACATCAAATGCGCCACCACCGCAAAACGCCCAGCAGGCGCCAACGCGGACTTAGGGGCTTGCCCAATGCGCCCTGCACCATAGGTGAGGTAGTCAACGCCACACAAATCGACGCACATCTCAAAACGCAAAGAAGGCTCGTCACGCAAACGCAAACAGGTGGCTTCCCACTGATCGTCTGCAATTTCAAGCGTGATTTCGTCGGTAGACAAGGTGAGTTGAGCCTGCTCACCGAGCAGTGTCACCAATTGTTGCTGCAGGTTTTCTAGCCTGGACATGTGTTTTTAAGCCTGATTAAACCGATACACCAACGTAAGCGAGTGCATCAGTTTGATTTAACGAGCGATGGTATTGGTTTGACGAATTTTGTTTTGCATTTGCAACAGGCCATACACCAAGGCCTCGGCAGTTGGGGGGCAACCCGGCACGTAGACATCAACCGGCACAATGCGATCACAGCCGCGCACCACAGAATATGAGTAGTGGTAGTAGCCGCCACCATTGGCACAGGAACCCATCGATACCACCCAGCGCGGCTCGGGCATTTGGTCGTAGACCTTACGCAGTGCCGGCGCCATTTTATTGCAGAGCGTGCCAGCCACAATCATCAGATCAGACTGACGTGGGCTAGGGCGAAAAATAATACCAAACTGGTCAAGGTCGTAACGCGCGGCACCTGCGTGCATCATTTCGACCGCACAGCAAGCCAAGCCAAACGTCATGGGCCACATTGAACCTGTTTTTGCCCAGTTGATAAATTTGTCAGCGCTGGTGGTGACAAAACCTTGCTTCAGAATGCCGTCAATTGCCATGTGTTTATTCGCCGCATTGATTGTTGGGATTTATTCCCAGTCAAGCGCGCCTTTTTTCCACTCGTAGATGAAACCAACAGTCAAGATCGTTAAAAAGATCATGACCGTCACGAAGCCAACCATTCCGACGGCGCCATTTGCAATCGCCCACGGAAACAAAAATGCGATCTCTAAATCGAACAGGATGAACAAAATCGCTACAAGGTAGTAGCGCACGTCAAATTTCATGCGAGAATCACCAAAAGCTTCGAAGCCGCACTCGTAGGGCGAAAGCTTTTGCGCATCGGGGCGATTTGGGCCGATCAAAGAACCCGCCGCAATCAGGGCGAAGCCAATCAGGCTACCCACCACGATGAAGAGTAAAACTGGAAAATATTGTTGCAGATTCATCTAGACATCTCGGCTTTACAAAAACTCTAGAAGTATACACCGCGCTTAGGGTTTTTACCCGAAAGCACTAGGAGAAATGAAAAACGGGCCACTCAAAGAGCGGCCCGTTTTAACTCGGTACATCACCAAGCTAACCGAAGCTAGCTTGCACTCTAAGCGGTTGCTTAGAACATGTGACGCAGACCAACAGTACCAGTGTTGCCTGACAAACCGGCGATACCCTGGAAGTTGTTGACGTATGTGTAGATTGCGTAGACGTTGGTGCGCTTGGTAAATTCGTGCGAGTAACCAAGACCCCATGTCATCTGAGTAGCACCACCAACATCGGCAACTACACCAATGTGTGACTGACCCTGATAGGCAACACCCAAACGACCGCTTGCACCAATCGGAGCTGTTGCGTTGATGTTCCAGGCGTTTGTACCAGCGCCGTCAGCAAACACGATACCACCGCCGCTGAACGGATTAGTGATGTCGGTTGACACTGCTGTCGTTGATTGACCTTGAATCAGACCGCCACGAACTTGGTTGTATGCAACACCAACTTTGACAACTTTAGCGTCATAGGCACCAGCAACGATCCAAGAAGTCACGCCACCACCGTTTTGACCGGAGAGTGTGTTGCTAGCTGGAGTGAATTTGTCATACACAGCGGTGACATAAATGCCGCCGTTTGTGTAGCTGACAGCACCTGCGATGTTGCGCATGTTGTTGCCAGTGTCAAACGAGCTGCCTTGTGATGCGTCGGCAGAAGATCCACCGGTCAATGCTTGCTTGCCTGTTGTCAAACCAGTATTAAACGAGTACTGGGCACCAACCTTGAAGCCTGACAGGCTAGGTGATTGATACATCAACATGTTGCTTTGACGAACAGCAGTGATGCCCATTACGCCAGAAATGTTGATGATTGGAGCGTTTACGCCGAAGGCGCCGTCGATAGGACCACCGGCAAATTTAAATGCCAAGTTCAGTTGACGACCGATATCAACTTGACCCCAAGAGTTATTGCGCAAACCGATAATCGCAGCACGTTGCCATGTGCCTAATCCGCCATCTGTACCGTTGTTGACGTTAACCTGACCTTCCAAGTTCCAGACAGCTTGGTTACCTGAACCCAAGTCCTCAACACCTTTCACGCCGAAACGTGAAGTTGACTGAGTACCTGACACAACAGCGATGCTGCTGGTCGAAACGTCAACTTTGCTGAATGGACCGTTTGACAGGTTCCAGTTTTGGTAGCGAACGCCACCGTCTAACACACCGTACAAGGTGACTGATGATTGAGCCGATGCGGCACCAGCAAAGCCGGCTAACAGGGCGGCAGCGAGCAGAGTCTTTTTCATTTAAGAAATCTCCGTAAATTTGAGTGACAAGAGCAACAAACGGATGTTTTGTTCGCTGCCCCCCTAACTCCGCTAAGGGAAGTTGACGCTATTGCATCAAAAAACCGGGGCTGTGGCTATGATTCTCGACATAAACCTGCCACAAGGGGGGTGTTTTGTTGGCTTGGTGCAACGTTTTGTTGTTTTTGACCCGAATAGAATAGGGTTTACCCTTATTTTTATAAAACCCCAAAAAATTTTGAAATTGCCGTTTTAATTGCGTGGCACTCCCTCCACCCTCACCTCATCATTCCATCACCCGCTCTCAGGCTACAGTGCTATTGCAGCCCCACTCCATGAATCGGTCGACCCGGCCGACCGGACACAGAGACCAGACGAATGACCGCCAACACAACAACCACGCCTCGCATCAGGCTAGATGAATTTTTGTTGCTCCTTGATACCCATCACCCCTTTGCAAAAGTGCTCGGTATCCAGATTTTAGAGATTGGACACGGCACGGCCACCCTATCTTTACCCCCTAACCCGAGCTTTCAGCGCTTAGGCGGCATCGTGGCTGGCCCTATGCTCATGGGTTTGGCGGATTTGGCCATGTACGCAGCGGTGGTTGGGGCTACTGGCAACGCCGAGGCTGTCACCGCAAGCCTGACCATCAACTTTTTACGCAAAAGCCCGCCAGGCACGATTTATGCCTACGCACGCGTACTCAAAACGGGTCGCTTGTGCGCGGGCGATGTCACCTTGACTGGCGATGGAAGCCCTGAACCGCTGGCTCATAGCGTCAGCACCTGGTCATTGCCAAAGGCATGAGCCAGATTGTCATGATTGTCCGACGGCAGGTCCATTTTGGGCTCGCGCCGACAGTGACAAGCAGTTTTATATGGGGCGCGTACTGACAAAAGGCTTGGCTCTTCTTGACACAGGGCAGCAACTGATTGACAAAGTCACCGCATGCGCTGAAGATAAAGGCTGTCGCCGCACTTTCTTGTCTACCGTCCCTTTCTGAACAGAGCCTCCCATGCACACCACGCACCTTAGTTGCCTGACCTCTTCCCGCTTGAGCCATACGCTCGCCGTTGCTGCACTTGGGCTGTGCTTGTTTGGCTCGCCTGCGCAAGCCGCAGACCCTGCCGACGGCTTTCCTAATCGTGCCATCAACATTACGGTGACGTTTCCACCTGGCGGGGGCACTGACATTTTGGCTCGCCTAATTGGCAACGCTTTGGCTGAAACCCTTGGGCACTCAGCTGTTGTTGAAAACAAACCCGGCGCAAGTGGCAACGTGGGTTCAAAGTATGTGGCCGAGCGCGCGCCTGACGGCTACTCGCTTCTGATGGTTAACAGCTCGTTTGCAATCAACCCAGCGGTGTTTGCAACGATGCCGTTTGATCCCAAAAAAGATTTCGCACCGATTATCAATGTTGCGTTCATCCCCTCTGTGCTGGTGGTGCCCGCAAACTCACCCTATAAAAACTTAGCTGAGTTGCTGACCGCAGCCAAGCCAGCAAAAAATGATGTGTCATATGGATCGTGTGGCAACGGCACACCGCAACACTTGGCCGGCGAGTCTCTCAATATCGAGGCAAAAACCAACATCACCCACATTCCTTATGGCGGGTGCGGCCCAGCACTGAAAGATGTCGTGGGCGGTCAAATCCCCTTGGCGATCATCACCGCTTCAAGCGCCATGAGCCTGATCAAAGGCGGCAAGTTGCGCGCGCTAGCGGTGACCTCGGCCGCGCGTTTTGGTCAGCTGCCTGATGTGCCGACAGTTGCTGAACAAGGCTATAAGGGATATGAACTGAGCCAGTGGCACGGCTTGCTTGCTCCAGCCAATACGCCGGCAGCCGTCCAACAAAAGCTTTATGAAGGTATCAACAAGGCGCTACAGTCGCCTGCCGTGAGAGACAAGCTTGAAAGCTTGGGCTACACCCGCGCCAATGACGGGCCCGCAGCCTTCAAAAAGATTATTGACGGTGATATTGATAAGTTCGTGAAGCTGGCAAAAGAGATCAAGCTTAAGGTTGATTGAACGACCCCTGTTTGGCCAGCGACCACAAGCAGCCTAACAAAGGCTGCGAAGGCGCCAGTTTAGCGAGCAAGCGCGCATGCGCTACGTGAACGCAGTTAAGCAGGCTTAGGTAAGCTGTTCGCAGGCACGCCTCAGACGTGTGCAGCCCTCATTGAGTACCGCAATCGAGGTTGCAAAAGAAAAGCGGAAAAAAGGCGTTGAGCCATACGCCGCACCGTGCACCCCTGCTAATTTTTCTGAATCAAGCAGATACAACACAAAATCCTCATCGGTCTTGAGCACCTGCCCTGAGGGCGTTGTTTTGCCTATGATCCCCGCGCAAGACGGAAACACATAGAACGCACCTTCGGGTAAGTGGCACGTAATACCGGGGATGGCATTGAGCTGCGCCACCACCGCATCGCGCCTGTCTTGAAATATTTTAGTGCGCTCGGCAATAAAACCCTGCGGCCCCGTCAACGCTTCAAGCGCGGCAGCCTGCCCGATCGATGAAGGATTTGAGGTGCTTTGAGACTGTAGTTTTGTCATCGCTTTAATTAACTCAAGCGGGCCCACGCAATAACCAATGCGCCAACCTGTCATCGCATAAGCTTTTGACACCCCATTGACGGTTAAGGTGCGCTCTTTCAGCTCGGGCGCCACCTGCGCCATCGTACAAAACTCTCTGCCGTCAAAAAGAACGTGTTCGTAAATATCATCTGACAACACCCAGACCTGCGGGTGCCGCACTAAGACGTCCGCTAAGGCACGTAACTCTTGACGCGAATACACCGCACCACTGGGGTTATTGGGCGCATTCAAAATCAACCAGCGTGTGCGTGGCGTGATGGCTTTTTCAAGATCTTCGGGCTGTAACTTAAAGCCTTTTTCTGGCGGACACGTCACGGGCACCGGCGTGCCCCCCGCTAACAGCACGATATCGGGATACGAGACATAAAACGGCGCGGGCACAATGACCTCAACACCCTTTTGTACCGTCGCCATCAACGCATTAAAAATCACTTGTTTGCCACCGGTACCCACAATCACTTCGGCGGTTGAGTACTCAAGCTGATTTTCACGCTTAAATTTATCGCGTACTGCGGCCTTCAGTTCAGGCGTACCCCCAATGTCGGTGTACTTGGTTTTTGAAGCAGCCATCGCACGCGCGACGGCTTCGATCACATTAGGCGGCGTATCAAAATCGGGCTCGCCCGCGGTAAGGCCCACCACATCATGGCCAGCGGCCTTCAACGCGCGTGAGCGTTGCGTTGCCATCGAACTGGGGGAGGGTTTGATACGATTCATGCGGTCGGCGATAAAGGACATGATTGGGCACCTTAAAAATTGCAACACCATGAACTTACCATGCCCGGCCACAAGCCGCGATTAGAGCCTGCACAGGGCCCCAGCACTTGCCAGCCAGGGCCTTGTGATGCTGCTTACTTCACCAAAAGAACAGGCTGCGAAGCGTGCGCTAAAACACGCTGCGCCACCGAGCCTAGTAAAAAGTCAGCAATAGCGCCACGACCTTTCGACCCCAACACAATCATGTCGTATTTGCCTTTGTCGGCAAAACTCAAAATTTCGCGCGATACGTTGCCAATTAAAATCGCCATATCGTGCTTGATACCTGAAGCGTCTAAAGCCTTCATCGCAGGCTTAAGTTCTTTATCACTCAGTTCGCGCAAATAATCACTCACGGCCGAGCTACCCACAAAGGCTTTGGCATGGCGAATCCCAGCGTCGTCGTGCACGCTAATTAAAGTAATAGAGTTGGTCTTTGCTGTACTTTGTTCAATCAACTCAATCGCACGTTTAACAGCGCGCAAAGCACTTTTTGAACCATCGGTGGCGACTAATAATTTCATGATCTGCTCCTGAGGGATAACGAGGCTTCAGTGTAGGAGTCTGCAACGCACAACAGCAGAATCAAAACTGTGGGAGCTTGATCTAGATCAATAAAGGGAAATTTTTTAAAGGCCGGCTGAGCGCTAGGCCCACTGCGACTGAAGCTATTCAAAGCTTTATGATGGTGCCGACGGCGAGACTCGAACTCGCACAGCTTTCGCCACTACCCCCTCAAGATAGCGTGTCTACCAATTCCACCACGTCGGCACGTGTACTGCGGATACTTTGAACCACTGACAAGGTATTTTTAATAGCTCTTGCAAGGGCTTTTTTACTCACTGCGTTGAGGTCAAACCGCAGTTTTTGCACTGGCTGCCTGAAGACTAAACCGCAGTTTCAGTCAGCGCGAGAGTGTAGCACGCAGAGGCAAACTTGCGCCCCAGCCTGCAGACACAATTACTTTGTTGCAGGCGCAGCGGGCACTGCGGGTGCTGAGGGACTTGGCACCACACCGGGGATCGCTGTAGCAGGTGCACCAGGAACGCTTGGCACTGAGTTAACAGGCACTGACGAGCCTGGCGTTGGTGCAACAGTGCTTGGCAAACCTGGCACGGCTGAACCTGCAGGCGGCGCCACCGGAGCTGTCTGCGAAAAGTTTTGCATAATCCCGGTATCTTGCCCTTTGGTGCCACGATTTGTGACGTAGGCCAAACCAATGGTCGTGATAAAAAACACCACCGCCGCCCATTTAGTAGCACGCGACATAAAGTTTGCAGCGCCCGTGGCGCCAAACAGGCTACCAGCCGAACCGCTGCCAAACGCTGAGCCCATATCGGCGCCCTTGCCTTGTTGCAGCAACACCAACGAAATAATGGTTAGCGAAGACAGAATCTGCACAACCAACAAAAGAGTAAACATCCAAGACATTGAGAGACTCCGAAAACTAAACGACCAAATTCATCACTGCAACTGCTGCGTTATGCCGCAATCGCCAGAAAATCTTCAGCCACTAAAGACGCCCCACCGACTAACGCACCGTCGATATCAGACATCGCAAACAAACTGGCGGCATTCGCAGCTTTCACGCTGCCACCATACAAAACTTGAACTTGACCTGCGCCAATCGCCTGCAAAGCAGCCCGGATCGCGGCATGTACCTCTTGTGCCTGCTCGGGTGTCGCCGTGCGGCCCGTACCAATCGCCCAAACGGGCTCGTAGGCAACCACCATTTTATTGACAGCATCTGCGCCTAGCGCCAGCACTGGGGCCAATTGCCGCTGAATCACGACCATGACTTGGTTGGCATCACGCTCGGCCAACGACTCACCCACACACACCACAGGCGTTAGATCAGACGTTAAGGCTGCCTTGGCTTTATCTGCCACCAACTGATCAGACTCACCATGCAAAGAACGCCTTTCTGAATGGCCAACCAAAGCATAGCGGCATGCAAAATCTTTGAGCATTGCACCAGACACTTCGCCGGTGAAAGCACCTTGTGCCTGCGCACTGATATCTTGCGCACCCCATGCGACGACCGAACCCTTTAAGGCTTCAGCCGCTTGCGCAAGGTAGGGAAACGGCACACAGACTGCCAATTGCGTACCCACAGCAGCCGAGGCGGCACCCGCACGCAAGCCTGCCAGCAGTTTGGCGTTGTCAGCCAAGTTGCCGTGCATTTTCCAGTTACCCATTACCAAGCGCGTGCGAGACATCGTCATAGGATACAACCCTGCTGTTTAAACAAAACCAGCGACATAAAGTCGGGATAACCCAAGATTGTATCCTGTCACACCGTATTGCGGGAAGTCTTATCCCGTTGTCAGGATGATTTTGCCGATTTGTTCGCCGGCTTCCATCATGGCGTGACCTTGGGCGGCTTGCTCAAGGGGCAAGGTCTTAAAAATCACGGGCTTAATCTTGCCAGCGCTGAGCAGCGGCCAGACATGTTGCTGTAACGCGCGGGCAATCGCGGCCTTGAACGCCACGGGCCGCGGACGCAGCGTCGAACCAGTAATCGTTAAGCGCCGGCGCATCAATTCGGCCGAATTGATGGTAGATTTACCGCCCCCCAGCGTCGCGATCAGGACGATTCGCCCATCATCCGCCAAACATTTCAGCTCGCGGCCGATATAGTCGCCAGCGACCATATCCAAAATGACATTGACGCCCTTGTTTTGAGTCAAGGCGTTGACTTCTTCAACAAAATCCTGTGTCTTGTAGTTGATGCCCTTGACTGCACCTAACGCTTCAACGGCGCGGGCACGCTCGTCGCTACCGACGGTGGCGTAGACAGCATGGCCTAAGGCGCTAGCCAATTGCACTGCGGTGGTACCAATGCCGCTTGCGCCGCCGTGCACCAGCAAACTTTCACCGGTCGCGAGCTGCCCGCGATCAAACACGTTGCTCCAGACCGTGAAATACGTCTCAGGCAAACCTGCCGCCTCAATCATCGACAAACCCTTAGGGACTGGCAAGCACTGCTCGATGGGCGCGGCACAGTACTCGGCGTAACCGCCACCCGCCACCAAGGCGCAGACTTTGTCACCGATTTTGAAACCGCTATTACCCACATCACCACCCACAATTTC
>CAMEAW010000114.1 GCA_945911685.1 Bordetella parapertussis
GCACAGATGATCGGCAAGCCAGTTCGCGTGCAATGGATGCGTCACGATGAAACCGCGTTAGCACCCAAGAGCCCCCCACGGTCGATGGACTTTGAGGCGAGCTTCGACGCGCAGGGCAATGTGACAGGCTGGCAAAGTGATTTCTATATAGCCTTAAACCACATTGCGGCGTTTAAGCCTTTGGATTTTCCGTTGCTCGCCACCGCCGAGACGGGTAATCCCCGCCCTGGTAACTGGGTCGGCTTTCTCTTTCAAAACACGGCTGCACCCTACGTGCTCCCCAATATTAAGGTCACTACAAAGCATATCGAGCAGGCGATATTCCGCTCTTCGCACTTGCGTAGCCCTGGTCGTATCGAGAACAGTTTTGCCAATGAATCCTTTATGGATGAACTGGCGGCGGCTGCCAAAGCTGATCCCGCTGAATTCCGCCTCAAACATATGTCAGACCCTAGGGCGCTTGACGTGATGAAGGCGGTGATGAAGGCTTCGAACTGGCAAACTCGCCCAGGTCCAAATCCCGCAAGTGCTCAAGGCAATATTGCGAAGGGTCGCGGAATCTCGTACGTTCGCTACAACAACGCTATCACCTACGTTGCAACGGTAGCCGAGGTCGAAGTCGATCGCACCACGGGCCAGATTACTGTGACACGCGTCTGCGTGGCACACGACTGCGGACAAATCATCAATCCGGATGGCGTGATCAATCAGGTTGAAGGTGGCGTGATCCAAACCGTCAGCCGTACGCTAATGGAAGAAGTGAAATGGACAGGCAATCAGGTGACGAGTGTTGACTGGGCGAGCTACCCGATCTTGCGTTTCCCTGATGTCCCGAAAGTGATCACCACACTGATTGATCGCCCAGGACAACCAGTTTGGGGTGCTGGCGAACAAGCACCGACGACTGTTCCAGCAGCAATCGCCAACGCGGTGTATGACGCAATTGGTGTGAGATTGCGGACCATTCCGTTTACACCCGCTTCAGTGAAGCTAGCAATTAGTCAAGCACCGAAAGCCGCTTAACTGTCTCGTTCGCTTCAGATAAAAAAAACAGCCCTCTTCTGAGGGCTGTTTCACTGCATCTGGTATTCTGAATCTTTCTATTTGGACTTATTTTCCCTTGAGTATTTACTGGATATCGCTCTTACTAGCCGGTTTGTTTGAGGTTGGCTGGCCGCTTGGTTTAAAGCTCGCGGGTTTCCCCAATATGAAAATATGGGGCATCGCTTTAGCCGCGATCAGCATGACGCTAAGCGGCATTCTGCTTTGGTTCTCACTGAAAGAAATTCCGATCGGGACGGCCTATGCGGTCTGGACCTCAATTGGCGCTGTTGGCACGTTCACGATTGGAGTTCTGGTTTTTGGAGACCCCAGTATCCCCGTACGCTGGCTTGGTGTTGCTTTCATCATTCTGGGCGTAATTTTGCTAAAGATGGGTTAAGTTATATTCATTGCATCAACTCAACCAACTGATCCAGTGAGGCCCCCCAGCCGTGCTGGAACCCCATTTCATCATGCGCTTTCCTGCTAACTTCGTTCTGGTGCATGACATGAGCGGTGTAACTGGCGCCACCTTGACGAAGTGGGGCAAGCTTCAGATCAACCACAAAGAAAAACCCAAGATTTTCATTTTCAGGCTGTGGTTTTGGTCGAAATCCCGGAGCAAACGCATTCGTCCAAACTAGGCGCTCTTGCGGCTCAAGCGCTAAAAAGCACCAAGAGTTGTCAGGCATATTTTTGCCTTCAGGCGATTGCATGACAGTTCGAAAGACGCCGCCAGGACGCAGATCAATCTCGCACTCAACAACCTTCCATGGTCTTGGACAAAACCACCTCATCAAGATCATTGGATTGGTTAAACCTTCCCAGATCTGGGAAGGTGAGATATCTACCTCTCGGTGAAACCTTAGATCTAGATCCACTTAGCAAGCCCCCGCACGCTGCGCACCGAAAGTCGCTTGCTGCTGAGTAAACTTTGCGCCAGCGCGAGAAGAAAGTTGTTGAACGAGACCGTTACACGAAAACCCCATCATCTGGAGGTATTGTTTTGCGGATTTCACAGCCTCTTGGTTCCAGTCAACGTTCAGGCTGTCGACTGCTTTGGTCGCGTCATTGACATTAAAGCCGTTTCCGGCCTGAGACGAAAGTTGTTCGATCAACCCATCACGCGAAAATGCGCTGATGCTGAGATATGACTGTGCGGCCCTGACTGCATTTTTTTGTGGCCCAGTCAACGGTTGGGGTGCGCTTTTTGCGTTAGGCGTACTCGGTGCTGGCGCTGTGCTCTGTGCTGAGGGCGCAGGTGGTGCAGGTGGTGCAGCCAAGGCAGTCGAGCTACCGGCCAGAGTTTCAAGTTCTTTAGCGCGTACGGCTGTGGCTGACATGAAACAGTCATTGGCGTTGACTGCCGCGATTGTTCCTCCCTCTGGGTCGTAATAGAACTCACAGTTTTCATCACGGTAAGTGACCCAAGCGTCTTGGGCAAGTTGCAGTTGCTTTTTACGCTGCTCAGGCAGCTGATCCATGAGCTCTTTGTACGCTCTGTTCAAGCGGCCGCTCTGACGTTTTGATTCAGCTTCTAGGCAATCAATCATATTGCTCGTCACCCCGTTCGACTTGTCCATGCAGACAGAAAACTGTTTGGTTAAGCCGATATCTTGAGCGCCTGCAAGCTGAGACATACTGGCTAGAGTTAAAACCAGAATTAAATTTTTAATTGAAGCCACAACACATCTCCTTTTTGGGATTGGGATAAATAGCCCCTTGGATAACCAATTTTTGGTATTCTAAATCTTTCTATCTAGACTTATTTTGCTTTGAGTATTGACCGGATATTAATGTTATTGGTGGGTTTTTTGAAAGATCTCTTTGAATAGACACCTGACTAAGCTCAGTCTTGCGAGCTTGTAAAATAAGAATCAAATCGGTATGCATCCATAAGACTCAGCACAAATCCAACTTACAACAGTTTTCAGCACGTAGTGTAAAAAATTAACCGAGAGGATCACAATAATGATTGCCCGCTATTGCAGCCTTGTATTGATGTATTTCGTAGCCTGTGCATTTTCTACAACGAGCTTCGCCTCAGAATTGCCTAGTATTAAAACAAAGACTGGAAGTTCTGTTTTTTACAAAGCACCCGTCACCAGAGCCGAAGCCTCTAAGTTGCGCGACTACCTAATTGAAGAAGAATTTTTTGACGAGACGCCCAAAGAAGTCTTGCTCAGCAAAGAGGGTAAAACATATCAATTTAATTTTGTAGTGAAAAAAGGTATTGAGGCCGACCCAGAGTTTATCGCTGAAGCAAAGGTCTTTTCAAAGAGCATGAGCAAAGACGTGTTCAATAACGCGGCTGTCGACATACACGCGCTTGACGATAAGCTCAACTTACTAAAAGTTATCGTCGCGTTCTGAATATTGAAAACAGCCTGTGCCGAACATGCGGGCCCGCGAATCACCCTGTGTAAATGCTCGGGGGTGGGTCACTGTCCCGCCTGGCTAGGGCTGACGGTGGTAATTTTAGGCCCAGAATTCTTTGATTGTTGCCGCTTTAATTTTTGACCGCTCATAGCCCGTACGCAATTCATCAGCAATTTGCTTGGGGTCAAGTAAGTCAACGCCTTTTGGGGTGCCGGCAACTACCCACTTCACTTTTGTACCGGTAGCCTTAACGTCTTCAATGTTTTGAGCAATGGGATGAGGGATGGTGGTTAGAATTGCGCCCGTCACGCCATCAGTCAAAGTGATAATCAGCGCTCTTTTTGAGCCGGCTACCAAATCCACATGCGCTGGATTAGAGCAAATTCCACCATCCATGACATAAGTTGAAACTCAACTTTAAGCACTACTGCATTTCAGCGGGTGTTAACTCAATGGCATCGATGAACAAGCCATCAGCAATTTCTTTAAAAATCTTGTTGTAAACAGCGGGGTCGGTACTCTGAGCCTCTCCTTGCGAGCTGTTCAGAAAACTAGACACTCTTACTCTCAGAGTCGTTGTGGTTGACTCGGGATAGTTTGTGTCCAGCGAGAAGGTTGTTTGATACCCCCCGCCAAGGCAAAACCCATCTGGACTCAAAGCCGCGTGTTTGATCATTTTTTGTTCGGCTGCGGGCGTCCCATCCGAATTGGCGCAATAAGTCGTTGGCTTTCCGTTGATTATCTTAGAGTGCGAGATTCCAGATGGACATGCGTAAGTGGGCGCTCGAATCCCAGCGCACTGTTGGCTTTTATCTTTATACAATTCGTTAATTGAGCTAGCGACAGTTTGAGGAGGCTTAGCGAACTTACGGGTCTGCATTGCTCGTAGCTCTAATCTTGAAACCTGTCGAGAGTTATCTGGAGCTGTCCCGCAGTCAAAAAAAGCGTCATGCGCCTTTCCGCTCCTACAGGCATTACCACCACTAGATACGCTTCGCGGGATCGGTGACGTGATTGATTTTCCAGTTCGGCGACACTCCTCTTGAGCGACTTCTCTAAGTTCATCTATCGGCGCGCAGGCATAAAGGCTCAGTGTCGAGGCTCTGACACTTGTTCCTGATCGACTGACTTGTAGCGCGGGCGCACAAGCGGTTAATGCGATACCAAGAAATATCAGCAAGCCAGTCTTAAGGCATGAAGCTATTGGCGATGTAGCATAAATATTTGGCATTTTATTTGGCGGTAGTTTTTAAGATATCAAAGCACGTTCAGTAGGATGTCTGACGGTACTGAACAGTCTCTACTCGATGTTCACGATCAAATTTTATTACCACGATCATTGTTCTAGTAGATCGAACTGAGACCATTCCATTGTTGCCGTGGGCCGTTTCAGATTCGGTCATAATTTTGTCGTATACCCAAGTCTCTGTCTCATCTTTGTTTGACGTGACAATGTTGGGGCTGCTAAGGGCGCTGATCACATCTGCACTGCTCGCGCCTTTCTTGACAATCATTTGAACATTGCCCAGGGTCACTTTCTGAGTTTCAATTTGACGGGCGGGTATTGTTGCGAACGGGGCTGGCGAAGAACAGCCAAGAAGTGCGCAGCACAAAACTCCACTCGATATAAAACATAACGGTTTCATTTCAGAGCCTCTTGTTGTCTAGAGAATAACTGATCGAATTCGATCATTTTAGGTTGATTTGTTTCGAATGTTGGTGCTATTTCATTTCTATAGGCTCTAGTTTGATGGCCTAAGTGAATAATTCTTGAGCAATTTGATTGAACAATAGCTGATAAAGTTTAGGACTAAATAATTCACTATTAGAGTCGTTTGAAAAGGTTCTTATCCGAAGGTGCACTGATGTTTTGTCAACAGCTTCGTATCGCCCAGAGACAATCAATATGGGGCTAAAACTGGATTGACCGAAATGGATTTGTAATGTCCCACTTTTTGAGCCAACGACATCGCCATTCGCGCTCACCGTACGGAAGTCAGGATAAGCTCCGCCTCTACCGCCTTTGTGCCTGACCCAAGCGTTTAAAGCATTTTCAATTTCTGTTGGGCTAGTGCTAAATTTTCTTGTTTGCAGCGCTTTTTGTTCTAGACTTGTGGGGCGAGTTAGGTCTTCGCTAGACTCCCAAAGTTGACACTTGTAATCACGAACTCTGCCGTGGATGTTAGGGTGTTCATTCACTAGATTGATCGTGAAAAAAAAGGGATTTAACTTTCTGCATTCAAGAAGTGCGATGCCTTCAGCTTGAGTCGCGGAACCCCCGACTAATTTAATTCTATCGTGAGAAGTGATCGCCGTAGGAGTGCTGGTACAGGCTTGAAGTAGGAATAGCGCGCTTAGGGCGATTAAGCCTTTTATACGAATGAAGATCAATTTTCTTAACCTGTTGTTCAATAGGGATTCATAGAGGTTGTATGAACCGATATTAGCTTCGAGCAATCAAAAGCTCTTCTTTCAAGGCAAGCATGAGGTTCTTAGCACTGAGCTGTCTAGTTCTAGAATAGTCTTGCCCAGCCCATAAACTCTGATATTCACCATTGTTGGTTTTACCCCCCAATTGCCTAAGCGATGCTGTCAGCGTATTTTGAATTGGAAAAGGCAAAACCATTTGGCTATCCATCAATCGAATAAATTCGTTATTGATACCTCGAGCAGGTCTGCCTGAAAACCCCGTTGTAAACACTGAACCTCTGCTATGGTGCTTGAGTAAATACTCTTTATGGGCAGGCGAAGCACCTGACTCGTCACAACATAAAAAGGCTGTTCCTAATTGGGCAGCCACCGCACCAGACTTCAAGGCACTGGCTATATCGGCCCCATCCATGATTGCGCCCGCCGTGACAACGGGGATTGAAGATCCCCTCACTAATTGCTTTGTTAATTCGATCGCGGTTAATTTGTCATCCGTCTCATGAGGATTAAATATGCCTCGATGTCCGCCCGCTTCAAAGCCTTGCGCCACAATAAAATCAGCACCTGCCTTTTCAACGGCCATTGCCTCTTTAAGGCTTGTCGCTGTTATACCAACCGCAATGCCTAACGAGCGCGCTCTCGCCATGATGCTCGGCGATGGAACTCCAAAATGGAAAGTTAAGAGGTCTGGGCAGTGTTCCCACACAGGTTTAAGTTGCTCATCAAGGTCGGGATAAAACGGCGCCTGAGGGATGGTTAATGAATATTCACCTGCAAGGGGTAAATTTTTTAATGCTTCAAGGGCTTTCTGTTGAACAGCTTGCTCGGGTAAATCAACCGAGCTGAAGACAAAAAAATTGGCATTAATAGGGCCCTCTGTTAATGCTCTTGTCGCCGCTAAGTCTTCGTTGATTTTTTGTGCGGTGCTGTAAGCGAAACCAAAGCTACCCACGCCGCCAGCATTAGAAACTTCAGAAGCAAGCCTTGGATTGTTGACGCCGCCAGCCATGGGCGCCTGAATAATCGGGATGGTTAACTTAGAAAACTTGAACACGGCGACTCCGCTGAAGATCAGCCTGATAAGCAAGGCGTTTAGAATGTGTCACTCTTGAGATCTTAAGCCCAAAATTCTTTAATGCTTGCAGCTTCAATCTTTGCTCTCTCGTAGCCTGTACGTAAGGCACCTGCGATTTGCCTTGGGTCTAAAAGATCGACTCCTGGGGGCGTGCCTGCAACGACCCACTTTACTTTCGTCCCTGTTGCTTCTACATCCTTAATATTTTGAGCAATCGGATGAGGAATAGTGGTCAGCACTGCCCCCGAGATACCGTCTGTCAAAGTAATGACGAGCGCTCTTTTAGAGCCTGCTACTAGATCCACATGGGCAGGATTTGAGCAGATGCCTCCATCCATCACATAACGCTGACCCAGCAAGGTCGGCCCGGCAACACCCGGTAACGAACTACTTGCCGCCGCCCCATGTGCCAAGGGGATGTTATTTTTTTTGGCGGTTTGTTGTCCGACTACGATTCGCTCACCCGTGTAGCAGTCAACGCCCGTTGTAAACATGCGGCTTGTGGGCCAGTCTGTTTTACTATCACCTGTTAACAGCGCGGCAACCCGTTCAATATGAGCACCGTCTAATGGATTGTCGGCGGCTAACGCAGCGTGACCGATTATTTTGCGCGTCTCAATGCTGCCATCCGTCGCACTCATGTTGATTTGGCTGGCTCTTTGCTGACTGTTATTTGCTTTAGAGACTGGTGCAATCTTGGCAAAGATCTCAGGAAACTTACCAAAAAAATCAAACTCTGTTCGTAAACGAGCAAACTGCCCCGAAAGAAGTGACGAACCCATATAAGATCCGGCAGATGTGCCAACAACCATTTCTGGGATCTTGGCCATGTCCAATCCCGCTTCAGAAAGGCCATGAAAAAAACCACAGTACCAAGCGATGTAATACTCCCCACCGCCGCCTAACACCATCGTACGATCTAAACCTGTTGCTAACTTTGAGACTGTAGGTTTGCTAGCAATTGGTATCGCTAGCCCATCATCTGCAAACAATTTTTGGGAAACTTCATTTGCCTTGAGTGTCATCGCTGGCTGAAGGTTATTCGCTTGGGCTTGGGCCGCATTCATTGCTAAACCAGATGTACCCGTAAGAGTCACAGCGCCAACAGTAGAGGTTTTCAAAAAATTGCGACGCGAGGCTTGGGTCATGTGGACTCCGTTAATGTTGATCATTCGTTTAAGCGGCTATCGAGGTCTTGGCGACAATTGCCGGTTACTTTTGATTAATTTGTAGAAATTTTCGGACAGCTAATTTGGCCTCACTGGAGAGGCTAGTATCGTGACCTTGTCCGGCTAATAATACTTGTTCAGAGACAATTCGATTTTTCGCGAGGCGCTCGCAGGTTTTTGGTTTTCTATTTCCAGCCCGATCTCGAAACCAAGGATCATCCTCCCAATTCAAAAAGAGAAAGGGGGCTTCTCCATGTTTAATCTCAAGCCGCATATGACACCAGTAACCTGACGAAATAACAGCCCTAAACCCCTCAACAGCAGTTCGACTTACTGTCATGCCTCCCTCACTATGGCCCATCAGATAAATCTTATTCTTATCTAACCATGACAGCTTAAGAAGTTCATCTCTTGCGTATAGCAATTCTTGATTGCGCAGCTTAAAACTATCAAACCCCTCTATGACTTGCCGCCGTTGATCGTTTGGGTCACAGTTCGAGCGCCTTCCAGGTATGGCAAAGCTATCGGGTTGAATCACGATAAATCCAAGATTTTTAATTGTTCTAGCCCACTCTCTTGAATCCTCATTTAGCCCTGTACAGCCATGCAAATAAACCAACACTGGATACTTACTTGGTCGATTTAAAAAGTCTACCGACTTGGAAAAGATAGAATCAGGCTCATAGATCACTGCCTTTTTCCATGACTGGCTTAGATTCTCTGTCTTCAGCAGACTTTCAAAATTCTCGGCTCGGGCCGTAAGGCAATAAATGATTGCAATAACAAAAAAAGTAGACTTCAAAATCAAACCCTCTTAAGTTAGAGAACGTAGCTTTTCGTTAACGCGGCAATGGCGTCTGCTCTAAGAGCAAGAGGCTTG
>CAMEAW010000115.1 GCA_945911685.1 Bordetella parapertussis
TCTTTTAGACCCATAAATAACGCCTTGACTCGCCCGCCGTCAGCGTGGGGTTTAAACACCGCGCCCTCAAAAATGCCATCGATTTGTTTACCGATTAAGTCATTTAAGGCACCGATGCTGCCAGACTTATAGGGTGGGAACACCATCGGTACACCGGCTTGATTTGAGAATTCGAGTGCGGCGAAATGCATGCTTGCACCAATCGTAGAAATACCAAAATTCATCGGGCGATTTTGTGCTTTGGCATAGGCGATGTATTCGGCAACCGTATTTGCCGGAACATCACTGCGAACCAACAGTGCCAAGGGGTAAGTGCCAAGCGAGGTGATCGGGGATAAGTCAGAGGCTTTATAGGGCAATTCTTTGATTAAAAATTGATTGCTAATCCATGCAAACGCGACGTACAAGATGGTGTAACCGTCTGGTTTTGACTTAGCGACCAGGCTGGTGCCGATCACAGTCTGGCCACCTGGGCGATTATCAACGACTACCGGTTGATTCCATTTTTTGCTGAGTGCTTGGGCGACGACACGTGCTTGAGCATCAGAACTGCCCCCTACGCCGAAGGGCACAACGATCGTGACGGGCTTGTCTGGAAACGCAGCCTGCGCGGTGAATGCGAGCAGACTGAGCGTGCTAAGCATCGCTCCCAGCACAAGGCGCTTTGCGATATGTGTAACGTTGTATCCCATTTCATGTCTCCAGTTAATGATGGTTGCTTTTGTAATTTTTGAGGATCAAATCAGCCAGTCATTGCTTCTTGTTATTGATCGCTATCCTAAACGATCAACCCGTAATCTGCAGAATTTTCTATGAGAAAAGAATAACTTAGTTTCAAGGAGGTTTTTTGTGTTTTCGGCATTTTTTTATTATTAGATTTGGGGTGCTATTCCTGCATTTGGCGGGCTATCCGTGTGTTTGACGGATGATTTTTACGTTTAACGGGGTATTCGCTAGGCATTTGCTGCTGCCATCGGTGGTTTGCACAAGGATTAGTCAAATTCACAGCCTTTGCGTATTAAACTTCGAGATTCGCGGTTTTGTCAGAATTCGCGGTTTCGTCAGAAATTCGCGGTTTCATCAGATGACTCGCGGTTTCGTCAGGTTTCTGCGACGTAGCTGGCGTTCTTTTCTAGAGATTTCTTGAAGTTTCGCCGTTGGCGGAGCTGCTTCACTTTGCTGTTTTGAACCCTAATTCACTATGCTGCTAAAGACCGTTTTCGTTATCCGCTTGGCGGTCTGTTTCGTGACGACTTGTACGCTAGTGGGCTGTATCACCTTGGGTCCTGACTATGACGCCCAACAAGCCACCCGTGTACCGAATCAGCCGCAAGAATGGCAGCCTCCGATCGCTCATGGTGGCGACCTTGCTGCGTTGCAAGATTGGTGGCGCCAGTTTAATGATCCCATCTTGCTGGCCTTGATTGCCGCTGCCCAAGAGCAAAGCAACACCATGGCGCAGGCGGCTCTTAGAATCGCTCAAACCCGCGCCTTGCTAGTCGGGACGACCGCTGCGATGTTTCCTGCTGTGAGTGGTTCGGCGGGTGTCACGCGTGGTACGTTGCAGATAGGCGGGCCCGTTGCGTTGGCGACTATTAATCAAGCACAACTACAGTCCAGTTGGGAGCTCGATTTATTTGGTGGTTTGGCGCGCGGTGGCGAGGCTGCTCGGGCCAGGTTAGAGGCGCAGGTTGCCAACTGGCATGACGCGCGCATTGCAGTTGCTGCGGATACCGCAAACCTGTATGTCAATTATCGAGCCTGCGAGCAGTTTGTGGCTCTAGCCTCAGCAGACGCCACGTCGCGCGCTCGTACCGCTAAGCTCACCGAGCAACTGGCAACTTCGGGGTTTCAGTCACCCGCCAACGCTGCGCTCGCGCGCGCCAGTGCTGCTGAGGGGCAGGGCCGCTGGGTGGCGCAGCAAGCCGACTGCGATTTAGCGGTGAAAGCGTTGGTCGCATTAACGGGCCTAGTTGAAGAGGATTTACGGCGACGCTTGGCGCCGCAGTCTAAGATATTGCCTCGGCCGTTGATGCCGATTGTGCAGCAAGTGCCCGCGCAGGTGCTCTCGCAACGTCCTGATCTAGCGGCGGCCGAGCGCGATTTAGCCGCTGCCAGCGCTGATATTGGGGTTCGCGAGGCCGATCGGTTTCCAAGACTGTCGCTGCTAGGAAGCATCGGCCCCTTAGATTTCAGCACAGCTAATCTGGCAATTAGTGCAACAACGTGGTCGATCGGGCCCTCGCTGACAATGCCTATTTTTGATGCGGGCCGTCGGGCAGCAAATGCTGATACGGCCAAAATTGCATATCAAGCCGCCGAAGTGAATTACCGCACTCAGGCGCGTCGTGCAGTCCGCGAGGTTGAAGAGGCGCTCATTCGCCTGAACAGTTTGTCGTTGCGCGACACTGAGGCTGAGATCTCATCGACAGGTTACCGCCAGTCTCTTACGGCGTCAGAAGAGAAATTTAAATTTGGTTTGGCGAGCATCTTGGATCTTGAAGAGGTTAGACGACTTTCGGTAAACGCCGATAACATTTTGACCTCAGTACGGCGCGATCGTGTCAACGCAATGATCGCGTTATATCGCGCGGTAGGCGGTGGTTGGACAGCGACAGACTCCTTGGCTTTGACTGGGCTTGCTCAGACAGCATTGAAAGATACGACTATAGGCAACGCAAAACCATGACATTTACCTCACACTCGAGGCTCAACAGTTTGGTGTTGAGCAGTCTATTGAGTCTGGCTAGCTTAGTCGCTTGGCCACAGTTCGCGCAGGCGAGTCAAGACGCGCCACGCGCCGGTCTAACCGTCACGGTGACTCGTCCTGAGGTCACGGAAATCGCGGCGGTCATTACGGCCAACGGTAGCGTCGCAGCGTGGCAAGAAGCCCTGATCGGTGCGCAGGTAGGGGGGTTGCGTATGGCAGAGGTGCTAGTCAACGTTGGAGACCTTGTTCAAAAAGATCAGGTACTCGCGCGCTTTGCAACGGACACCGTGCTGGCTGACTTAGCTGTGCAAAAAGCGCAGCAAGCTGAAGCGACGGCCGCGCTAGCCGACGCGAAGGCCAATGCCGCGCGTGCGCGAAGCCTAAAAAATTCGGGCGCTTTATCGGCCCAGCAGATCAATCAATATTTGACAGCGGAGCAAACGGCCCAAGCCAGACTCGAAGCCACGGCTGCGCTCGTTCAAGTTCAAGCATTAAGACTGAAATACGCAGAGGTGCGTGCACCTGACGATGGGGTCATTTCAATGCGACAGGCCACTGTGGGTTCTGTTGTGCCACCAGGCACTGAGTTGTTTCGCATGGTGCGTCAGCAGCGTCTTGAATGGCGCGCTGAGGTGACCTCTGAAGAACTCAGTCGGATTAAAGTTGGGATGCCGGTCAATGTGTTTCCTGCGAGTTTGCCTAAGGGTGCACCCGCCATGCTTGGCAAGGTTCGTGTGATTGGACCAACCGTTGATCCGCAGGCTCGAACTGCAGTGGTCTTTGTTGACTTACCCAAGAACCCAAACGACGAGCCGCCCGTTCGAGCCGGGATGTTTGCAAGCGGACAATTTCAATTAGGGACCACACAAGGGCTGACGTTACCGCAAGAATCTGTCGTGATGCGCGATGGCTTCAGCTATGCGTTTAAAGTCGGTGAAAATCAACGTGTTGTGCAGACTAAGGTCAGTGTTGGACGGCGGGTGGGTGCGCGAATAGAAGTGCTCGTAGGCGTTACTGCCACCGATAAGATCGTTGAGTCAGGAGCCGGGTTTTTGACCAACGATGACTTGGTTGCAGTTTCAGCGACAGCTCAGGCCAAATAGACAAAAAGATGAATTTTTCCGCCTTCTCGATTCGCAATCCTATCCCAGCGATTCTGCTTTTTATTTTGCTGTCGATTGCAGGCGTGTTGGCTTTCAAAGCGATTGGCGTTCAAGATTTTCCAGACATTGAATTGCCGATGGTGACGGTCGAGGCGCAATTGCCGGGCGCAGCACCGGCGACGCTCGAAACTGAGGTCGCGCGCAAGCTAGAAAATTCAATTGCGACATTGCAGGGTATTAAAAATCTCTACACCAAAATACTTGAAGGTGTGGTGGTGATTACCGTTGAGTTCATTCTTGAAAAAGATCCCATGGAGGCGGTGAACGATGTGCGGGATGCTGTGGCGCGCGTGCGGGCCGAGCTGCCTGCCGATGTGCGTGATCCAACCGTTGTGCGTGCGACGACAGCTGGTAAGCCATTGTTAACTTATGCGGTCACGTCTAAGCAAATCGACGAAGAAGCATTGTCTTGGTTTGTGGATAACACCGTAGCCAAGCAGTTGTTGACGGCGAACGGCGTTGGTCGAGTGAAACGCATGGGTGGCCTCACCCGCGAGGTGAGAGTCGAGCTGGATCCCGCTCGGATGGCGGCGCTGAATGTGACGGCTGCTGAGGTTTCGCGTCGCCTGCGTCAAATTCAACAAGAGGCGCCCGGTGGTCGGGGCGACGTGGGCGGCGCCGAACAAGCCGTGCGGACCATTGCAACGGCCAGTTCAGCCGATGAGCTCGGGAAGCTCGACTTCTCGTTGCAAGACGGGCGTCGGGTTCGCCTCAATCAAATCGCGACCATTGTGGATGCGACTGCAGAGCGCCGCTCGATGGCCTTGGTCAATGGGCAAACAGTTGTAGCGTTTGAAATTATGCGCAGCAAAGGTGCGAATGAAGTCGCCCTAGCCCAAGAAGTTCGTCAGGTGATTGCAAAATTACGGATCGCACGGCCTGATATTCAGATTACAGAGCAAATCGATAACGTTGAAAAAACCGAAGAAAACTTCGAAGGCTCGATGCACTTGCTGTACGAAGGCGCCATTTTGGCAGTGATTGTCGTTTGGTATTTTTTACGCGACTGGCGTGCCACCATCGTGTCGGCTGCAGCCTTGCCGTTATCGATTTTGCCGGCATTTTTAGGCATCTATTTATTTGGTTTCACCTTGAATATGGTGACGCTGACGTCTTTAGCGCTGGTGGTAGGCATTCTTGTCGATGATGCGATCGTTGAGGTTGAAAACATTGCGCGCCATCTGCGTATGGGTAAAACGCCTTTTCAGGCCGCGCTTGAAGCCGCTGACGAAATTGGGTTAGCCGTTGTTGCAACGACGTTCGCTTTGGTGGCTGTGTTTTTGCCAACCGCTTTCATGGCTGGGATTCCAGGCAAATTCTTCAAGCAATTTGGTTGGACCGCCGTACTCGCTATTTTGGCCTCGCTGTTGGTTGCGCGTTTGCTGACGCCTATGATGGCGGCCTACCTGATGAAGGCGGTGCCAGAGTCAGCGCAAGAACCTCCTGATGGCTGGGTGATGCGTCGTTACCTCAAATCAGTGAACTGGTGCTTGTCGCATCGACTGCTGACGCTTGTGTTGGCTACACTATTTTTTGCGGGCTCCATTGCACTCGTTCCGCTCTTACCCAAAGGGTTTGTGCCGCCGGCTGATCGCAGCCAAACTCTGGTCAATATTGAACGTGCGCCGGGTAGCACGTTGCAAGAGACTTACTTAGCGGCTGAGCGTGCGCGTCTCAAACTTGAGACGATTCCTGAGGTGGTTAAGGTATTTAGCTCGGTTGGTGCCGGTGTGTCTGGTGATGCGTTTGCTCGAGGCTCTGCGGCCGAGGTTCGCAAGGCGTCTTTGACAGTCACCTTAGTACATCGCTCGGATCGTAAAAAAAATCAGCAAGAGGTTGAGGCTGATATTCGCAACTTGCTTGCGCGCGAGCCCGGGGTTCGTATTACGGTTGGGCCGCAAGATGTCGGCGTAAAAATGCAGATCGTGCTGCAAAGCGAAGACCCTGTTGCCTTAACCGCAGCAGCGCATGTGGTTGAGGGCGAGCTGCGCGGCTTAAAAGGTGTGGGTAATGTCTTGTCATCGGCCAGCTTGGTGCGCCCTGAATTGATCGTGCGCCCCGACTTTGCACGCGCAGCAGATTTAGGCGTGACGGCACAAAGTATTGCTGAAACCTTACGCGTGGCAACCAGTGGCGACTATGACGTGAGTTTGCCAAAACTGACCTTGTCAGAAAGACAGATTCCGATCCGGGTCAAATTGCCTGACGCTGCACGCACGGATATTGACGCGCTTGCACGCTTAACGGTGCCGGGCCGGTACGGCCCTGTTTTGCTGGGTAACGTGGCCACCCTGACGATGGATAGCGGCCCAGCGCAGATTGATCGTTTAAACCGTAGTCGTAACGTGGTGCTTGACGTCGAGCTGGGCTCGCGTCAGTTGGGTGAGGTCTATGCCGAGGCGATGGCCTTACCGGGGTTGCGAAACCTGCCCGCGGGCGTGCGTCAAACTGAACTCGGCGATGCGAAAGAAATGCAAGCGCTCTTTGCGAGCTTTGGCTTGGCGATGGCGATCGGCTTATTGTGCATCTATATGATTTTGGTGTTGCTGTTTCACGACTTTTTACAGCCAATTACTATTTTAGGTGCCTTGCCTCTCTCGATTGGCGGCGCCTTTGTTGCACTGCTGTTGACCGGCAAAAGTTTTTCAATGCCCTCGTTGATTGGCTTGATTATGTTGATGGGGATTGTGACCAAGAATTCAATTTTGCTGGTTGAGTATGCGATTGTGGCTAGGCGCGGTGGCGTCTCACGAACAGATGCTCTGTTAGATGCTTGTCATAAGCGGGCGCGTCCAATCGTCATGACGACAATCGCAATGATCGCTGGGATGTTTCCGATTGCTATTGGTTGGGGTTCGGATCCGAGCTTTCGTTCGCCCATGTCGATTGCGGTGATGGGTGGCTTGCTGACTTCAACCGTACTCAGTCTATTGGTGATCCCAGCTATGTTCACCTACGTTGATGACCTTGCAGTTTGGTTGCATCGAATCAAAGCGAAGGTGATGCGCAGCGCTTAACGAAGCGACTGCGCAGTGCCTGTCTCTACGTCTTTGCGCAGTGCTTAACGAAGGGCTCGAACCGAGTCGAGTTCTTTAGCCTTTACGCATCGTATAGAACACCGGCCCTTGCGCCTGAAAGTTTACCCAACCCTTGCGTAACGCCATGAGGTTATAGGCAGCTCCTAAAGGGATGTAGGGAACTTGGTCTAGCACCTGTAATTGAATATCTTGGCAGAGTGCTTTACGTTGCTCAAGCGTTGGGGCGTAAAACCAAGCTGTGCGCATTTTTTCAATGTTGGGGTTGGTGGGCCAGCCAAACCAAGCTTGTTTGCCGGTGCCCCGAATCCCGAGATTATTAGTCGGGTCGAGGTTGCTCGTGCCAGTCATGGCAGTGAATCCTACGTGCCAGCCGCCCGAGGCGGGGGACTCTTGGCTATTGCGGCGCTGCAAATAGCTACCCCAGTCCATTGAACGCAAGTCGACTTTCAAGCCCAGCTTTTTGAACAAATCAGCAGTGACTAGAGCCGCTGCGTGATACTTGGGCGAATCGACTGGGTCAAGCAGCACGAGGGGTTCGCCTTTGTAGCCAGACTCTTTGATGAGCGAGCGGGCAAGGCCAAAATCACGTTTGCCCGTAAGTTTCTCTAATCCCGCCTTGGTGGCCATGGGCGTACCCGGAACCCAAACCCCGACTTGATCACTCCAGTATTCAGGAAAATCTGAGCCATTGGCTGCGGTCATGTATTCGGTTTGATTCACTACAGCAAGAATCGCACGACGCATCAGGACATTATCAAATGGTGGGTGAAGGTGATTAAAACGCATGATTGAAATTGCTGGCAGGGGACTTTTAATCAGCGTAATCGCGGGGTCTTTGCGCAAGATTGGGATGAAGTCGTTATCGATCGATTCGATACCGTCCACCTCGTTGTTTTGTAGCGCAGCAACTGCAGTTGCACGGTCATTGATGACTTGCCACTTGATCTCGGTGACATGTGCAATTTTTGGCCCCGCAGTATTGCTGACCGCTCCTTCGGTGCGCGGAACATAATCAGTGAATTTTTCGTAAACGACTTGTGAGCCAGAGACCCATTTATCAGCGATAAAACGATAAGGGCCGCTGCCAATCATTTCTTTCACCGGGACATTGTCGGGCGTTTTGGCAAGTCGTTCTGGCATGATCGAGGCCGACGCACCAGCGAGTGCGTACATCAGCAAAGGAAACGGCTTGCTCAGGGTAATTTCGATGGTTTTTTCGTTGACGGCTTTGAGGTCACTAATGAGATCGAAAAGGGTTTGCCCAAGCGGGTTGCGCTTGCCGAAACGGATGACGCTTGCGACGATATCCTTTGAGGTCACAGCGCTGCCATCATGAAATTTTAGTCCGTCACGTAAAGTGAGTTTCCAGGTTAAGTCATTATTCTCTAACGTCTGACTACCCACCATTTGAGGTTGAGGTTGGTAGTTTTCATCTAAGCCGTACAGTGTGTCAAAGACCTGCAGCGCGTGACAAGCGGTAATTGTCGCCGTTGTGAACATCGGATCTAACAAGGCGAGATCCGTTTCGGGCACCCAGCGCAATAGTGCTTTGCCAGTTTGCGCGAAGCTCAGTGATGGTAGCTGAGCAAGGCCAGTGGCGGCCCCAGAACTAAGTATGAAGGTTCTGCGATCCATGGAGGGTCCTGTAAGCGATTGAGGTAAGCGAGTGAAGTGAGTAACTGCAGTGATTGACTGAAGGCATTGAAGCGAGTAGTCGAAGTGTTTGATTGTAGTGAGCGAGTGAAGTGAGTGATTGAAGATGGTTATTCAAGAGGGACTAGCGTAAGTTCACAGAGCGTTGAAACCAGAGCAATGAAAGAGCCAGCGCTAAGATCGTCAGGACAAGCGCTAGTGCACCAAACAGGGCAGTGACTTCAGTATCGCGCCTTTCAAGAGAAAATTTGCTCGATAAATGCCGATAGACCTCTTTTAAATCCTGCGAGTTGCCGGCCCGAAAAAACTCACCCTCGGTGATTTTTGCCATCGCTTGTAGTGCTTTCTCGTCGACCCGTGCATAGAACGACGAGCCTTCAAAGCCAGG
>CAMEAW010000116.1 GCA_945911685.1 Bordetella parapertussis
TTATTGGCGAGCTCATCGCGCTCTTTCTCGACACCGCTTAAGGCTTGCGCCAAAGCAAGTTGGCGAGCAGCGTCGGCCGCCAAGAGCTTGGCGTTTAGCTCTTGGATCAAAGCATCTTTAGCGGCCTCAGCCCGATGTAACTCACTAGCTGCTTGCGATTTGGCCAATTCGACAGCGTTTTGCTTGCCTTGCTCGGCGAGCTCAAGACGCTCGTGCAGTTGCTCGTTGAACTCGCTATCACGAACCTGTTTAACGATATCAGCGTAGCCAGTTTCGTCGATTTTGAAGGCTTTTGAGCAATGGGGGCAAATGATGTCGTGCATGTTGGATTACCGCCTTTGCGATCGATATTTGTATTGCGACAGTATGCCGCATTCAGTGGCTCACCGAGTGAGATTAGCCCGCTCAGGCCATCTCAGCACACGGGGCAACGACTACCCCTTAGTTCATCAAACTTTTTCGTACAAAACCCTAGTTTTTCTTACAAAACACAGTTTTCTTATACTTTCTCGTACAAGTATAAGATTCTCAGTACAATAATTATCCTTGTAATTTAAACACAGCATGTTTAATATACAAGGATGTTTAAGCGCTTATCCTACGCCAAAATTGCCGAGCACCTTCAATGGAGCCCAGCTGTTGGTATCCTTGGGCCGCGTCAAGTCGGCAAAACAACCTTGGCTAAGACCCTGGCCCGCGAGTCAGGCAAATCTATCTATCTAGATTTAGACACCGCTCAGGCCAGGGCTCAACTGGTCAATCCCACGGCATTTTTCGCTGTTAATCGTGATCGCCTGATTGTTCTGGACGAGATTCAAAATCAACCAGAGTTGCTCAGCGAACTACGCGGCGAAATTGATGCCGATCGCCGACCTGGTCGGTTTTTGTTACTTGGCTCGGCCTCATTCAAATTGCTTAAGCAGTCACAATCCCTCGCCGGACGGTTGTCTTTGGTGGATATGTCGCCGTTAGTATTAAGCGAGGTATTTCAAACCTTTAACGACACGCAAACGCTATGGCTAAGGGGCGGGTTTCCGAATAGTTATCTGGCTAAAACAACCAATGCCTCGTGGGATTGGCGCGACGCACTGATACGACACTTTTTGAATACAGATTTGCCGAGCTTGGGTATCGCGGTCGAACCGCAGTTGATGCATCGCTTTTGGCGCATGGTGGCGCATCTGCACGGCCAAATGTTTAATGCATCAGCGGTGGCAACGTCGTTGGGTATCTCTGCCCCGAGCACTGGGCGCTACCTAGACCATCTCTGCGACGCCCTCATGGTTCGCAGGCTCGAACCCTACTTTGTTAATCTAGGTAAGCGGTTGGTCAAAACACCCAAAGTGTACGTGCGCGATAGCGGCTTGCTACACAGCTTGCTTGGCATTCGCGAAGTCAACGACCTACTCGGGCACCCAAGCACTGGCGCCTCGTGGGAAGGCTTCGTCGTTGAACAAATCGCGGCGCACCTACCCACGGGCGCGACCATGTACTTTTACCGCACCGCTGCCGGCGCAGAACTCGATGTGGTGGTCGAATTAGGGTTACAAAAACTAGGTTTTGAAATCAAATTTTCGAGCGCACCGAAAGTCACAAAAGGCTTTTGGCTGGCCTGCGAAGATGTCAGCGTCGACGCGGCCTATATCGTTGCGCCCGTTCAAACGGGTTGGCCGGTACAGGCAAAGGTCGAAGTGATCGGCGTCATGGATATTGCTCAACGCTTGGCGCAGCATTTTGATGTTTAACAAACAAACCAATTAACTCAAACCTTACATCTATGGATCCACGCCTACTCGACGCGTTACGCAACGCCCCTAGTCTCGACTTATATGAACTTAACCTAACCGTGCGTCAGATGCTCTCTGATCCGCAGCGCATTCTCGCTGTGCGCACTCAGTTACATCTCGGGTCACGGGTGAGGTTCTTGCACCATCAAACCCAGCAACTCACCCCAGGTATCGTTGTCGAATTTCGGGCAACAGAAGTTGCGATTCAAGACGAAGCCACCCGTCAACAGTGGTGGCTTCCTTACGCGGCAATTATTACTAACCCCGACGCGCACCCTTCACCGGCAGCTTCGGCGCCCAAGCCCGAAAAATCGAACGTTGATTTCAGAATCGGAGACACCGTTGGCTTTACTGACAAATATCTTAGAGAACATTTTGGCACCGTCGTGCGCGTGAACGACAAAACCATTTCAATTGACAGCGATGGCGGCCGATGGCGCGTGTCGCCGAAACTATTACGAAAAATTATTGATCTTTGAAGCGACGTAGCCAGACCACCACTGGTTGTTAGAAGCGCGCCAAGTAGCCAACGCCGCCTGATCCCCTCTTAACTTGAGATGCTACCTCGAACCTCGATGTCGCTCGCGTGCAACAGTCACGCGTTTGCCTCACGAGTTTTGGCCAAAGAGAATGTTAAATCCTTACCCCAATGATCCCAAAAACCTTACCTAATTGCTCCCATTAAAAAAACCTGATTGGCTTGTGGAGTAATTTCAATGATTGCTTGCAGGTGTTCGTGAAGCTGCTCAGGGGTAAGCGTCGCATGCTTAGCTGCCATTACCAGCGCGTGATAAAGCTCACGAACCTCGTATTGATCAATTTCATAGCCATAACCAAGGCCAATCCATTTAAACGCGGCTAACCCTGACGCCAACGCAAATCCTGGGCGTTTTTCTGCATAATCTCTACAGGCTCTAAATAACGTGCGCGGATCAGTCGGACTATCCTGAATCAGTGCGATGGCACGATCATAGAGACCCGCATCTTTTGCTGCGGCAAACCATTTACCTTTATCTAGTGGGTCTCGGTCGACAAGGTCGTTTAACACTTCGGCTTGGTCTTTATGCGGATATTTTTTTGTAATCGCTCTAAATGTCGCTAAATTTGTTGTGGCCTGATTGGCAATCAGACCATAGCGCTGATATGCCTCTTCGTGCATACCAGACGAGAGCAAAATATCTTCGCAAATTTCTGCAATCTCATACTCACTGACGTATGGCCCCCGATTCGCGTGCGCGTATTGAATCGCCTCTGTTTTTTTACCTTGTGCAAAAAGCGCCTTAATCAACCATCTCTGGTCATGCCAGTATTTGTGTTGAGCGTGGGTGACGAGTTCTTTTATTTCATCGTAGCGACCAGAGAAATACAGTGCGGATAAGCAAGCTTCTTGACCGTTATAGATGGCAAAGGCTTTTTCTTCGAGCATCACGTAACGGGTGGTGGGTAAAAACGTATCCGCCCAGTGCGAGGCCAACTCGCGGGTGGCGCACAACTCACCCCAAAACGTTTTTAAATGCTCGATATAGGGCATTTGATCGTCTTCTATCGCTTGCCAAAGCCGATCGAGCCATTTTTCTTTGATGACCGCGTCTTCTGTACCTGTCGCAATAATTGGAACAAGTACCTCAATGGCTTTATTCACAGCAGAACCAAGGGCTCCTGAAGAACTATCAACATGCATGAGCGCGGGTGATAATTTTTCTAACAGTAATACCGCACCCTCAGCCGCGAGCGCTGGCTCTTTACGAGCGATCTTACGGATCTCAGTCAGCGCTTCTTTAATTCTTTTAATTGGCAGGTCTGATTTCCAACCAAATATATCGCGACGAAAACGCGGCGCAAATTCCCATTTATGTTTGTTCATAGGTGATGTCGTGCTTGTCCCAACATTTGCGCGTTGTAGGTGATTGGCTTTTATGAGTTTGCCTGAAGCCTCAGGAACCCAGTACGTCATCTAGGTACTGTTGAAGCATATTATTCAAGACACATTTAAGTAACACTATTTTTGCACGCTAACATTTATAATGTTAGCGTGCAGATTCAAAGTTAGTTTCAAGGCTGTTCAACTTCCTCATTTTCAAAAAATATACAAAATTATTGACATAAATAGCCAAAATCTACGTATTTATTGACAAACTAGGGCCATACAGCCATTAATGAGCGCTTTTATTGACAAGCTGCCATTACTACTTTTTAACGCAGCACAAGATCAAGCACAGGCTCAGCGGGCAAGCTCAAACTTAACGCGTTACGAGAAAACGCTCGCCTGATCGCAGCCGAACTTGAGCTCGAACCGCCATTAAATCTGAGCCGTGCGCTTCAATCCGGCTAGCGACATTTGCCCTGTCAAAAGATCCAAATCGAATCGAACCTTCACCATCACTAAGGTTGGTCGTTTAATTCGCCCTTTAGGTGAAGCAACCAATTGCACGATACCAAAACTTTCTAATTTACCCAGAGTTCGAGACACGTTGGACTCTTCACGACCAATCAGTTTTGCAAGCGCAGTAATAGATTCTGGATTTAAATTAGCGATGGCTGCAATCAAATCTTTATTGTCAGCATAGAGTTTAGAAAAGGAATCTAAGCCAGCGCTATTTGTTTCAACCTTTTCCCAATGACTCTTTGCTGCTGCGCCAACATAAACTTTCTTACCTGCCCAGTCCGGAAGTTGTGCTTGGCCACGGCCAACGGCCTTTATGGCTGCGAATGCATCTGTCAGGGTGACCACTGGGATATTTGAAGCTTGCTTTTCTTTTGTATTTTTCATTTTGTTTTCCATCTTTTTTATGTCTTTAGGCCTTGATGTTTGCGAGACGCTCTTGGTTCGTGCGTCATAACCTTAATATCTGAACTTAGTCCCAATTGATTCAGAAGTTTTCCCGAGGCCTCCATAAAGCGGGCAAGGTGATCCTCTATAGAGTTAACTTTGACATGAGTTCCTTTCCTCACACCAATTGGTCTGGTTCCTGCCGGATTCATGGCAGAGGCGTGCCAATGATCATGAGGGTGTTTTTTATCAATGGGCGCATGAGCGTTATCCGTCGCTAAAACACGTAAGACCGGCTTGCCGCTTGGGTCTGGAGCAAACAAATTGAACTCATAGTTGTAACCATGCGGACAATCCTCTGTAATGTCCGCTACCTTCAGATTGATTGTCATCTTGTAGCCCCCATCAAATAAGAACTCCGTCCCGTCAAATCCCTCAATCGCCTCAATGTATTTTCGATTTTCTTCGTCTTGCACTTTTTGCGGCTTGCCATTCATTCTTGCTACACTTAATATCCTGTCATGACATGATTGTATAAGTTTTTTGCGGCTGCATCAACTATCTCGGGAGCGATATAAGAGGTTTGGCGGATGGAGAAAATGCAGCGAAGCCGCCTGTCGCTAATATCTGGACGACATATTTTTAGACGCGACTGCTACGTCACCCCAGTCACAATAACCGTGACCCGAAGCTCGTCACCAAAATTGCCGCCATCAATTTTGCAAAATAGGCAAAGTACATCAATTGCAGTTCGACCGAGACCAATCTTTTGCCCTTCGTTAAACACCGTATTCAGCACCAAGCGAGTCTGCTTTAGCATGTCATCGCTGCTTTTAATCACCACAAAAGCTCCGCCAGCTTTGCTTAGGTCCAAGCCACGAAGCCCTGATTCTGTCAGCGCTGCGTTCGCCGCCACGCCTGCGCGGTCAGGTCCCGTACCCACCCCTACCCCAATGAATGTGCGGCCTTTTCGTGTAAAAACGTGCTCCATGTCCTCGTAGGCGAGGGTGGTACCCCCTCTAGGGCCAAGCGACTCTGCAAACCCAGCAACCGCCAGATTCAAAAACTGAATCGCGGTGTGACCAGCAAATCCCAAGCAGTCAGCCGACATCAGAGCAACTGAATCAAACGCCTCAGAAAATGCCTGATCAACCGAGGCACTTAGCTTTGAATCAACGGCCCGTAGAAACATTCCAATGGATAAAACATTGAGGGCTTTAGCTGTTTGCCCAACGCGTATACATAACTCAGCGTTTGAATCACTCACTTCACCGATCACGATTGCCCGGCGAACCTTTGTTAGATCGTTGATAAGCGATTGTTCGGTAATCGCTGTTGTGTCGTAGTAAATAAAGTCTACGTCTTCGATGCCCTCTTTGATCATTAGCGCAGCGGCGGCAATACCGATCGCACCGATCGCCACCACGGTGAATTGAGGGCCACGGTTCGCACTAAACTTCGGGTCTTCAAAGTAAATATTTTCTGCCAATTTGCCCTCTAGTATTTAAGGCTTTACCAAGGGATGAGGGCGTCTGACTAACAATTAGGATTAGGCCGATTCCATTTATCGGTACCGCCACCACCAGGCCCGCTGTAGCACCCACCACCCGGAGCGGTCGAAGCACCACCGCCCGGCCCAGTGTACGCACCGCCACCTGGCCCAGTGTAGGCGCCGCCGCCTGGGCCCGTGTATAAACCGCCACCTGGCCCCGTATAAGCCCCACCTCCTGGCCCTGTGTACGCACCACCGCCGGGGCCTGTGTAGGCTCCGCCGCCGGGGCCGGTATAGGCGCCGCCTCCGGGACCGGTGTAAAGACCACCGCCTGGGCCTGTAAAGCAAGGCCCGCCTGGGCCAGAGTAGCCCGTGCACGCCAGCGACGCGCTTGAGGCCACGACTGCACACACTGCCAAAATAATTTTCAATGCGGTGTTCATACTGGCCCCTTAGGCTGTTCGTGTGGATGACACAGCACCAGTATGCGCGCGTTGGTGGCTCATCAGATGAGACAGATACCGATGCCTTTGCTGTCAATGGATTGGTTGGTTATTCAAGCGGCTGAGCCATTGCGTCTTTAATCGACTCACGCATACCGGGAATTTCTAATAGATACAAAGTTTCTTGGATAGCACTCCAATCTTCTTCAGAAAATTCTTCAGCATGAATATTGTCAGGCGTGATTCCAGCTAATAACTCGTCAAGTCTTGTTTTTTTCGACACAATCGGTTCAATGACAATCTTGCCATTAAGCACATTGATATTGACAGCCTGACCTAGCGTTAACTGGGCGAGCTCCATGACTGAACTAGGCAGTCGCAACGCGGCGCTATTACCCCATTTTTTGATGATTTCTTTCATAATTAACTTTTAGCCACTTAACAATTTCTTGGAACTTAGCACGCTTAAATTTAGCTTCAATTCTTTGGCCCACACTGCTCGGGGCGACTGAAACTCAACTGCCCACTGCTCAAGATGCTGCCAGATCAACTTCATCGGCACCCGACCGCGCTGCGCGGCTTCTTGAACCGCTGCGACTAAAAGCGCAAGCGGCGCTTCGTCTAAAAATGTTGCAATGTGAGCAGTCAAACTAACCGGCACAACCCCCGAAACTAAAGCCGTTTGCAGCTCTTTAGGTTGCATCACAGTTTTGTAACTCACACTGGCAGATTGGCTGGCCATTTGCAGAGCATGACGCAACTGCTTAGGCTGCCCAGAAGCCAAGTCTAGACCTAACAGGTCAAAGAGAATCAGCAGCTTATTGACACCAAGTTCTTTGAGCGTGCCCTCCTCAAGCTGACTAACCGTCTCACGCGAAAGCCCTGCCAATCGCGTCAATTGAAGCTGAGTTAACCCAAGTTGTTCTCGACGGCTTTGCACTAGCGCACAGATTTCACATAGATTCATGGCGTCACAAAATTAATGGTTCGTTCTACAGTGCCATCCCACACCACCGTAGCGGTGCGTTTGAGCGGCCTGTGCAGCGCATGTTCAATCAGCATCTCCGAACAATTACGAACACTAAACATTAGCTCAACGAGACTAGGGGCCTCGGTGACTAACCCTGCCAAATCTGTACTTGTTGCGATATACACATCAGCCTCGTCATCGTGCATGATCTGAATCCTGAGCGATAACGGGACACCGAGACGGGCAGCTAGTTTCCAGAACGCGAGACCTACTCGATACATTTTTATCTCTTCATAATGCCAGCCAATATCATGACGATTTCTATCAAGAAAAGCGTTTCTATTACGTCTTTTTGGTTACTGAATTGTTAGCAATTGCAACTTGCGCATAAATTGAGTTACAACTCGCAGGCCTCAGACTCAGGCTGGACGTCGTAAAAGAGATTCTTCGTGTAGAAAGATATTTAGAAAGCGGTTTAAACATAGTTTGATCGTGCTTAGTGTTAAAAGATTGAGAGAAAATTAATATGAGATCACCCGCAGCAGCGCATTCAGTAGCCCGCATAGCTAACGTTGTACTTTTCAACGCCGCGCCCGAAGATATCCTACAGTTTGGCCACGGCCAAGGCTTCGATGCTAAGAAAGCAGCTCAATTTCTGTCCCTCAAAAAATCCGATATTGGCAGAATTTCAGCGGTCAGTGAAACCTCAGTTCGTTATGACAATCACATCCCAGAACAAGTACGGGTTCGCTTAGAAGAGACCGCTGCCACAATCAACTTAGTCGCCAAACAATTTGACGGAGACGCAACAAAAACCGCTTCATGGTTTAAAGCGCGCAACCCGCTGCTCGGCGATGTGTCACCTCGCGACATGATTCGTTTGGGGCGCCTTGAACGTCTGCGACTTTTCATTATTCAGGCGATGACCGACGACTCTGATGCCCTTGTTAAAAAAAGATAAGGTTTGCCGTACGTCGAGACCTATTTTGACGCCATAAAAAAGAAAACCCGCTCGTGCGTCTTGCGACGTAGAGGAGCGAGCCATGTTCTTGCTTTTATAAATCAAATGACGAAATGTACAGGGGCACCCTCCCTACCCAACATTTTTAACCAAGTGGTAAGTCACGACCACTAAACCAGTTGACGCACCAATCAAGGTTGAAAGTATTTTCCAAGCCTGAGCAGACAGTTCGCGACAAAAGACCACCTCAAACCGAGCTAGATCATCGCGGGTTGCCAAGGTTTCGACAACAGCCTCTAGCTTTGCCGTCATTTCAGCGAGCACAAAAACATCGATAAGCACATCGCAATTGCACTAGCCGATAACGTTGCAATACCCCCTCC
>CAMEAW010000117.1 GCA_945911685.1 Bordetella parapertussis
GCAGATGACAACTGATCGTTGGTGATGTCGGCGATCACGCCTGACAAGTCACGCAGTTTGCCTTCTTTATCAATCAAACCTGGCTTCTCTTTACCCTTGGCACCATAGCGTACGAGTTTCATGCGGTTTCCTTCGTGTTGAAAAAATGAAAAATTAAGGTCAAGCTATCAAATCGATCAAAATACAAAACAGACAAAATTCTCATAGCAAGCGAGCACACTAGCTTCTCAGCACCGCATGCGTTACAACGACCAACCGCCATCAATAATCTGCGAGGTGCCCGTTGTAAAGGACGACTCGTCTGAGGCCAAATACACCGCGAGATAAGCGATCTCTTCAGGTTTACCAATGCGACCAATCGGTTGACGCGCCACGAACATATCGCGCACTTCGGTCACCGACTTACCGGTTTGGCTAGAGACTGCCTCAATACGCTCGCCAAGCGAGGGGGATTCGATCGTACCTGGGCAAATCGCATTGAACCGCACACCGCGCGCAACATAATCAGCGGCCAACGCGCGCGTCAAACCAATGACAGCGGCCTTTGAGGCACCGTAGATGACGCGATTGGGTGCGCCTTTGATATTCGAGGCTGCAGAAGCCATGTTAATCACACTGCCCTTGCCTTGTTCAAGCATGCCAGGCAAAAACGCGCGAATCGTACGGTACATGGATTTAACATTCAAATCCATACTGAAATCCCATTCGGCATCGCTGACCTGCATGATGTCGCCTTGGTGCACGAAGCCCGCACAATTAAACAAGACGTCGATCTTGCCGATTTTTTTGGCAAAGGCATCGACGTCGGCGGTTTTCAAAACATCAAGAATATGGGTCTTGATGTTGGGTACGCCCGCGTAAGCGTTGAGCAGGTCTTGTTTGACGTCAGTCGCCCAAACAGTCGCGCCCTCACGCGCCATGGCAAGCGCACAGGCACGGCCAATGCCTTGCCCGGCGGCGGTGACCAGAATTATTTTTCCTTGCAGACGCATGCTGACTATCCCTAATGATCTTGCCAAATTGGCTTGACCAATTTACCAGATTGCGCGGAAAGCCTCGACCTTAAAGATGGGAAGGATGTCAATTTGATACACAAACGACTTAGGAGCAAGCCATCAAAGAATACCGAACCTCAAAAAGAACCTCAACCGCTAAGCGGTGCCGGCGCAGCCAGACCAAAACGCTCGGCAAAGGGCGCCAAGGCGGGTAAAAGTGTCGGGTGAAGCCTGATACCCGAGGCCAACTGTTCGGCGCGCGCAGCCAGCCCTGCATGGCCTGGCAACCGCACCTTAGAAACACCGGGACGCGGCGGGTTGTCCAGACACGAGTCAGCTAACTGATCCATTTGTCTTAAAAAGTCTTGTTTGCCACCGAAGCCGTCAGGGTCGTATAAGGTGATGTTGATGGTAGCCCCCCAACCTTCTTTCGGGTCAGCACGGCCAAAGCCAGACAAGCCGCCAGTCAGCGCTTCAACCATCAATCCCAGCCCAAAACCCTTGTGGCCGTAAGACAGCCCACCAATCGGCAAGATGGTACCGGGTGGCTTTTGATTGAATACACCCGGATCATTAGTAGGCATACCTTGCGCATCTAACAGCCACTTTTCAGCAAATTTTTCACCGGCGGCGGCTTTGCGATTGCTCATGCCATTGGTGGTGATTGATGCTGAGATATCAATCAAAACATCGCCACGCGAACACGGAAACCCCATCGCAATCGGATTAGGCGTGAAGACAGCACGCGTGCCACCATAGGGCGCCACACTCGCCACATTGGGATCAGAGCTGGCCAGAACCATCAAAAATCCCTCGCGTGCAGCGCGCATCAAATACACCGCCAAGCAGGCGATGTGATGGCTGCGCTTAATCGTCAGAGACGCCACACCCATCTCACGGGCAGCCGGAAGCAACACATCCAACCCGCGTTCGATCAACCACGGGCCAGGCAAGCGCCTGCCATCCCACAACTGCGCAGCAGGCTTAGCGCTCACCACACGGTAATCGCCCTCGCGGGTCATGCCGCCGGCCTCAACGTCTTTGAGGTACCCCGGCAAGAGGGCTAAGCCATGCGTGTCATGCCCAAGCAAATCTCCCTCAACAAGCGTTTGCGCGACCACCAGGGACATTTGGGGATCAAGCCCAGCGGCAACGAGCAAGTGCTTGGCCCATCGCACGAGTTCTGTACTTGAATAGGCGGCACGTGCCGGGTTAACTTGGCTCACGAAAATGTCTTCCTAACAAGTGATGGGCGCGCAAAGGATAAGGATGATTCAACGATTAATACGTGGCGCGACCACCCGAAATATCAAACACAGCGCCAGTCGAAAAGCTGACCTCGTCAGACGACAGCCACGCCACCAGATTGGCGATTTCTTGCACTTCGCCAAAGCGGTTCATCGGGATCTTGGACAACATAAAGTCGATATGTTGCTGCGTCATCTGCGCGAACATGCCGGTTTTAACCGCTGCGGGCGTGATGCAGTTAACTTTAATCTCAGTACCGGCAAGCTCTTTACCTAGCGATTTAGTCAAGCCCATGACAGCAGCCTTTGACGCGCTATAGGCCGACGCATTGGGATTGCCCTCTTTACCCGCCACAGAAGCAATATTCACGATACGGCCGTAGCCCTTGCCACCGTTGGCCTGCTTCATGAGTGGTGCAATCGCCCGGCAGGTTAAAAACGTGCCACGTACGTTGATATCAAACACGCGATTCCATTCATCCACAGGGTAATCAATCACCGAGACGTTTGGGCCCGTGATCCCTGCGCTATTGACCAAGATATCAATCGAAGCGCCGAAGGCCAAGGTTGCCTTCACGGCCTGCGCCACCGAGTGCTCATCAGACACATCCACTTGCACGCCGTGTGACGAAGCGCCTAAGCGTGCCTGAGCATCTTTCAAACTTTGAGCGTCGCGATCCCAAAGCGTGACGGTTGCACCACCGCCAATCAGTCGCGCCGCGCATGCCTCGCCGATCCCGGCAGCCCCTCCGGTAATGACTGCGTGCTTGCCAGAAAAGTCGTATTGCGCCGGTTTGGACATATCGTTTGCCTCGAATGGTTAGGGGTTTTCCCGTCTTCTGCTGAAATGATTGGTCAGACCAATTGCTCTTGAAGTTTAACCAATATAACCTCTGATCTGACAAGTCAAACAAACTGTCGCTGCGCGCAATCGAGACGCGCGGCGCGCAGCCAGCCAAGGGCAGCCCTCTTCATGAAAGTATTAATTACGGATTTTGATTTTCCGAATGTAGAACTGGAACTCGGCTTGTTTAGGCAGGCTGGGTTGCAAGTCATCACAGCCCAATGCAAAACAGAAGACGAAGTGATTGCAGCAGGCAAAGATGCTGACGCGTTTTTACTTCAATACGCCCCCGCAAATCGCAAGGTCTTTGAGGCCCTGCCTGGTTTAAAAATCGTCAGTCGCTATGGTGCAGGCTTTGACACGATCAATACCGACGATGCGAAAGCCTGTGGCGTTTGGGTCGGTAATTCGCCCGACTACGGCGTACATGAAGTGGCGAGCCACGCGTTTGCGATGGCCTTGAACCTGACCCGACACCTGTCCTTTTACGACCGTGATGTTCGCGCAGGTAAATGGCATTATCTGACACCCGGCGTGCTCAAGCGCCCTTCAAACATGACGGTGGGTGTGCTGGGAATGGGACGTATCGGCCGTCGCTTTGCGCACCTTGCACGCGAGACCTACGGCAAAGTGATTGCTTGCGATCCGCACATCATGGCCTATGACTTTCCGCCCTATGTCGAGCGGGTCGATATGACTGAGCTTTTTGCTACAGCGGATATTATTTCGGTACACACCCCCCTCAATGATGAGACTCGCAACATTGTGAACAGCAAGGTGTTGAATCTGATGACACCCGGTAGCTACGTCGTGAACACAGCGCGCGGTGGGTTGGTCAATGTCGAGGATGCCTTAGCCGCGCTTAACTCGGGGCAGCTTGGTGGGTTGGCGCTTGACGTGCTGCCAAACGAACCACCGGGCGATCATCCGCTGGTCAAGCACCCCCGCACCATTTTGACGCCGCACGCGGCCTTTTATTCGCAAGAAGCTGAAATCGAATTACGCAGCAAAGCCGCGCAAAACATCATCACGTTTGCACGTACCGGCAAACCCGACTATGTTGTGACACATGGCACTCGGTGACGGCCGACGAGCCTGAATGTACGCATTTTTCGTTAAACACTACGTATCTGGGATGACTGGATCCGTCGAAGAATAAATAATAGGAAAACTCATGGAACCAGTGATTCGCCTTCATCCTCAAGATGATGTGGTTATTGCACGCCACCAATTGATTTCAGGCACCAAACTTGCCTCTGAAAATGTCACGATTCGCGGGCTAGTGCCACCCGGGCACAAGGTTGCTACCAAAGCCATTAAACAGGGTGAGCCAGTACGTCGCTATAACCAAATTATTGGTTTTGCCAGTGCAGACATTGAACCGGGCTCGCATGTACACGTACACAACCTAAGCATCGGAGCTGAGGGGGGTGCCTTTAGCCGTAACTACGCAATTGGAGCCGACGCTAAGCCCACCCAATATGTTGCAACGCCGCGTACGTTTAAAGGCATCGTGCGCGCCGATGGCCGTGTCGCCACCCGAAACTATCTAGGCATTTTGACCAGCGTCAACTGCTCAGCCACCGCAGCGCGCGCGATTGCCAGCCACTTTGATCGCGACACACATCCTGAAGCGCTGGCAGCTTTTCCGAATGTCGATGGGGTGGTTGCGCTGACGATTAGCAGCGGCTGTGGCATGGGCAGCACCGGCGAGGGTATCGACGTCTTACGCCGTACCTTGTCGGGCTACACGCGCCATACAAATTTTTGTGGTGTGCTGATGGTGGGCCTAGGTTGTGAGTCTAATCAAATCACCGATTTATTGACGGCCGAAAAACTCTCTGAAAATCCGTTGTTTCAAACCTTCAATATTCAAGACACCGGCGGCACACAAAAGACTGTGCGTAAAGGCGTTGAACTGATTCAACAAATGTTGCCACACGCCAACAAAGTCGTCCGCGTTGACGTACCAGTCAGTCACTTAACGCTTGGCCTGCAATGTGGCGGCTCGGATGGCTACTCGGGCATCTCGGCCAACCCTGCGCTGGGTGTCGCGGTTGACCTGTTGGTGCAAAACGGCGGCACTGCAATTTTGTCTGAAACCCCAGAGATCTATGGCGCCGAGCACTTGCTGACGCGCCGTGCGGCAAGCCCGGCGGTTGCCGAAAAACTCATCGAACGCATCCACTGGTGGGAAGACTATTGCGCGCGTAATCAAGGCGAAATGAATAACAACCCTTCGCCTGGCAACAAGGCTGGCGGGTTGACCACGATTCTAGAAAAGTCGCTGGGCGCGGTGGCCAAAGGCGGCACGATGCGCTTAGAGGCCGTGTACGAATATGCACAACCTGTCACGACCAAAGGCTTTGTCTACATGGATACGCCGGGCTACGACCCCGTATCGGCGACGGGCCAAGTCGCCGGTGGCGCCAACATGATTTGCTTTACGACGGGGCGTGGTTCAGCCTATGGCTGCGCGCCCACGCCGTCAATCAAGCTCTCGACCAACAACGCCTTATGGAAGCGTCAAAGCGAAGACATCGATATCAACTGCGGCGAGATCGTTGATGACGGCATGTCAATCGCCGAAAAAGGTGCGCAGATTTTTGAATTGATCATCAAAGTCGCCTCAGGCGAGCGCACGAAGAGTGAGATCCATGGCTACGGACAAAGCGAGTTCGTTCCCTGGCAGATTGGCGCTGTGATGTAGTGCCTCAGTCAGGCTGTCTTTAGCGAATGCTTGCTAAAGACAGCGCGCGCTCAGCGACCTACGATCACCATGAGCGGTCGTTTACGCTCGGCGCCGTAAAGGCGTGTGCCGATGCTACAGCGGCAAATAGCGCCCACCAGCCCCAACAGCCACCGTAATCAACCCAAGCACCAGATTGATGAAAATCAATTTGCGGATGCTGGCTACCGCCTCACCACCCTTAGGCCACTCTTTGGCTGCCACCGCCGTTTTGAGCTGCTTGAACGGCACACCATAAATCATGCCAAAAATCGCGGCCATGATCACTGCGATCAACACCATCAAATGAACGTGCCAGCCGGCTTTGCCAAAGCTGCCGTGCAAAGAGATCAACCAGATGCCTGACACAAACAACAAGGTAATGGCTACCTTCACCCAGATAAAAAAGCGCGCCATCACGCCACAGAGCAGCGGCAAGCGCGCAGGCGGTTCAAGTAACGTTGCAGCCGCAGGACGCAGCGACGTATGCATCAAGAACATTCCGCCCACCCAGACAACCGCGGACAAGGTGTGCACAGCAATTAATAAGGCAAATAGCATGATCTGGCTCCGTAGGGTAGGCAGCAGCATCTTAACTGGACTTTGGGTCAAAAAAGCGTAAAACCCTGAAAAGCGACTGGAAGCGCTAAGTCAAGAGGCAAACGCCGGACAGCAGACAGAACACACCTACCCCAGCGCACTATCCTCTGCGGCGACAGCAGGCACCGAAACAATTTGGGGCGCGTGTCCGGTAGCTGCTAAAAACCTAATGAGATCGGCGTGTGGCACCACCATCGTCGCCGTATTGACCAAAGGATGCGCCTGCACCGCAGCGGCATCCCATAAGGCTTGATCGATCACGAACTGTACGTTGTGCGCTGTATCGTTGACCAAACCCAACAGAGTCACTGAACCGGGGGTTACACCCAGGTTCGTCAAGAGACGATCGGGCGAAGCAAAACTCAGCCCCGCCACGCCAAGCAATGCACCCAGTTGCTTTAAGTTGACGGTGAGCGCAGCAGGAATAGTGACCAAAAAATACTTCGTAGCTTTTTTATCGCGCAAGAACAGATTTTTTGTTTTTGCGCCTGGCATCTTAGGTGCCAATAATTCAGACTCTGCAACTGTCATCACCGCTGGATGCTCGTAACGCTCAAACACAAAACCGTGAACGGCTAAAAATTCTTCTAAGGTCATACTTTACTCATGTCTGAAAAAAAAGAGCCCTTCGCGGGGCTCTTGACTGGTCAATTATCGTTTGACCAAACGACCATGTACCTCAAGCAGCATGATCTGTTTTGAATAGATGAGTGTCTTAAACCGGCTTAGACAATTGATCCAAAATCGCCGGATTTTCAAGCGTTGAAATGTCTTGAGTGATGGCCTCGCCTTTCGCCACCACGCGCAACAGGCGACGCATGATCTTGCCTGAGCGTGTTTTGGGTAAGTTATCGCCAAAACGAATCTCTTTCGGTTTAGCAATCGGACCGATTTCTTTGGCCACCCAATCACGCAGCTGCTTGCCCAACGCAATAGCCTCGTCGCCTTCAGGGCGTGTGCGTTTCAAGACCACAAAGGCAACAATTGCCTCGCCGGTGGTGGCATCGGGGCGCCCCACCACAGCAGCCTCAGCAACCATTTCGTGGGCAACCAAGGCAGACTCAACTTCCATTGTGCCCAAGCGATGGCCAGAAACGTTCAGCACATCGTCGATGCGACCCATAATCCAGAAGCAACCATCTTTATCGCATTGCGCGCCATCGCCCGCCAAATAATAACCACCTAACTCTGGTGGAAAATAGCTTTTGACGTAGCGCTCTGGGTCGCCCCAGATACCACGAATCATCGACGGCCAAGGTCGCTTGATGACCAAGAAGCCACCTTGCCCTGCCGCGACATCGCCTCCCACTTCGTCCACAATCGCCGCCGTGATACCGGGCAAACGGGTTGTGCATGAGCCGGGCTTGAGCGGTGTTGCGCCTGGCATCGGCGTAATCATGTGCCCGCCAGTCTCGGTCTGCCACCAGGTATCAACGATGGGGCAGCGTCCGCCCCCAACATTGGTGTGATACCACATCCAGGCTTCGGGGTTGATGGGCTCACCGACAGATCCTAACAAACGCAAGCTCGACAAATCAAAACTCTTTGGATGTACGGCAGCCTCTGCATCTGAGGTTTTGATCAGCGAACGGATCGCGGTAGGTGCAGTGTAAAAAATCGAGACTTTTTGATCTTGGATGGTTTTCCAGAAACGCCCTGCGTTTGGATAGGTGGGTACACCTTCAAACACGATTTGCGTCAACCCCGCGGCTAGGGGGCCGTAAGCAATATAGGTGTGGCCCGTGACCCAACCCACGTCTGCCGTACACCAAAAAATATCGTTGGCTTTGGCATCAAACACCCATTGCATCGTGAGCTTGGCCCACAACAAGTAACCACCCGACGAGTGTTGCACGCCCTTGGGCTTGCCGGTTGAACCTGAGGTGTACAAAATAAACAGTGGGTGTTCAGCGCCGACGGCGACTGGTTCGCAGGTGGTGGCCTGTTTGTCAGCCACCTCATGAAACCACACATCACGTTTGGCATCCCAGGCGATTTTGCCGCCAGTGCGTTTGTACACGATGCAATGACGCACGGCTTCGCAACCGCCCATCGCCAGGGCTTCGTCGACAGCCGGTTTCAAGGCAATCGCCTTGCCGCCACGCATTTGCTCGTCGGCGGTGAGCACTAAGCTTGCGCCCACATCCGTGATGCGCTCGTGCAAACTTTTTGCCGAAAAACCGCCAAACACCACCGAGTGGGTGATACCCAAGCGCGCACAGGCCTGCATGGCCACAACAGCCTCAATCGACATCGGCATGTAGATAATTGAGCGCTCGCCTTTTTTGTAGCCCAGTGCCTTGAGACCATTGGCTAACTGGCACACCCGATCGTGTAGCTCTTGATAGGTAATTTTTTTAACAAC
>CAMEAW010000118.1 GCA_945911685.1 Bordetella parapertussis
AACCGCTCGGCTCACATAAAGCAAACGAACTAACATATTCAATCCTCTCGACGAATCAGAGACAAAAACTCACGACGCAAATTTGCGTCTTTTAAAAAAGCACCGCGCATCACTGAGTTAATCATGCGACTGTCTGGGTCTTTCACACCCCGCCACGACATGCAGTAATGCGTAGCGTTCATCACCACGGCCAAGCCATCAGGCTGCGTTTTTTCTTGAATCAGATCAGCCAATTGCACCACAGCCTCTTCTTGGATTTGGGGACGACTCATAATCCAGTCAGCTAGACGTGCGTACTTTGACAGCCCGATCACGTTCGTGTGCTCGTTGGGCATGACACCGATCCAGACCTTACCAATGACCGGGCAAAAATGATGGCTGCAAGCGCTACGAACCGTAATCGGCCCAACGATCATTAATTCGTTCAAGTGCTCGACGTTTGGAAACTCGGTAATTTTCGGTTGCGCCGCATAGCGGCCACCAAACACCTCGTGCAAATACATTTTGGCCACGCGCCGAGCCGTGTCGTTGGTATTGTGATCGGCTTGGGTATCAATCACCAAACTTTCAAGCACACCCTTCATTTTGGATTCGACCTCATCAAGCAACAAGGCAAGCTCACCAGGTTGGATAAAGTCAGCAATATTATCGTTTGCATGAAAGCGCTTGCGCGACTCTTTCAGGCGGTTACGAATAACCACCGATACAGGCGTGCCTTTGTCTTGTTCTGACTCATCCATGCTATTTAACTCTTAGTCTCAAGATTGAAGGCTTATGTTACTCCGTTGCCCTTAGTCGCATTGCAATAACCATAAGGCAGTCTACTTCATTCCCAGCGTAACCGACTTTATTCCACGCGTAACCGACTTTCCGAACTTACCCCGAGCCGCTACCGCCTGAATACAGACGCTTTGGGTATGATTGCACGCTGATCCTCAGGAGACTGTGTTGACTCAATCTATTTTTGGTATGCGCGGCATTGCCGTTGCCCCACACTCGTTGGCAGCCGAATCGGCAGTCGCTGTTTTACGTGAAGGCGGCAACGCCCTTGAGGCCATGATTGCGGCGGCGGCCACGATTGCAGTGGTCTACCCCCACATGAACTCGATTGGTGGGGATGGCTTTTGGGTGATCAATGGGCCGAACAACCGCCCAGGCGGCATTGACGCCAGCGGTCGCAGCGCGCAGGCTGCCTCGCGCGACTGGTACGCCTCGCGCGGCATCACCTCTAGCATCCCCTTTCGGGGCGGCGTTGCCGCCTTGACGGTGGCAGGCACTATCTCTGGGTGGGGTGCCGCCTATCAACTTTCAAAACAATGCCTGAACGGTAAGCTGCCGCTGTCGCGACTGCTGTCTGACGCCATGTATTTTGGCCAAAACGGTATCGCAGTCACGCAAAGCCAAGAGGCCTGTACCGCGTTAAAACGCGGCGAACTTGAACCCCATAGCGGTTTTACCAGCACCTTCTTGCCGCAGGGCATGGTCCCGGCCAAGGCCAGTATTTTTAAGCAGCCAAGGCTCGCTGACACACTTGCCCTGATTGCCAAAGAGGGTTGCGACACCTTTTACCGTGGCAAGCTCGCCAAGATTCTCGCAGCCGAACTCACCGAGGTGGGCAGTCCGCTGACGCTAGCCGACCTGAACGCCCACCAAGCCAAATTAGTCGACCCCCTGCACACATCAATTGCGCAAGGCCAACTCTTTAATATGGTGCCGCCGTCACAGGGCCTGCTCTCGTTGCTGATTTTAGGGATCATGGATCGCATCCATGGCTGGGATCAGGATCCAGAGGGTGCGGCTTTCATTCACACGCAAGTTGAGGCTACAAAGCTGGCGTTTAGTATTCGGGATCAATATCTCACCGATCCAGCGTTTATGTCGGTAGCGCCACAAGATTTATTGAGCAGCGCACGTATCGATGCCCTTGCGGCAAGACTTGATACGACACGGGCTGCGACCTGGGGTCAAAAAACCTCACCGGGCGATACGATCTGGATGGGTGTCATTGATCAGGCCGGCATCGCTGTGTCGTTTATCCAAAGTATTTATCATGAGTTTGGGTCGGGGGTAGTCTTACCGACCTCGGGGGTGAACTGGCAAAATCGCGGGTGCAGTTTTTCGCTGAATCCTGGGCATATCAACACCCTTGAACCGGGCAAAAAGCCGTTTCACACTTTAAACCCTGCCCTGGCGCAACGAGCCGACGGCGGCGTGATGGTGTATGGCGCGATGGGGGGCGATGGGCAACCGCAAACTCAAGCAACGATTTTTAATCGTGTGACACGCTTTGGCGATCACCCGCAACTCGCGATCGAGCGCCCGCGTTGGCTGCTGGGCCGCACCTGGGGTCAGTCAAGCGATTCACTCAAGCTTGAAAGTCGCTTTAGCGCAAACACCATCGATCAACTTCGTGCGCTAGGCCACGACGTTGAAACGATTGGTGCCTGGGATGAAGGCGTGGGGCATGCTGGGATGTTGATCCGCCATGCGAACGGTGTGCTTGAGGGGGGCTTTGACCCTAGGTCAAATGGGGCGGTGGCCTCTTTTTAGATCACAGCCACTTCTGCATAAACAGCGCCTGACCCGTCAAAGCGCTCAACGCATATTGTTCAAAGCCAAAGCGCGCATACGACTGCTGGGCAACGTTGTTGCCGCTCAAGACCTCAAGCGTCAGTTTGCAGCAACCTAACTGCTGGGCGTGCTCTTCTAAGGCCTTGAGTAAAGCTTGACCGATGCCTTTGCCGCGCTCAGCGGGGTCGACCGCGATGTCATGCACGTTCATCAACGGCCGGGCCTTAAAGGATGAATATCCTTGCAGGGCATTGAGCAAACCGACGGGTTGCTGGTCAAGCCAGGCCAGCCAGCTAACTGCCCCCGGCACCCGAGCCAAGTCATCACATAATCGGGCCTTGACCTCGTCGGCTAAGGGCTCGCCACCGCCCATCGGGTCGCGCGCATACATGTCAAGCACACTGATCAAGGCCAGACGATCGGTCGGATCCAGATAATTCACTTTTTTAACCACAATGCTGCGCTGCATGAACACTCCAAACCAGAAAGCAACTGGAACAAGAACAACAAGAAAAAGAACAACAAGAAACAAGGGCAGACTCAATGGTATAACAAGCGGCTAACGGTTTTTGACTAACAAGGATTCTGATGTCTGCACCCCTACCGCTTGAAGGCCTGCGCGTCATTGAATTTACCCACATGGTGATGGGTCCGACCTGTGGCATGATTTTGGGCGACTTAGGGGCCGAGGTTATTAAGGTTGAGCCGCTGGCTGGCGATAACACCCGTAAATTGCTTGGTTCAGGAGCTGGGTTTTTTCCGATGTTCAATCGCAATAAAAAAAGCATCGCGATTGATGTGAAGAACCCACGCGGCCGAGAAATCGTTTTGAAGCTACTGACTGACGCTGACGTCTTTAGCGAAAACTTTAAAAGCGGCACGATGGACAAGTTAGGCTTTGGTTACGAGGCCCTAAACAAGCTCAATCCAAAATTGATCTACGTGTCACACAAAGGTTTTTTACCCGGCCCCTACGATCATCGCACTGCACTCGACGAAGTGGTGCAGATGATGGGTGGGCTCGCATACATGACGGGTCCCGAAGGGCAGCCGCTTCGTGCGGGCTCAAGTGTCAATGACATAATGGGCGGCATGTTTGGTGCAATTGGGGTATTGGCCTCTTTGCAACAGCGTGCACGCACCGGCGAAGGCCAGCAAGTCGCCAGCGCACTGTTTGAAAACAATGTGTTTTTAGTGGCTCAGCATATGCTGCAATATGCCGTCACCGGTAAGCCCGCTAATCCAATGCCAAACCGCATTAGCGCGTGGGCTGTGTACGACGTGTTCACGGTCAAAGACGGCGAGCAAATATTTTTAGCCGCAGTCAGCGACACGCAATGGGCCATCCTATGCAAAGAGTTTGGCTTTGATGACTTAAAAAGCGACCCGCGCCTAGGCAGTAATAATGATCGCGTGCGCGTGCGGCCTTGGCTCACGGCTGAACTACGTAAACGCTTTGCCGGTTTCAGCGCAGCTGAGTTAAGTCAGCGCTTTGAAAAAACGGCGCTGCCTTACGCGCCGATCACGCGCCCCCATGATCTCTTTGATGATCCACACTTACTAGCCACAGGCGGCTTGGCCCCTATGACGGTTGCAGCGGATAACACCGGCGCCGGTCGCGAGATCGACACTCGCGTCGCGCTGCTGCCGATCGCACTCAAAGGCGAGCGCTTAAGGGTGCGCAAGGCCTCGCCCAAAATTGGCGCAGATACGATTGAGATCTTGCAATCGGCGGGCTATACCCAGCAAGAGATCGAAGAGTTACATCAAGCGGGGGTCATCGGGACGCAACCTGAAGCAGAGGGTCAGATGCCCTAACTTGCCTTTGTGATCAAAAGATAACAAGCCAGGCTATCGCTGATTCACCTTAAGACACACATCATCATTTAGTCAGTACTTTTTATTTTTTATTTTTCATATTTTCGTCGGAGCATTCATGGACTTACATCTCACCAACCAACACGTTTTAATCACTGGCGGCAGCAAAGGTATTGGCCTGGCCTGTGCCAAAGTTTTTTTAGAAGAAGGCGCAAAAGTGAGTCTGGTCTCGCGTGATCAAGCTAACCTCGAAGCTGCGAAAGCCGCCTTGGTGGCGCAAATGCCTGGTGTTGCTGCACGTATTGCCGTATTTGCAGCCGACTTAAAAAGCGATGCCTCTGCCTTGGCTGCTTTAGACGCGGCTGAAAAAGCCATGGGCCCAGTGGATGTGCTGGTGAACTCTGCCGGTGCAGCCGCGCGCAAGGCCGCGCCCGACTTAACGCCTGAAGCCTGGCGTAATGCCATGGATGCCAAATTTTTTACCTACGTGAATATGATGGATCCGGTCATCAAACGCATGGGCGCGCGTCGCAAAGGCGTGATCGTCAACGTTGTGGGTGCGGGTGGCAAAGTGCCTTCGACCGTTCACATTTCGGGTGGTAGCGCCAACGCAGCACTAATGCTGGCCAGCGCTGGCCTCGCGGCAGCCTACGCCCCGATGGGCATTCGCGTCAACGCGGTGAACCCTGCGGCCACACTCACCGAGCGCTTGAAAGAAGGTATGAAAGTCACGGCCAATCACGAAAAAATCAGCGAAGCTGAGGCGTTAAAACAAGCGACAGCGAAGGTGCCACTCGGCCGTTTAGCCACACCTGAAGAAGTCGCTGATACTGTCGTATATCTGGCGTCTGACCGTGCCAGCTACGTCACCGGCACAATCATCACGATGGACGGCTCAGCCAATCCAATCGTGGTTTAGCTTTTCTGCATACGGATATATTGCTCGATCACAGCCTGATACGACGTATCGGGCTGCAGTCCAAAACGATGGGTGCGCTCGCAATCAAACTTTGAGGGCCAGCCACCCACAATTTTTTCAATGACAGGATCAGGTTTGACGGTCACCAGGCTGGCAACCTCTTTGCCCGCAACCCTCTCAAGCGCCTCTAGCATTTGCCCTACCGTCACAGTCAAGGCCGGTAAATTTAGCGCCGTACGACCACCGAAGGCCTCACGCGTCGCTTCGGCAACAGCCAAAATCCCAGTAATCGTCGTCTCGGGCGAAGATAACGCCACGGCGGTCGAGAGTTCAACGGGGCACACCGAGGCCACGCCTGCCAAGGGCTCGCGCACAATACCGGATAAGAAGCTTGACGCCGCACCATTAGGCTTGCCCGGACGCACCGATACCGTCATCAAGCGCGCCACGCGACCGTCGATAAAGCCTTTGCGCGTGTAATCTGCAATCAGTTGTTCACAAATAAATTTGTGAATGCCGTAGCTTGACTGGGGCGTCGGCAAGGTGCCATCGCGCACCACTGCGCCCAAGGGGATGGCGGGATCCGAACCAAACACCGCAACTGAACTGGCGAAGAAAAATAAGGCCGCTTTGCCTGTTCGAGTGTGCTGAGCACGCATCGCATCAAGTATGCGGCGGGTTGCATCTAAGTTTGAGCGCAAGCCTAAATCAAAATCCGCTTCGCATTCGCCCGAGACCGCTGACGACAGATGAAAGACTGCGTCGTAGTCTTTTTCAAAAAGGCTGTCGATGCGTTTAAGCAAATCACCGGCATCGACCTTAACCAGCGGATGATTAGCGATCTCTGCATCGCGAGGCACCGCTAGATCTGTAATCGTCACCGAGGTCAGTGCGCGGCCTTGCAATGCGCCGCGCTTGAGCAACGCGCGGGTCAAGAGCGTACCTAAAAAGCCAGCACCGCCAGTAATGAGGATGTTCATCGTTTTCTCCATGTTTGTGCGCAATGTCACGAGGCCTTGAACGTTTCACCCATGGCGCGAATCTTACTAAGACGCCTTGAACATTTCGCGCAAGGCTTGATCTTACCAAGATGCCTTGAACGTTTCGCGCAAGGCTTGAATTGCGGCTTCGCCAAGTGGTTGTGCCGTGCACTGTCCGCGCAGCCAAAGCTTAGCGGTTTCTTCAAGTTCTTCAAGTGTGGCCATCGCGGCAGCGGGAGTCGCACCCCAGACCTGAGGACCCAGACGATCACACATCACCGCACGCAGCGTTAGGCCGCGAGCCTGATACTGTGCAACACGTTGCGCCAGGTGCTCGGCGACCTGCACATCACCGGGCAAAAAATAGGGGATCAGGGGTACATGCCCCACTTTCATCACGTAATACGGAGTCAAGGGCGGCACAATGTCATCAGGGTGCCACACCCCACGCAAAGTGAGATCAACCAAATAAGATGAATGCGTATGCACCACGCAACCCGCGTTTGGTACACAGGCATAGATACGGCGATGCAAGGCTAAGGTTTTACTCGCGCGCTCACCTGAAATCTGTTGACCTTGCTCGTTGACCCACGCCAAGGTATCAGACTCAAGAAACCCTAAGCAAGCATCAGTGGGGGTAATTAAAAATCCACCCCCCTGCTCTGCAGGCACACGCACACTGATGTTGCCGGTTGAGCCATGCACGTACCCACGATCGAACAGGCTTTTACCCACGCGGACAACCTCGTTTCGTAAAAATTCGTTCGACGCTCGGGTAGATTCAGTCATGCTGTAAACATTTTTAAAAGATGTGGATGAGTTTAGTGATGCCGAAAAAAATCTTAATATACGGATGAGTCAAGTCAGAATGTCAAAATTTGTTCAAGGCATGAGTGAATTCAATGATGTTCAAGCAATGCACTGAAACGCTTTGGTAAAGAAGTCGGGTGTACCAAAGTTGCCTGACTTCAAGGTGAGGTGCAAGGTCTTGTCAGAGACCGCAGTGTGACCGGCGCACCAGGGCACACCAGGGTCAATCTGTGCACCAATTTGTAATTGCGTCATTCCCAAAGCTTGGACGACAGCACCAGAGGTTTCGCCCCCAGCGATGATTAACTGACCCACGCCTTGTTGAACCAAACCGACCGCAATCCGTGCCAACGTTTGTTCAACGAGTTGTCCGGCCTTCTGCACACCAAGTTGATCTTGAATACTTTTTAGCGCGTCGGGTTCTGCGGTTGAATACACCAACACTGGCCCCTTGGCCAGATGCGTTTGGCATAAGGCGAGCGTCTCATCGACCACCTGTTGAACGGCCTGCACCCCCTGCTGCAAGCGCAGAGGATCCACTGCAATAGCATTAAAGCCCGTTGCACGAAAAGCCGCGACCTGCGCATTTGTCGCACGCGAGCAACTACCTGACACAATCGCCTGTAAGCCGGCAGTCGGAGGCAAACAAGACGCCTGTGCATTAGGTGCGATACCAAAATTAGCGGGTAAGCCAATCGCTACACCTGAGCCTGCGGTCACCAAGGGCATATCCGACAGTGCCGCACCCAAGCGCAGTAAATCAGCGTTGCTCACGGCGTCAACGACCGCGATGGCCACCCCCTCGGCGCGCAGGGCTGCGATACGAGCACGGATCGCGGCTTCGCCTTGCGCAACGACGGTGTGATCGATCAGACCAACCTGATGGCGCGTTTGGGGCTTCAACACCCGCACAAGATTCGGGTCTGTCATGGGGGTGAGGGGGTGATCTTGCATACCACTCTCGTGAAGCAGCACCGAGCCAACAAATAAGTAGCCTTTAAACACAGTGCGCCCTGCATCTGGAAATGCCGGCGTTGCAATCGTAAAGTCGGTTTGCAAGGCAGCCATCAAGGCGTCGGTGACTGGGCCAATATTGCCTGTTGCCGTCGAATCAAACGTTGAACAGTATTTGAAATAAATTTGCTGCGCGCCTTGCGCCTGCAGCCATTGCAAAGCGGCTACCGACCGCGCGCAGGCCTGCTCTGGCTCGATCGTGCGCGACTTCAGAGATACCACCACGGCGTCAACTTCGGCTTGCAGCGGTTGAGTGGGGATCCCAATGGTCTGCACCACTCGCATCCCAGCGCGCACCAAGTTATTGGCTAGATCAGTCGCGCCTGTGAAGTCGTCGGCAATACAGCCAAGTAGGATTTTTTTCATGATGTGCGCAGACAGGATTGAACAGAGCTTGGGGTCAAAGTATAGCCTTGGAGCCATACTGCCTTTGGCTCGGGTATTCCCCTGTCAGGATTAAGCGAAAACTGGTCAAAATTAGCTAAACTAAACCTAAACTAAATGAATAAACACCTCGCTGCGGTTGCTGCATTGCAGAATGACCACAAGCACGGAGACACAACACTATGACGGCTATCACCTTTGCCCCGCGCATTTTATATCTCAGCCAAAGTCTAGAGGCGGTTCGGGTGCAACTCGCTGGCGTTCGACTG
>CAMEAW010000119.1 GCA_945911685.1 Bordetella parapertussis
AACGAACGCTTGTTACGGTTGAAGGTTGCGAAGTAATACGAAAACCCATTGGGTGACTCACCCTGCTTGCGCACCGGGTCGCCTTTGCCGGGCGTTTCGATCTTGATGACCTCGGCACCCATATCGGCCAAAAACATCGTGCAAAACGGCCCCGACACGATGCGGGTTAAATCAATGACGCGGATTCCTTGCAGCTGCATAACAGGGCGTTGCCTTTTTTGAACTATTGCAACTTAATGCCAGAGTCTTTAACGATTTTGCCCCAGCGCGCAAAATCGGTTTTGACAAATTCTGTATAGGTTTCGACTGAGCCTCCGACGACATCCACACCGACAGACACGATTTTTTCTTTCACGTCGGGTTGCTGTAGCGCGCGGTTAAATTCAGCATTTAACTTTTGCACAATAGGCATCGGCGTCCCGACCGGCACAAAAATCCCGACCCAAATACTGCCGTCCATGCCGGTCGCGCCCGACTCTGCAAGTGTTGGTGTATCGGGCAGCAGGTTGGCGCGTGTTGCTGCGGTCACAGCCACCGCATGCAGCTTACCCGTTTTAACTTGTGGCAATACCGAACCTAGCGATAGCAAGGCAACATCAACGTGACCACCCATCAGATCGGTGAGGGCAGGCGCTGCACCTTTGTACGCAGTGTTCACTAAATTGATGCTCATGGCCTTTTTATATTGCTCGCCTAGCAAGTCGCCAAAGGTGCCTGCACCGGCAGTAGCCCAACGCAAACCTTCGGTTGTCTTACCCTTAGCGATCATGTCGGCTGGCGTACGAATTGTTGAGCTCACGGCACTGACAATCGCACCAGGGGTGATCGTCAAGTGAACGACCGGCGTGAAGCTTTTAAGCGTGTCGTAGCCCACGCTTGGGTTTAACCAAGGGCTCACCATCACACTGTCGGTTTGCGCTAGCAACAAGGTGTAGCCATCAGGCGCACTTTTTGCCACGGCCTCGGCGGCAAGGTTGCCCCCCGCGCCGGGTCGGTTCTCTAGGATGACGGTCCACTTGGTCAGTTCGGCGACTTTAGTGCCCACCACACGACCGACGTAGTCTGTGCCGCCCCCTGGTGGATACGGAATGATCAGTCTGATAGATTTAGCGGGATAGTCTTGGGCCAAGCCCAGCTGCGGCAGTGCCAAACAGGCAGTACCCGCGGCAAATAGTAAGGCTAGCAAACGATTGCTTTTCATCACTTTTGTCTCCGGACGGATGGCGCTTTTAGCAGCGCTCTATTGTCATTTTGCGTTGTGTTGACGGTTAATCCAAACCATTCTAACCCCTTGCTTCGGCAGCATGAACTGAGGTCTGCCGAGAGGGTCTGATTGGTCATTTTACTTAAGAAACTTTTTTGTATGTTACGCAAATAGTTACGTAAGCATTTGTTTATAAGCACTTAAAACCGCCAGCCGATCTTTCTAGCAACGGGTAAACACTAAAAGTCGCTCGTACTCGCCAGTGTTGGCGGTGCGCAGCAAGGATATCCGCCAGGAGTTGTGCGGGGCAGCCGGGCTAAAGGGAGACGGGTAAAGCTTAGGGCGGGGTCAGCTCACGCCAGCCGCATATGCCTGTTCATCAGCGTGGTACGACGATCTGACCATCGCCCCGACCGCGGCGTGGTTAAAGCCCATGGCGTAGGCTTCGCGTTCGAACATTTTGAAGGTGTCGGGGTGCACGTAGCGCAGTACCGGTAAATGGTGCTGCGACGGTTGCAAGTACTGACCGATTGTGAGCATTTCAACGTCGTGGGCGCGCATGTCGCGCATCACTTGCAGGATTTCGTCGTCGGTTTCGCCCAAGCCAAGCATCAAACCCGATTTAGTCGGCGTGCCTGGATGGCGTTTTTTAAACTCTTGTAATAGCTTTAACGAATGAAAATAGTCTGAACCGGGGCGCGCCTGTTTATACAAACGTGGCACGGTTTCAAGGTTGTGGTTCATCACATCAGGCGGGCCGCCATCTAAAATTTCGAGGGCGCGGTCAAGCCTCCCCCTGAAGTCAGGCACCAAGACCTCGATACGGGTGACAGGCGATAACTCACGCACCTTTTGAATACATTCAACAAAATGGGCCGCACCGCCATCACGTAAGTCATCCCGGTCAACCGAGGTGATCACAACGTAGGTCAATTTAAGCGCGGCAATCGTGCGCGCTAGGTTGATCGGCTCATCCACGTCAAGCGGATCAGGCCGGCCGTGACCGACATCACAAAACGGGCAACGGCGAGTGCACTTGTCGCCCATGATCATGAAGGTGGCCGTGCCTTTACCAAAGCACTCGCCGATGTTGGGGCACGAAGCTTCTTCGCAAACTGTGTGCAGGTTGTGCTCGCGCAAAATCCGCTTGATGTCATAAAACCGCGAGCCCGCAGGCGCAGCCTTGACGCGAATCCATTCAGGTTTTTTCAGGCGCTCAGCAGCCACCACCTTCACGGGGATGCGCGAGACTTTATCGTGTGCCTTTTGTTTCTGCGTTGCGTCGTACGTCACGGTGGCTTCCTAAGCGTTAGACCTGTAGTTTAACTGCTCAACGGCGCTTTCTAGAAGATGACCACATCACGTTAACAGTCATCCATCTGCAAGCCACATCGTTTGAAGATTTGCTGCGCCAAGGCCTGCGCCACCTCATCCCATTGAGCTTTCACCCCACAACTTGCCATGCTGACGGTCTGCAAACCCGCATAACCACAGGGGTTGATGCCTTCAAAGGGGGCCAAGTCGAGGTCAAGATTCAGTGCCAAGCCGTGATAAGTGCACCCCTGCTTCACCTTGATCCCCAAGGCTGCGATTTTGGCTAAATCGTGCTGGCCAGGTACGTAGACCCCTGGCGCGTCCGATTTGCGACAAGCTTGGTCGATGCCATAGAGCGCCAGCGTGGCAATTAAGGAGTCTTCGAGCTCGAAGACAAGCTGTTTGATGTAACGCCCCGAGCGCCTTAAATCGGTCAGCACATACGCCATGATCTGACCAGGGCCGTGATACGTGATCTGCCCGCCACGGTCGGTTTTAATCACTGGGATATTACCGGGATTGAGTAGGTGCTCTGGCTTACCCGCCTGACCTTGGGTGTAGACCGGAAAGTGCTCAACCAACCAGATTTCATCGGGGGTGGACGCGGTACGATTATTGGTGAACTCTTGCATGGCACGCCAAACCGATTGATATTCGGTTGGTCGCGGCCAAGTGCGGATCACAGGATCACCGATACCGCCGGATGCGCGTGTAAGGCGCGGTACAAACCATCCAATTGCGGCCGTGACGTGGCGCGCACTGTGAACGTTAAACCCAGATAGTTACCGGCCTTACTTGGCCTGCGCTCGATGGTTGCGGGATTAAAGCCTGGATCGAATTCAAGCACAATCGCCGTAAGCGCCTCAACCAGATCGGGCACTACCTTGCCCATCACCTTGATCGGAAAATCAGAGGGGTATTCAATCAGCGATTCGTCTTCAGGCTGCGATATGTTCATAGGGCACTACGCCAACGCAGCGATGCGCGCATCGTAGGCCTTACGCAGCCGCTGATACACACCGCCTGGCTTACCCTGACCGACAGGCTTGCCGTCAAGCTCAACAATTGGCAACACTTCGCGCGCGGCCGACGACATCATCAGCTCATCAGCGTGGTTCACCTCATCTTGCGTGACCACGCGTAACTCGAAGGGGATTCCTAACTCAGTCGTGAGCTCTTGCAGTAAGCCGTAGCGAATACCCTCAAGCACCAAATTATCTTTTAAAGGCGCGATCAACTTGCCATCTTTAGCGACCCAGATATTGCACGAAGCCCCTTCGGTGAGGTTGCCATTGCGAAATTGAATCACTTCATCAACGCCCGCATCAACGGCAGCTTGTTTGGCGAGCACGTTACCCAACAGCGACACTGACTTGATATCGCAGTGCAACCAGCGCACATCTGGGATGCTCACTGCGGTCAAACCTTTTTCACGCACAGCCGCTGTGGGCAGCGTCATGGGCGCCACCATCCCAAAGACAGTTGGAGTGACTGCAGGAACTGGGAAGGCGTGATCGCGCTTAGCCACGCCGCGCGTAATCTGCAAGTACACGATGCAGTCTTTTTCGGGTGAGCGGCTGAGCAAATCTTGAATGAGGGCTTCCCACTGAGCAGGCGTCATGGGCTGTTGGATGTCAAGTTTCTTGAGGCTGCGCTCTAAACGTGCCAGATGTTCTTTCATCCGAAAGAGTTTGCGGTTATATGCAGGCACCACCTCGTAAATGCCATCGCCAAAGATAAAGCCACGATCAAGCACCGAGACTTTCGCTTCAGACAAGGGCCCGAAAGTGCCATTCAAATAAACGATCGGGTCACCCGTGACGCCTTGAATCAACATGTCCTGAACCATTGCATTATTCCTGTTCGTAATTTTTTTATTTAAACCACAATCTGATCGAATCAGACCAACGTCCAACTACCCCCGCACGTTCGACTGGGTCGATCACCTCAAGCGGTTCAGTGCGCAGCAATTTGTCTTCAAGCATCAGGCTTAGTGTGCCAACTTTTTGGCCTTGCGCGAGCGGCGCAAATAACGGGTCTGGGCGCTTGGCGACTGGCTTAATATCACCAGCCTTACCGCGTGGCACAGTCACCCATAGCGGCTCAGCCACACCAAGTTTGGTGTTCTCAGTTTTGCCTTGCCACACACGCGATTCGACAGCAGCTTGTGCTTTATCAAAAATCTTGATTGTTTCAAAATTTTGGAAAGTCCAGTTCAACAGCTTGAGGCTTTCTTCGGCACGTGTAGCCATGCTATCTGACCCGACAAGCACCGTGATCACACGGCGGTCGCCTCGCTTAGCGGTTGCCACCAAACAATAGCCCGCACCCTCTGTGTGACCTGTTTTCATGCCATCGACGGAAGGATCAGCCCACAACAAGCGATTGCGATTAGGTTGCTTGATCTTGTTGTACGTGAACTCGCGCAACGAGTAATACGGAAAATATTCTGGATGATCGTTAATCATGCGGCGCGCTAACACTGCCAGATCACGGACCGTACTGAAATGTTGTGGATCGGGAAGGCCACCCGCGTTGGTGAAGTTTGTATTTGTCAAGCCAAGGCGTTGGGCCTCTTCGTTCATGAGTTTCACAAACGTGGCTTCAGTGCCCGAGATGGCCTCAGCTAAAGCAACCGAAGCATCATTGCCAGATTGAATAATCACGCCCTTGATTAACTCATCAATCGTGACAGGCTTGCGCGGTTCGATAAACATACGCGAGCCACGGGTTTTCCAGGCCGTTTGTGAAACATTGGCTTGTTGCTCAAGCGTTAAACGCTTCTCTTTAAGCGCCGAAAACGCTAAATAGGCCGTCATGATTTTGGTCAGTGAGGCTGGCTCTATTTTTTGATCGGGGTTGACTGACGCTACGACCTGACCGCTGGTCACGTCGAAGGTGATCCAAGCTTTCGCAGCAATCGCTGGCACAGGCACGCTAGACAGCTCACCGACTTGAATCGGAGTGAGCGACGGTGGCGTCGTGGCAGATATCGCCGCGGCAGAGGGCGCTACAGCCTTTGGTTCAGGCTTGGCGCTGGCCTTAGGATCAGCTTTCGGATCAGCCTTGGGCTTGGCCTTCGGGTCAGGCTTGGCATCCGCTTTGGGATCTGCCTGAGCCTCGGCTGGCTGAACAGTTTTGGCCGCTGCGCCCGTTGCCGCTTGTGCAAAGGCTGTCGTGGGGGCAACAAGTGCTGTTGCACTAAGAAAAATCACCGCGGCGACCGAAACAAAACGTGCAAAAGGTTGCACCGCAGAAATGACTAAATTGATCATCAAGAAGTCGCCCCTAAGTAAAGACCTCATTATAGGCAATCCCCTATCGTCTGTGGCATTTTTGAACACTTCGAAACAGTTTAAAGGGCTTGCAATCGCGTTTGCACCAACTGGCGCAAAATCAAAAGTTTGCCGTGAAAAAAGTGCCCCGCTTCGGGGATGACCACAACGGGCATGCCCAGTGGACGCGCCCAGTCCATCACCTCAGATAAAGGCACGACTTCGTCTACCTCGCCGTGGATCACCAACGCATCTTCAGGGGCTTTGACGTCGCTATGCCGAAACCGCAGGGCTGCCGAGCCAGTCAACACCACAATATTCGGCAAATTTTTCTGTAAGCGATCCCACTTGGCATACAGTTGCACCGCAATCGAGGTGCCAAACGAAAACCCGCCCAAGACCCAAGGCATGGCTGCAATCTCTGGGTAACGCACCCGAAATTGCTCAACTAAGGCCGCCATATCCAGCAACTCGCCCTTGCCATGATCAAAGGCGCCACCCGAGCTACCAATGCCCCGAAAATTAGGGCGTATTGCCAACAAGCCGCGCTGAACACAGGCGCGAGCAATCGTTGTCACCACTTTATTGTCTCGGGTGCCGCCCTGTGAGGGGTTAGGGTGTAACACCAGCGCCCAACCGGTGGGGGCCCCTTCGGGCCAATCTAGCGCACAATCAATCACACCGGCTAAGCCGTCAAAGGTAGTCGTTTCAGTATAAGCAGGCATGATCAATCATCAAATTTCTGTTAACGGTCATCGTGTGAGGTATTACCGCTTGAGTTGTACAGTCAGCCATTGTGCCACTTGTTCGGCCGCCTGTTCTGTGGCGTCTCTGAGGGCTTGTGCCCCGCCCAACGCGTCTTGAGTGGCAGCCGGCACCTTAATGTCTATCAACTTCTGCTCAATCACTTTGGAGCCCTTTATAAAAATCGCCTGCAAGGTTAATTGACCAACGCTTGAGCTGCCATCCGCACTAAAGGTTTGTTCAAAGCGCTGCAGATTTAACCAAACTTGGGGCATGTCGCCTACCGCGTTCTGCTGCAGTACAGGCCCTTGCAAAGACAGCCGATCCACAATGCGTTGTGTGACCAAACGCACGGGCGGCGCCACCCACTGGTACGTCGTGTAGGCCTGTGGCTGACCCGCATCTCCGATCCGCCAAATGACCGCCGATTCGTTCAGCAGCGACGCGGCCGAGCCTGGGGGCACTGCAATTGGAGGGTGCCGCACCGAAGCGACTGGACTCACTTTCGAGTCAGCATAGCCCGCGCCCAAATCAAGTTGCTGAGGAGCCGCGCCGCTACGACCCGCACCACAACCTGTTAGCAAAACAAGCATCAGAACTGCCATTGCAGCCAACGCGCCTTGTCGCCAGGTCGCTTGAGAAATCAGTGCTCTGGCCAACTGGTTGGCAGGTCGATGGTCTGAGCGAGAAGGCGCTTGCGTTAGTAGAGTGCTAAAAAACCAAGTCAGCGAGGCAAGGGGAGCCTGCGGGCGACAAAAAGAAAAAATAAATTGCATGAACGCAAATCCTTTTAAGACAGCACCACTAGCAAAACAGAACCACTAGCGCGGTGTCGCACCAAAGCCAGAAAAACCAGGCTCACCTGGGCCTGGCACCGCGCGCGGTGGCCCAAAAATCAGCGACTGCGGCGACTGCGCAAACTGGCGTGCCGTCACCGAAAATGAGCGTGCAGCATCGGTTACGCCCGACGACAATCTGCTGACTTCTGGCAACGTCGAGGCACGCAACTGCGCCGCGATGTCTTGAATACTTTTTAGACTTTGAACCGCCTGCTGCATCGGCCCGAATGGCGCGTTAAGCAGCCTGATCGTGTCTTGCGACGAGAGCGCTAACTTACCGATCTCGCCAACGGCGGCATCCACTTTTTTGGTGGTCTCGACTAAGCCCTCGATCATTTCAGGGATTTTTTTTAAGCCTGGATCCATCACGCTGACCGACCGCTTGATTTGATCTGACACGAGCGCCACGTTCTGCAAACTTGTTTGTAAGGCTGCAATATTTTCATCACTCGCGAGTTTTTCAATTTGCACCAAGATACGGTCAATCGCCGGTAAGGCTGCAGTGGTCTGCACCGACAAGCGTTCAAGAAAACTTGGTCGGATTGGAATCAGTTGTAAATCCGCCGCCGAAGACACCAGTAGCTTGCTGGATTTACCATCGTCGCGCAGCTCAATATTTGAAATACCCGTCACCCCGGCGGTCACGATCTCGGCCCAACTCGATTCGGTTAGTGGGGTTTTAGGATCGACGCCAATCAAAATACGCACCTGGCCCGGCTTGTCTGGCATAAAGCGCAATGAGTTCACACGCCCGACCGGCACACCTTGGTAGCGCACCGCTGACTGCACCGAGAGCCCAGTGACCGGAGAGGTTGCAACCAGTTCGTAGGGCATTAAGGGAATATTCTTTTTACTCACCCAGACCGCACCGATCGCACCAGCTGCAATCAGCAGCAGCGTAAACAAGCCCGCGATTAACGCATGGCTACGGTTTTCCATGACTTACCCCCTTGGCCTCATGGCCTCCAAGCGCCCGCACTCCGCGTTCACCATGAAAAAATGCGTCGATAAAAGGATGTTGTGTTTGCATGACTTGATCAAGAGACCCTTCAACCAGCACTTTCTTTTCAGCTAACACAGCCACTCGCGTGGCCAACGCTCCAATCGTATCCAAGTCATGTGTCACCATGACCACTGTAAACCCTAGTTCGCGGTGCAAGACACGGATTAAATCCACAAATTCATCCGAGCGCTGCGGATCAAGTCCCGCAGTGGGCTCATCCAAAAATAGCAACTCGGGATCGAGTGCCAGTGCTCGGGCCAACGCCACGCGTTTGATCATGCCGCCCGACAATTCAGACGGCATCAAGGCCGCGTCGCGAGGGGTTAACCCCATCCAGCTTAAACGCATGAGCACCACATCACGAATCAGATCTTCTG
>CAMEAW010000120.1 GCA_945911685.1 Bordetella parapertussis
AGATGGATCCCTTCAGCGTTCAAAATGTCTAAGCCTTCTTTCATCGCAGGGCTGGTCGAGCCAAAGTAGATCACGCCTAACTTGGTCTTTTTAGGTGCCTTGTCGAACAACGGCTGTGGCACCATATCTGCGGCGGTTGCAAACTTACGTAGCAGCCTTTCCATGTTGTAGATGTAATCTGGGCCACGTTCTGAGTAGCGAGCGTAGGGGTCGCGTGTCGTGCCGCGGGTAAAGTACGCGCCCTTGGTGGGATGGGTGCCAGGCAATGTGCGCCAAGCGATGCCGTCACCATCAACATCTTTATAGCGACCAAAGTCTTTGCCCGCCTCAAGCTCTTCAGCCGTCATGACCTTGCCGCGATCATAGGTGCGGGCATCATCCCAGACAAAGGGTTTTGACAGACGCTGATTCATGCCGATATCTAGATCGGTCATGAAAAAGATTGGTGTTTGTAGTCGGTCCGCTAAATCCAACGCAACCGCACCAAACTCAAAACACTCGTAGGGGTCTTCAGGCAAGAGCATCACGTGCTTGGTATCGCCGTGCGACGCATAGGCACAAGCTAATAAGTCAGATTGTTGCGTGCGAGTCGGCATGCCGGTTGAGGGGCCACCGCGCTGCACATTGATAATCGTGACCGGAATCTCGGCGAAGTAGGCCAGTCCGATGAACTCAGCCATCAGCGAGATGCCAGGGCCTGAGGTTGCAGTAAAGGCGCGTGCGCCGTTCCAACCAGCACCCACCACCATGCCGATTGAGGCAAGTTCATCTTCAGCTTGCACAATCGCAAAGCGATTCAAACCGGTGCTTGGATCAGTGCGGTACTTGTCGCAATATTTTTGAAAGGCCTCTGGCACAGAAGAGGATGGCGTAATTGGATACCAGGCTGCAACGGTGGCGCCACCATAGACGCAACCAAGCGCTGCAGCACTATTGCCGTCGGTAAAAATCTGATCGCCAACCTTGTCTGCCTTTTGCACACGAATACCAAGCGGCGCCTTCATGTTTTTTGTCACATAGTCACGGCCCAGGTGCAGAGCGCGAATATTTGAGTCGAGCAGGGCTTCTTTACCTTTGTATTGCTCGGCAAAGAGCTTTTCAAATACCTCAGCATCGACGGCCAGTAGCATCGATAACGCACCAACGTAGATGATGTTCTTGAAGAGTTGCCGCTGACGTGGATCGGTATAGGTGGCGTTACTGATTTCTGTCAGTGGGATACCAATAATGTTGATATCAGGGCGAAACTTTGATTCTGGGATTGGGCGCGTTGAGTCATAAAACAAGTAGCCACCGGGCTCGATTTCGGCAATATCGGCGTCCCAGGTTTGCGGGTTCATGGCAACCATCAGGTCGACGCCACCGCGACGGCCTAGATAGCCTTTTTCGCATACTCGGGCTTCGTACCAAGTGGGCAGGCCTTGAATATTGCTTGGAAAAATATTACGTGGGCTAACCGGTACACCCATACGCAAAATCGCTTTAGCAAAGAGCTCGTTGGCCGAGGCCGAGCCCGAGCCGTTGACGTTGGCAAACTTGATGACAAAATCGTTAATCGCTTCGATCGGCTTCATACAGACTCCAGAATTGCACCGTTTGTCTGTTGATCGCGAGCAAGCGGTCCAGCAGTGGTAGTCGTTAATAAAAACTTTTGCATGTCCCAGGCACCCGTCGGGCAGCGTTCGGCACATAAGCCGCAGTGCAGGCACACATCCTCATCTTTCACCATCACACGACCCGACTTCAAATCGGTCGACACATAAAGGTCTTGTGTCAGTTCAAGGGCTGGAGCGCGCAGACGGGCTCTGAGCTCTTCTTCTTCGCCGTTTTGTGTAAAGGTGATGCAGTCTGTTGGGCAGATGTCAGTACAGGCATCGCATTCGATACAGGTCTTGGCATTGAATACGGTTTGTACATCGCAGTTCAGGCAGCGACTAGCTTCTTTGAAGGCAGTTGCCGCATCAAAGCCTAACTCAACTTCAACACGAATGTTGGCAAGCGCTTTTTCAGATTCGGCCCATGGCACTTTGAAGCGCGTGTCGTTTGAGACATCGTTTTGATAGCTCCACTCGTGAATGCCCATTTTTTGCGACATTAAATTCGTGGTGGGGGCGGGGCGCTTCTCGGTATCTTCTTTATTCAAGAAACGATCAATCGATACAGCAGCTTCGTGCCCGTGTGCCACAGCGGTAATAATATTTTTTGGGCCAAAGGCTGCATCGCCACCAAAAAAGACGCTAGGTTGCGAGGTCGATTGAAATGACTCGTTGCCTAAGACCGGCTGACCCCATTTATTGAAATCAACACCACTGGCTTCATCAATCCACGGAAACGCGTTTTCTTGGCCGACCGCCAACAGCACAGTGTCGCACTCAAAAAATACATCGGGTTGACCGGTGGGCACCAAGTTGCGGCGTCCTTTGTCGTCGTATTGAGCTTCGACCACTTCGAAGGTCATGCCGATGAGCTTGCCGTCTTTGTGCTCAAAGCTTTTGGGCACATGGAAGTTGATGATTGGGATGCCTTCGTGGATGGTGTCTTCTTTCTCCCAGGGCGAGGCTTTCATTTCATCGAAACCACTGCGTACGATCACTTTGACGTCTGTGCCGCCTAAGCGACGCGACGAGCGACAGCAATCCATTGCGGTGTTACCGCCACCCAAGACGATGACGCGCTTGCCCACGCTGGTGATATGACCAAACGACACCGAAGCTAACCAGTCGATGCCGATATGAATATCGGGAGCGGCTTCTTTGCGCCCGGGTACGTCGAGGTCGCGTCCGCGCGGTGCGCCGCAACCGACGAAGACCGCATCGTAGCCTTCAGCCATCAAGCCGCTCAGTGACTCGACGCGCTGACCTGCTCTGAAGTCAACGCCCATTTCAAGGATGTAATCGGTTTCTTCATCAATCACTGACTCGGGCAAACGAAAGCGCGGAATCTGCGAGCGAATAAAACCACCGGCTTTGGCTTCGCCGTCAAACACGGTGACTTGGTAACCAAGCGGCAGCAGATCGCGTGCGACAGTGAGCGAGGCGGGGCCGGCACCGACGCAGGCAATACGCTTGCCATTGGGTGCCGCAATGCTAGGCATGCGACTTTTGATATCGCTTTTATTGTCAGCTGCGACACGCTTTAAGCGACAGATCGCAACCGGTTCTGGTTTCTCACCATTGTTTTCTTCAACGCGACCACGTCGGCATGCGGGCTCGCAGGGGCGATCACAGGTGCGACCCAACACGCCCGGAAACACATTCGAGACCCAGTTCACCATGTAGGCGTCGGTATAGCGACCTTGTCCGATTAAGCGGATGTATTCAGGGACGGGGGTGTGAGCAGGGCATGCGTACTGACAGTCGACTACTTTGTGAAAATAGGTTGGGTCAGTCAAATTTGTCGGTTGCAAAACGAATCTCCTGTCCGCCGAAGCGTATTTTTTTGATTGACTCTTTGCCTGGACTCAACCGTTTGACTTAGGTCAAGACTCCGCAATTAGAATCCTTGTAATACGCATAGTCTAATGTGGCGCGGCGATTCTTGCACGTTGATATTGAGGGCGTGATGATCGCAGCGGCATTCTTTGCGCTCTTGGTTGATTTTGCGTAAGTTTACTGCACTGCCGCAAAGATAATTGGGGTGCTGCAGGCTCTGTTAATCTGTGCAAAAGAGAGCTTTGACTGCTTGATTCAAACAAAGAAGTTCAAACAACACAGAAGATGAAACGAGAGAACACAATGTTTAATGACTCGGTGACAAGGGGTGACTCGATGAAAAGACGTGACTCGGTGACCAGACGGGTGCTGATGTTGGCCTTTGCAGCTGTCTTTGGATTGTGTAACTTTGGGGCACGGGCGCAAATGCCTAATAAGCCCATTACGCTGATTGTGCCGTTTGCGGCCGGTGGCAACCTTGATATTGTTGCCCGCTTGATTGCTCCGGGCCTGGCCAACCAGCTGGGGCAATCTGTTGTTGTACAAAATAAGCCCGGGGCAGGGGGCGTGCTGGGTGCTACCGAGTTGTCTCGCGCTGAAGCCGATGGGACTGTATTGCTTGTTAGCACTCCTAACGCGATCACCGTTGCGCCCAAGATGGTGCAGACACAGTACACACTTGAGAACTTCGCCGCAGTGGGCCTGATCTCTTCAACATCTTTGTTACTGGTGACGCGCGCTGACCAAAATAAATTTAAAGACTTTGCGAGTTTTGTTGCCTATGCCAAAGCAAATCCAGGCAGGGTAAGCATTGCCAATGCGGGCATCGGCACTTCAAATCATATTGCGATCATGCAATTGCAGATCATGGCCGGTATCGAGCTGAATGTGATCACCTATAAGGGGTCGGGGCCCGCCAATATTGATCTGCTTGGCGGGCAGGTTGATGTCAGCATTGATCAATTATCAAGTGCGATCTCGCACCTAAAGTCTGCGCGTGCGCGTGCCCTGATGGTCGTTTCAGCTGAACGCGATCCGCTGGTGCCAGACGTGCCGAGTGCGAAAGAGCTGGGTTTGCCAAAGCTTGAAGTTAGTACCACCGCAGGTTTATTAGCACCTGGCAAGACCCCAGCGGCAACGCTCGCGCTGTTAAACGCGGCGCTGAACAAGACCTTGGCAGATCCTCAGCTTCAAGAGCAATTTACCCGTGCTGCCAGTCGGGCGCGCCCAGGGCCCGCAGCTGTTTTTACGACACTCATGAACAGCGAAGATAAGATCGCAACAGGGTTAGCAGCGGCTGGAAAACTTAAACTCGAGTAAAAAGGCTGAGCCGGCCTTGTCCGCGCTCTTGTCCCCGTCCTGAACGGCGAGGTTTGACGCGCAAATGAACAAGGCGGCCATTAGTCTGACTGAGTCAGTCTGGTGTCCGAGTCGATCTAGTATCCGAGTTGTCGGTTGACTTTGTTATCAAGCTGCCCTGTTGTGGTGAGCTTGGCAAAATTGGCAAACCAGCAATCCAGAACGCGCTGTACATAGTCGGGTGCATCACATGAGATATGTGGCGTGACGATGAGATTGGGTGTCGTCCAAAGAGGTGAGCTCGGATCAAGCGGTTCTTTGTCAAAGACATCCAAGATCGCCCCATCGAGCTGTTTGCTTGCCAAATGCTTGATGACTGCTGCGTAATCCACAATCGGTGAGCGGCCGATATTAATCAAGCCCGCGCCTTTTGGTAACAACCCGATTCGGGCCTCAGTGACTAAACCTCGAGTGTCAGCGGTAAGCGGTGCGGCAACAATGAGGTAGTCGGTACGAGGTAAGACAGAGTCGAGCTGGCTCACACTAATGGTTTCATCCGCAAGCGGTTGCGCTGTACCCGAACGAGTCACTGCAATGACTTTCATGCCAAGCCGTTTTGCACCCAATCCTGCAGCGCGGCCAACATCCCCAAAACCAATGACTGTTGCGGTTCTGCCGCGAATATTGAACTCATGAATCATGTCCCAAATCTGTTTGGTTTGATTCGCAAGAATTTGAGGCATTTTGTTATGCAACATCAACAAAGCCATGCTGATGAAGTCTTCAGTCTTATCGCCGTGGATGCCGCTGCTGTTGGTGACTGTGATTTGTTCGGGCAACCAGTCAAGTGGTAGCAGGTGATCCACACCCGCACCTGTCGTGTGAATCCACTTTAGTTTTTTTGCTGCAATGATTTTTGGACGATCGATTGGGCCCGCAAGCAGCGCATCTGCGTCCTGCAGCGCTTTTTCTAAAATATCGCCATCCCAACCGACCGAGACGTCGACTTGCTTGGCAAGCTCAGGATGGCGTGCCGCTGCTTGCGTCCACTGTTCGTGCGTAAGGTGAAAGAGCTCGTTGCGTTGACGGCCGTTTTCTAAATGAAGTCTGAAGCGTGTTGACATAGTGGTGTGAAAAAAATCGTTGTGGTGGCTAAATAAAATGAAAAGTCACGAGCGATCTCTGTGAGCTTTGCGCTTTTGTGTCTGCAATCAATTGTTACAGCGTAACTCGAAAGCTGTTTTGTTGTAGAGATTCACATCTTTTGGTCTAGCGGTTCAGATCTTCTTATGCAGCCGTCTATATCCTCAGGCCTGAAGTTGTATATTTAGAGACTATGTCTGCACGATGATTGCTGAGCTTGAATTGGCGAGTCTTTTGGCCGCTTTTTGAGCAGTCACGAAACGAGATCAAATGGTTAAGGTAGAGAATGCTAGGTGTGACTGACTATGGCGCGTTCGTTGTCGCCTTCACAATATTTTTGTTGATCCCCGGGCCTGGCAACCTGGTGTTAATTACGTCAACGAGCAAAGGGGGCTTGCGCGCCGGCCTTGCCGCCACGACGGGGATTGTTCTCGGAGACCAGGTCTTGGCGTGGCTAGCCGTTGCAGGGGTTGCAGCGATCTTGACGGCGTACCCCGCAGCCTTTGCTGCGGTGCAGTGGGTGGGTGCAGCCTATCTTGCGTGGTTAGGCCTAAAAATGTTGCTCGCTAAACCGGGTGCTGCGCCCATTTTGAATATCAAACCCTATCATTACTTACGTCAGGCATTTTTCATTACGCTGTTAAATCCAAAATCGATTGTGTTTTACATGGCTTTTTTTCCACTATTCATTGATCCGGTCAGACAGCAAGGCTTGTTGACGTTTGGATTCTTGGCAATCACGATTGCTGCCTTAGCGTTTGTGTATGGAGTGATCGCCACGTTCTTGACGCATTTTTTTGCCGAGCGCATGCGTCGTAACCCAAAGGCTGGGTTCTTACTTGAAAAGCTAGCTGGCCTATGCCTGATTGGGTTTGGTGTGCGTCTGGTCTTGACACGTTAGCGCGACGGTTTGAAAGAGTGCTTCGCAGCCTGCTTCGGGTATCGGATTCAAGGCGCTACAGGGGGCGGCACTTGTTCGGTAAACCACTTTGCCAGTTGTTCGCCCTTAACAAAACACACCTCTGGCGTTGCCATGAGTAGATCGAGCATTTTCTCGAAGCTCTCAAATCGATGCGGCACACCAATCAGATGCGGATGCAAGCCTAGCGAAAGCACACGCGGTTGAACAACGGACTCTCGTTTGAATAAACTCAGGGTATTGGCCAGTCGTTGATACATTTCATTGGATTGATGTTTTTCAACCGCGTAAATGATTGAGTCGTTGATCTCTAGGTTATAGGGTAACGCGAGTAGTGGCCCCTCTTTGGTATGCATCCAATGTGGCACATCGTCGACAACCCAATCAAAGACGTACTCAATACCTTGTTTTTTTAAGAACTCTGGAGTGTCGTGCGACTCACGCAAGCCAGGGCTGAGCCAACCTTTAGGGCGCTTGCCTGTAAAGGCTTCGATCATGTCCAAGCTTGCGGCGATCAAGGCTTCTTCGCCTTCGGCATGGTTGAGCGCCTTTTGATGCACGCCATGGCCGATGAACTCCCAGCCCGCATCATGCATTGCCTGTGCGGCTCGCGGGTAGGCCTGAATGACGCCTGCATTAAAACTGGTTGACGCGGGTAGGCCACGACTTTGAATGGCGTTGATGAGGCGTGGCAAGCCGGCTCGCATGCCGTAATCAACCCAGCTGAAGTTGGGGACGTCTGGCACGGTTTCTTTGCCATGCGGGGGAGTGAGTATGGTGCGCGGCATGCCAGCATCAAATTGCCAGTGCTCAACGTTCACGACCAAGTGCACCAAGATGGCACCCTCTGGGTGAGGACTCAGTTGTGGACCTTCGTTAGAAAAGCGATATGGTATGCGTGGATTAGCCATGGTGGTTTCGGATGAGATTTAGGACATCAAGCTTCATTTTTCGGAAGGATTCGCTTGCCGTATCAGCGACGGTGCGCGGCCGCGTCAGTGGAACGGTGAGTGCGGATTGAATACGCCCGGGCCGCGCCGACATGACATAGATCGTATTCGATAAAAAAATTGCTTCATCAATATCGTGTGTCACAAAGAGGATGGTGGGCTTTAATTTTTGCCACACTGAAAGCAATAACTCTTGCATCGTGAGCCGCGTTTGGGCATCGAGTGCCCCAAAGGGTTCATCCATTAACAAGACACGAGAGCCCAGAGTGAGGATCCGCGCAATGCCCACGCGCTGGCGCATACCGCCAGACAATTGAATCGGTAGATGCTGTTTAAAGTCGTTTAACCCAACGATGCTGAGCATCTCGTGGGCACGCTCTTCGTACTCTGCTCTGGGTAAGCCTTGAACCTTCGGGCCGAAAATAACGTTCTCCCAAACCGTGAGCCACGGAAACAGGGCGGCTTCTTGAAACACTACGCCTCGGTCGGGCCCCGGGGCTAGAACCGCGCGGTCATTTACGTGTAAGGCTCCAGAGGTGGGTGCTTCAAAGCCAGCGATGAGGTTGAGTAGGGTCGATTTGCCACACCCAGAGGGGCCCAATAAGGCCACGAAGTCGCCCTCGGCGACCTCAAGCTTGATGTTCTCTAAGGCGATGACCGGCGGTGCGCTCGGATAAATCTTGCTGACATCTTGAATAGAAATGTTTGACATAAAGGGGTCAATGACTTTGTAAAATACGCCAAACTAAAACTTTGCGTTCAATGAACACAATCAGACGGTCACTGATGAATCCCATGGCGCCAATCGACACCATGTCGGCAAGCACAATGTCCATTCGACCCATGTAATACGCATCCCACAAGACATAGCCGAGTCCCGATTTGACCGCCACCATTTCAGAGACGATCACTGCGGTCCACGAGATCCCCAGCCCAAT
>CAMEAW010000121.1 GCA_945911685.1 Bordetella parapertussis
GGCGAGTCGTTATGCACCAGCAGCACCATTGGCGTTTGCGCAAGCGTGATGATGGGTTGCATATCCAGAATGGGATCAAAGGGTAGGGGCGCCATCGCCGCTTGTATGCAGTAACTGGTAGACATATTCAGTAGCGTGTAGCCATCCGGTACTGACTTCATGACATACGCCGACCCCACGTTACCGCCCGCGCCCGTACGGTTTTCAACGACGACTGGATTGTTGAGTCGCTCGGATAGCTTTTGACCAGCGATTCTGGCGATCGCGTCACCCCCACCACCGGCCGCAAAAGGCACGACAAACTTGATCGTTTTGCTTGGGAATTTATCCTGTTGCGCGAACAAAGGAAACCCAATGGGCGCTAAGCTACTCAGCACAGCGGATCTGATAAAAACGCGTCGGTTCATCTGATTTCCTTGAGGGCTGGGTGGCTTAGGTCACAACTATATACCGGACAGCCAAAGAATTTTTTCTAAGCCGCTTTGGTTCTTAGGCTACCTTTGAAAACTTTGCCAACGAGGGGGTGAGCTCGCGGATGTTTTTAATATGTTCGAGCTTTTCGAGCTTAGCAAACAGGGCGGGGATCTCGTTTGCAGGCAGCACACGTTTGGCGCAATCGTTGAATTTCTCCCATAATTCTTCACTGGTTAAGGGGTAGTCGCCGCCACGTCCAACTAGGCTATTAATGCGACGAGAAACGGTGCGCCCGTCTTTTAAGGCAACAATCACCTCAGCGCCAAATTGATCGGGTGAGTCGTCGGGCATATCGGGATGTGGCGCGGCAGTCGTTTTTGCCATGATCGCACGTACGTTGCTATCAAAGTGCGCATCGCCTTCAAAGTCGTCAAGACGCACAGCCCCATCGACGAGTGCACGCGCGACTGCATATTGCACCGAGAACTTGGCGGCAAGTGGTGTTTGAGGATCTGGATTGTTGGTGTGCGGCAGGCGACGGCGGTGCGGCAGGATGTCGACCTTTTTAATATCTTGTGGGCTGAAGGTTTCTTGTTGTCGCAGTTGCAGCGCCATGGTGACCGCTGGATGGGTGCTGCCACAACAAGCAAACTGTTTGAGTCCCATGCTCGGGCTTAAGACCTCTAGGGGATTAGCCCAGTTTTCAAAAATCAGGCTGGCATCGTAATTGCCTTTACCGTTGTACGCATTGAAAAAGCCTTGATGGTGCTCAAGCGCTTCAGGATTGGCATCGTAGCCCGCATCTGCCATAAGAGCGGCCAATAAACCGTTGCGCGCGCACTGACCAACATGCAGGGGTTTGACCATGGTGCCAAAGTTCGCTTTGATGCCTGAGGCGAACGAGGCGGCGATGGCTAGTGCGATCGCTTGTTTTTTGGCGTCAAGCTTGAGCATATGCCCCGCAGCGGCCGCGGCACCAAAGACGCCAAGTGTGGCTGTCGGGTGCCAGCCTTTGTCGTAGTGATAGAAGTTGACTGCACGTGCCAGGCGAATTTCAGTTTCAATGCCGACAACATACGATTGAAGTAGTTCAAGGCCAGACGCGCCACGTTCTTCGGCGATTGCCATCAGGGGGGCGACCAGCGGAGCAGACTGATGCCCGCCCATCGGTTGGCTAAAGTCATCGTAATCTAAGGCGTGAGAGGCGGTGCCATTGATAAACGTTGCATCAAGCGCCGAGGTTTTTTGCGCCGTACCAAAAATCGTACAGACACCCGGCGCTGAGGCAACCCCGGGTGTGCGCAGCAGGTTCGTGGTGCAAGGCTCAATGGCGCCAGCAAGTGTGACGCCTAAGGTGTCGATAATCGCCGTGCGCGACAACATGATGGCTTGCGGAGTGATGGCCTTGAGGTCAAAAGACACGATACGTTCGGCGATTTGCTCAAGCACAGTTTGAGTGGCGTGTGGCTGATTCATAATGATGATCCTGATTTTTTATGTGATGGTGCGGCGCGGTAACTCGCGCTCGTGGCAGTGTGCGGACTGACGCTGCGCCAGTCCGATGAGAGCCGTCATGCAGTTTCCAATTATTTTTTGCACATTGACCGCAACTATATGCCGTCAGACAGTTTGTGGCGAATGACTAGGTCAGTCGATTAGGGATAACCCTTTGTGGGTGTCTCAAGTCTCTAGGATTCCAAATAGTGGAGTTTGATCTGCTTTTCTGTTTAGAAATTGCTAGAAAATAGACGTACGTGAACTTGCACGACTGAGCGGGCATAATCTGTTCAGCGCGTACAGACCTAATCCGTCGAGAATGAGCGGGCGTAATCTACCACCCAAGTATCCGAAAAAAACAACCGAGACGCATCTAAAGTGAACGCAGCAACGACCACCGATGAATTGACCCGCCGTTTTGTGACCTTGCTTTTAGCTTGGCCTGCCACTGATACTCTACTTGAACGCCAGTGCCGCTTGTTGCTCTTAGATGGGCTCGCTGTCGCGATAGCGGGGGCGCACGAACCAGGCCCGAGTATCTTGGCCAAACTGGCGCAGCGAGACGTGCCTGCGGGGCCCGCACGGGTGATTGGCAAGGGCTGTTCGACCAGTGTGGTTCAGGCCGCGCGGATTAACGGTGCCTCTATGCATGTGTTGGATTTTGAACCTATGTGGAACCCGCCTAACCATGCGCTTTCGCCGTTACTGCCTGCGCTGCTTGCGGTGGCTCAGTGGCGTGAGGCGAGCGGTGATGGCATCCAGGGCAAGGCGTTGTTGCGCGCCCTAGCCAAAGGCGTCGAAGCCCAAGGACGTTTGCGCCTTGCCTCGGGTCAGATCGAACCGAGTAAGTTGACGATGCACCCGCCGGGTGCGGTGGGGCCCTTAGCTGCGGCGCTGGCCTGTGCTGACTTGATGGACTTGCCGCACGAACAAGCCCTCGCTGCAGTCAGTATGGCAGCCTCGCGCTGTGGCTCCGTACTGGCTAACGTCGGCACGATGACCAAAGCACTGCATTGTGGCGACGCTGCGGCCAATGGTGTCGAAGCGGCAATGTTGGCTGCTGAGGGGTTTACAGCGAATGTGGATGCGATTGGCAGCCCAAGAGGTTGGGGCCCGGCGTTGTTTGGCGCAACCTTTGAACCCCACCACTTGACCGCGCCGCTCGAGACTGCCCGTGCGCTCGTACCTGGGCCAGCCTGGAAATTGTTTCCGTCTCAGTTTGCGACGCATTTTGTCATTACTGCGGCACTAGAGTTACGCGCAAACAACCCAGACGTTAAGTGGGCCGAACAGGTTGAGCGTATTGAATTGGGCACACCTGTCATGCATTACATCGATCGTCCAAAGCCCGAAACAGGTTTAGATGGTAAGTTCTCTTGGCAATATACGACTGCGGTTGCCCTGCTTGACGGTCAGGTCGAGCCCAAGAGCTTTACGCAAGGCCGACGTTTTTCTGCGGATGTTGTTAGTTTGCTTGAAAAAATTCACCTCAAGAATGACACGACGATTTCAGGCCGTTTGGATCAGATGCACGTTGAGCTAAAGGTTGTATTGAGTGACGGTCGTGAGCTGAGTCAACGCTGCGATGCACCCTTGGGCAGTTGGACGCGCCCAGTCGGTCCTGAGAAAGTTCGCACTAAAGCGCGCGGGTTGATGACCGAGGTTTGCGGTAGTGAAGTTGCAGCGCGTGTCGACGCAATTGTGATGGGCAAGGCTGATTTTGAAGTTTGCGAGTTGATGGCATTGATCTGAATCAAGACGATTGAAGTCATGTTTCGACGGGATTTGAAAGGAAACAATTAAGTAAATGAATCGCGCTGATTCGACCTAAGATAATCAATCCAATGATTCGCGGTGATCTGGCAGTAGGCGGGCGTTACACTCTTTTATAAAAATAACGTGTTGTGAGGCAACAGTATGGTCTTAAATTCTTTGAAACATCCCTCAAACTGGCGAGTCGCCGATCTCGAACGCGATCAGCGGTGGGTTTTTAGAATTGATGCAGCCACCCGTCAAGAGATGATTGACGCGGTGCTAAAAGCTGAAGATCCCAACAAATCTTTGCTTGATTACCGACGGACTGATTTTGCCTTGAGCAAGACCCTGGTCACGTTGGGCGTAGCGCTTGAAGAGGTCAAGCGCGGGTTGGGCGTTGCCTTAATTAAGGGCTTGCCACGACAAGAGTTAACTGCCAAGCAATTTGAAATCTTGACTTGGGGCTTAGGTCTGTACAGTGGCGTACCTCGCCCGCAAGGTAAAGACACGCATTATATTTCAGCGGTTAAAGATGCTGGGATGACTTATCGCACAGGTACGGGCCGCGGCTATTCTTCAAGCGCCGAGCTTGATTTTCATACAGACTCGTCTGATGTCATCTTTTTAAGTTGTTTCAATCAAGCTGTTTCGGGCGGTAAGACCATTGTCAGTAGCTCAATGGCCGGCCACGATGTGATGGCGCGTGAATATCCCGATCAATTGAAGTGGCTTTACGAGCCGATTGCGTTTAGCCGACAGGGAGAAGGCGCGCCCGACGAGGGGCCTTACGTGATGCAACCCGTTTTTTCGCAACAGGGCGACAAATGGTTTGGTCGCTGGAACTGGAACCGCGTGCGCAGCGCCCAAAAAATCGAAGGTGCTCCACAAATCAGTGCTGAGCACTTTGCAGCCCTTGAGCAGTTTGATCAGGTCGTTCGGCGCCCTGAGATCGCCTACGAAATGTGGCTAGAACCCGGTGATTTACAAATAGTCAACAGCCACGTGACACTTCATTCGCGCACTGAATTCCAAGACCACGAAGATCCTGCGCTTAAGCGTTTGTTATATCGACTTTGGATTGCACCAGCAGACAGTGACGTGCTGCCAGAGTGCTGGCGAGACTTATATCGTTCTTGCGAGTCAGGTACGGTCCGCGGTGGGATTCGCGGGTTTAAGTATGACGAGGCCTGCGCTCAGTTTGAGGCTCGTCAGGCGCAAGACTGCTCGATGCGCGCTTAAAGAGCTGCCAATTTTTGACTAATCGCAACGATGCGCTGCGCCGCATACACGATCGGGTAGTCAATAAACTGACCATCGAGCTGAATCGATGAAGACCCAGCTGCTTCGGCTGCAGCAAAGGCTTCGACAATCTTTGTGGCGCGAGCGACTTGCGCTTCAGTTGGAGTGAAGGCTTTGTTGACGACCGGAATTTGATCGGGGTGAATACACAGTTTGCCCTGAAAGCCAAGGTCGCGAATCTTATTGGTTGAAGCTTCGAAACCCTCAGCATCTTGCAAATCAACCCAAACCGTATCAATCGGGGGCTCTTTGTCGTGCGCGCGAGACATCAAGACCACTTGATTGCGGTAGGCCAGTAGTTCAGTCTCGTCTCGCGACCATTTCAAATTCAGATCCAAGGTAAAGTCGCCAGCGCCAAATGCCACGCGCTTGATGCGTGAGCAGCTTGACAGGATTGCGCCTAAGTTGGCGATGCCTTTGGCCGTTTCAATAATCGGGATCAGATCGATCGAGCCTAACGTTAAGCCGCGTTCGCGCTCAAGCTCGGTCATGAGCCAGTCGGCGGTTTGGGCCTGACCTGCGTTCTCGACTTTGGGCAAAATCAAACCGTCAACGCCAGCTTGGACGGTTGCAACCAGGTCGCCATAGGCATAAATCGTTGACATTGGATTGACGCGGATATAGCCCAGGCAGTTGCGTGGCCGTTGCATGGCTTGCACGGCGAGCGGGCGACTGATGACTTTTTCTGAGACGGCGCATGCGTCTTCTAAGTCAAGAATGACTGCGTCAGCGCCGAGCGTGAAAGCTTTTTCGGTGCGACGTGGGTGATTGGCGGGTGCGAACAGAAATGTTCTAAAAGTCCCCATGGCGGTTTCCTGAAATCTTGTTGAAGTTTGAAGTGACGATTACTTGTGAAATCTTGATCATTCGACCGTTAACTTAATCTGCTTAAGCAGCGCCGCAAAGCTGTCGAGTTCTTTTTTAACTTGCGCTGACATCTCTGCTGAAGTGTTGCCGATAGGCTCAGCGCCAGTGGCCAATAGTTGCTTTTTCACCTCAGGGATGTTGACGATTTTCGTGATCTCTGCACTGAGCTTATTCACAATATCGCTTGGGGTTTTGGCAGGCGCCATCAGTCCAAACCAGGTACCCACATCGAAACCCGGCAAAATTGTTTCGCTCAGTGTCGGCACTTCGGGCAAGGCAGACGAGCGCTTGGCGGTGGTCACTGCCAGCGCACGCGTTTTGCCGCCTGTGACTTGCGGCAAGCCAGCGGTGATGGTGTCAAACATTAACTGAATTTGACCGCTGACTAGGTCAGCGATCGCGGGCGCACTGCCTTTGTAAGGAACGTGGACGATGTCTGTTTTGGCCTGCAGATTAAACATTTCGCCAATCAAGTGATGGGCAGTGCCTGCACCCGCAGAGCCATAGTTCAGTTTGCCCGGTTGCGTTTTGGCCAACGCAACAAACTCTTGAATCGTATTGGCCGGAACCTTTGCGTTGATAACAACCATGTTGGGGATCAGGGCAATGACGCTCACAGGGGCAAAATCACGGCCAATATCGTAGGGTACGGTTTTATAGACGTTTTGAGCAATGATGTGGTGCGTGGCAGCCAGCAGCAGGGTGTAGCCATCGGCTGGCGCTTTGGCAACCAGGTCAGCACCCAAGGTGGCACCCGCGCCAGGCTTGTTCTCGACAATGACGGTCTGGCCCCAGTCAGTGGTCATGCGCTGTGCCACTAGGCGTGCTAAGAAGTCGCTCGAGCCGCCCGGTGCGAACGGCACCACAATTTTGATACTGCGATTCGGAAAGTTAGCTGCCGTTTGCGCAAACGAAAGCGAGGTTAAACAGGCAAACGCGCCGGCTGCAAAGATCTTAAGAAAAGTGGTCATTTTGTGTTGTCTCTTTTTTTGTAATTAACGCGAAGTTATTCAGGGTCTTTGAATACGCCCATTTCTTCTAAAAGTTCTTGTACCAGATCAAGCCTCAGTCTGGGGTTTTCCATGGTCAGAAGGTGTTGCTTTTGTTGCGAAGGTAAATCGAGTAACTCAGCGCACCGGTTGGCCACCCACGCACAGTCTTGCAACTGATAGGGCTGAATGATGGGGCGTTGGTCTGGAGCGATGCCTTGGTCTTCAAGCGTGCGAATTATTTTTGTGAGCGCATCGGCGGTAGGTAAGAGTTCAGGGGGGATCGCAACAACTTCGTCGGGGGCGATCAGCTCAACTTCAGCTCGCCACAGACCATTAGCCTGAAGTTCTTTTTGAAGGATTTTGAAGCGTTGCCCGCCCTGGCAACGAATCATAAATAAACTAGGCTGCACCGCTTCGAAATGAATGATGGTGGCCAACGTGCCGATCTCTACAAACTCGATTTGTTTGCCTGCTACCTGCACTTCAGCCCCCTGGTTTAGGGTGACGATGCCAAAAGGGGTGCTGTCACGCAGACATTTTTTAGTCATGTCCAGGTAGCGTACTTCAAAGATTTTGAGCGCCATCATGCCGGCCGGAAATAAGGTGGCGCCGATCGGAAAAATTGGAATGCTGAGTGTCTGCATGATCTTCAAATAGTAAACGACAGCTTCGATAGCGGCTATTGTGCCTGAGATTGACGCTAAGCTACTGACCCGATAACATCAGCTAGACTAGGGTCATTAGCTGACTGAAAAGGTATTTGATGCTTGCCTACACACTAAGGCGCGTGCTTTTGACGTTGCCGGTCATGCTCTTCGTAGCATTGTTCGTTTTTGGCCTGCTCAGCCTGACTCCCGGAGACCCCGCGGTGTTGTTGGCCGGTGAAGACGCCACCCCCGCTGATATTCTTCGAATTCGCCAGACTCTGGGGCTAGACGAGCCCTTTTTAGTGCGTTTTGCTGACTGGCTCTGGAAAGTCTTGCATGGCGATCTTGGCGTTTCGTTGTTTACGGGACTACAGGTTAGCCAGATGATTGGTCAGAGGCTCGCGCCGACCTTCACTTTGATGATTATGACCCTCATTTTGTCGGTGACGCTGGCTGTTCCGCTTGGCGCGTTAGCGGCCTGGCGCCATAACAAGTTGTACGATCGCAGCATCATGATGATGGCTGTATTGAGCTTTTCAATCCCCTCTTTTGTCGTGGGGTATTTGCTAGCTTATGGCTTTGGTTTAGAGCTGCGCTGGCTACCGGTGCAAGGCTATGTGCCTTTTTCTCAAGGGTTCTGGGCTTCGATTCGAACCTTGATTTTGCCCACCTGTGCGTTGGGTAGCGTTTACGTGGCGCTGATCACAAGGATCAGTCGGGCAACGCTTCTTGAGACCTTGTCGCAAGATTACATCCGTACTGCGCGTTCAAAAGGCGTCAGCAACAAAGGCATTTTATTTCGGCATGCCTTAAAAAATGTGGGTGTTCCGATTGTGACCGTGGTGGGCAGTGGGGTCGCATTGTTAATTAGCGGTGCGGTCGTGACTGAAACGGTTTTCTCAATTCCTGGGGTTGGCCGCCTGACCGTTGACGCCATCTTGCGACGCGATTATCCGATTATTCAAGGCGTCATCCTGATGTTTAGTTTCATGTATGTATTAGTGAACCTGACGGTCGATCTTTTGTACCGTGTCTTCGACCCAAGGATTAAATACTGATGGCCAAGTTCATTCAGGTATTTAAGCGGCATCCAACGATCGTTGTGGGTGGGTTTTTATTG
>CAMEAW010000122.1 GCA_945911685.1 Bordetella parapertussis
GGTACCGTCTTTGTACCTGCTGCAAGAATTGACGAAGTGTTAGCCCTTGCACAACGTATTGCCTCACGCCAAGACGGCATGGTGCAAGCCGTGCGAGCTGGGCAATCGGTTGAAGACGTGATGCACGACAAAAAGTTTGAAGCGATCAGGTCTTAAAGCTTCCTACAAAAAATATTCACCAAGGCTTAGCCTTTAGCGGCAATACTTTTTTACCATCGGCGCGCGCACGCAGACTGGCGAAGATGTCTTGATGTGTAAAGCCTTTTTTAGACTTTAGAGATTGTGCTTGAGCCGCCCGTGCTTCAGCTATCAGTGTCACCTTAAAACTTAAATCTTCAGGCACTTTGAATGTAGTCATGGTCATGAGTGTTCCCAAGCACAATGGTTGAAATGTTTACTAGTTGTCTCTACCCCGTCAACCCCACCGACAGCCCACCGCACACATAGAGCAGTTGCCCTGTGATGTAACCGGCTTTCGGATCCAAGAACATGCAGATCGCATGCGCGACTTCGTCGGGCTCACCGAAGCGCCCGACCGGAACCGATGCCATGATTTTTTTAGTTTGTGGCAGGTCTGGGGGATTGCTGTCCAAAAACAAGTCGGTGGCAATCGGGCCTGGTGCAATCGCGTTGACGGTAATGCCTTGGGTGGCGGTCTCAAGCGCCCAAGTGCGCGTCATGCCCACTAGGCCTGCTTTGGTACCACCATACACAGTACGACCATCTTTACCCAGCATGGCGCGGCTACTGAGGTTCACAATGCGACCATATTTGTTGGCACGCATCGCAGGTAGCACACCCTGCATCAACAGCAGAGGCGCTACCATATTGAGGGCAACCATGTCTTCGATTTGCTCAGTGGTCACATCTTGAATCTTTGCGACGTGAATCATTGCCGCGTTATTGACCAGACTCAAAATCTGTTTTTTAGCGGCCCAATCGCCAATCGCTTCACGCGTGCGCTTGGCGTTACCCAAGTCAACCGATTCAAAAATTTCACCTGGCAATAATTGCTTGGGCGCGGTGCGGCTGAAATTTAAGACCTCGTAGCCATCGTTAAGCAACCGCTCAACGACTGCACGACCAATACCGCGGCTGCCGCCGGTGACTAAGGCTGTTGTCCCTTTCATTCTGCTTTGATTCCTCTTTCTTTGATGAGCTTGCCCCATTTGGCGCGCTCAATGTTTTCAAACGCGGCTAGGTCTGCGCCAAATAAATTGCCAGGTGTTGCAGCGAGCTTGGCGTAAGCCTGCTCGACTTTTTCAGATTTCAATCCCGCACGCGCCGCTTCAATGAGCTTATCCATCACCGGCTGAGGGGTTCCTTTAGGCGCATAGATCGCAAACCAGGCGGTGACGTCAAACCCGGCAACACCCGACTCAGCAAAGGTGGGCAGCTGATCGGCCAGTGGACTGCGTTGTGCCGAGGTCACCGCAATGCCGCGCACGCGCGAACCATCTTTAATCTGATTAATTGAACCGGGCAAATTATCAAACAGCAAATCAATATTGCCGCCTATCAACGCAGGCATCGAGGCCGACACCCCTTTGAAGGGTACGTGCAACAACTCAACGCCGGCCATCGCCTCAAAATACGCACCGGTCAAGTGTGGTGATGAGCCGATTCCTGGGGTACCGTAAGTGAGTTTTTTATCTTTTGCGTCGCGCGCAGCTTTAATCACATCAGCCAGCGACTTCCAGGGTGAGTTCGCCGCCACCACCAACACATTAGGCGTAGTCGAGACTAGCGCGATGGGCAGCAGGTCTTTGCCCGGATCAAACGTCATCTCGGTATACAAGAACGGATTGATCGATTGCGTACCAATCGTACCTAAACCAATCGTATAACCATCAGGTTTGCTGCGCACTACACCTGCTAAGCCAACGTTTCCGGCAGCACCTGGCTTATTTTCAACCACAACGGTTTGCTTAAGGGTGGCTTCCATCGCTTGTGCAATCGAGCGGCCAAAAATATCAGCGGCACCGGCTGCTGGATACGGCACAACTAAGGTGAGGGACTTGTTTGGAAAATCTTGCGCTTGCGCCACGGGTGCGCCAACGACCAACAATCCAGCTACGGCAAACGCCGAAAACAAAATACGACGAACAAAATGCGGGTGCTTCATGTTTCTCTCCGTGAACTCTCGCTGCGTTGTGCGAGAAGGGCGTCAAACAATACGAGGTGTTGCGGTGCGATCGACTTACCTTGCAGACCGCATCGCCAGAACATCCTGCCCATCACAACCTGCTTTTAGGTCAGCACGGCCTGTTCTTGGCAAGGTATTCGAGCGAGTAATTCGTACTAATATAGTGACGGCTGTAAATATAGCAGTACAAACCAACGGGCACTTTGGCATGACAGCAACATCACAATTCTTTTCTGAGCGCATGGCGGTCTTAGCCAAGACTCATGCCACTCATCCTGCACTGATCGACCGCGACACTCCGATTACTTTTGCGGCACTGCACCAACAGGCCTTGCAACTAGCCGGCAACATGGCTGCCGTTGGCATCAAGGCGCACGACCGCGTCGCCGTCTGGCTACCCAACTGCACGGCTTGGGTACAAACCTTTTTAGCCTGCGCGCATTTGGGCGCAACGGTCTTAGCCGTTAATACGCGCTTTCGCAGCCAAGAAGTGGCCGACATTATTGGCCGTGGCAAAGCCGACTGGTTGGTGTTGTGGCCTGAGTTCAAAGGTATCGCCTTTGCTGACATGCTTGCTGACATTCCACTCGAGGTGCTAGCCCGTCTGCACGGCGTGTTGGCCGTTGGTGAACCCGGCAGCGCCGCAATGACAGCCATCGCCGCGCGCGGGCATGTCTTGCACGCGTTTAGCGACTTACTTCAACACAATCACCCCGTGCCGCCGGCCTATGGCCAGGCACCCGCCCTTTGCTTTACCACCTCGGGCACCACTTCGCTACCAAAGTTTGTGGTGCATGATCAACGCACCCTGCTGGTTCATGCAGACGCGATGCAAAAGGCGTTTGACTACGACCAAACCAGCCGTATTTTGGCCAGCGCCCCCTTTTGTGGCGCGTTTGGGTTTGCGACCTTAACGGGTGGCTTGGCCACGGGTTGCACCGTGGTGTGCGAACCAGTGTCTGACACACACAGTACGCTTGAACAAATTCGCAAGCATCAAGTCACCCACACCTACGCTAATAACGAATCACTATTAAAACTGTTTGAGTCTGCCCCCTCGCCCGCCACCTTTGCCAGTTGCAAGCTGTTTGGCTTTGCGAGCTTTTCGCCTGCCATCACCACGTTGCTTGAAGAGGCCGAGCGCAATAACGTCGCGCTCACGGGCTTGTACGGCTCGAGCGAATTACAAGCGCTGATGGCTGCGCAACCCCTCGATGCTTCTCAGGGCGATGTCAGCGTACGATTTTTATCGGGGGGCAAATTGATCCACCCAGATGCACGTGTGCGCGTGCGTGATCCGGCAACGGGTCAACTGGCGCGTCACGGCGAATCAGGCGAAATCGAAATCAAGTGTGCCAGCCAACTGTTGAGCTACCTCGACAACCCCGATGCGACTGCGCAGGCTTATACCCCCGATCTCTTTTTTAAAACGGGCGATCTTGGCTATACCGTGAGTGACACACAGTTTGTGTTTCAGACACGTATGGGCGACTCGATGCGCTTGTCAGGATTTTTAGTGAATCCCGCAGAGATCGAACACGCAATTGAGGCCTTGCCTGGCGTGCAAGCCTGCCAAGTCGTCGGTGCCACACAAGGTACAAAAATCTTACCCGTGGCGTTCGTGATCTTGTATGCAGGCTCGCAGGCAGATCCTGCGCGCTGGGCCAACGAGTGCAAACGCACCATGGCGGGCTACAAGGTACCCGTACACTTTGAAGTCGTGAGCGAGTTTCCGACTATTCAAAGTGCCAATGCCGTGAAGATCTTAAAAAACAAACTGCGCGAAATGGCCAGTGAAATCCTGACGAGAAAATCCTAAATGTTTAACCCCGATTTATTACTCTTGCCTTTTTTTGATGACAGTCATCGTCAGCTACACGATGACTTACACAAGTGGTCTGCACAACGATTCACCAACCGCGTGCACCAAGGTAATGTCGATCAAGCCTGCGTAGACCTCACACGCACCTTAGGTCAAGCGGGCTGGCTTAAGTACTGTGTGCCGGCACAATATGGCGGTGCCTTGCCCGCGCTTGATTCACGCAGCCTGTGTTTGATCCGGCAAACCCTGAGCTACTACGATGGCTTAGCCGATTTTGCCTTTGTCATGGCAGGTTTAGGTAGCGGGCCGATCTCGTTATTTGGCTCAGACCATCTCAAAGAAAAATATCTACCAAAAGTTGCCACGGGCGAACTCATCGCGGCGTTTGCCCTATCTGAACCCGATGCTGGCTCTGACGTTGCTGCCATGACGACACGCGCCACGCGTACGGCAACGGGCTATCGCCTCAATGGCGTTAAAACCTGGATCTCGAACGCCGACATCGCGGATTTTTATATCGTATTTGCCCGCGGTGAGGGTGACGAGGCTGAAGGCGTCACCGCCTTCGTGGTGGATGCGACGACGCCTGGTTTAAACGTCAGCGAGCGCTTTGACGTCATTGCAGCCCACCCGATTGGCAGCCTGACTTTCACTGACTGCGAGATCCCGGCTTCGCAACGCTTGGCCCAGCCTGGCCAGGGTTTTAAAGTCGCCATGCAAAATCTTGATGTGTTCAGAGCCTCGGTGGGTGCCGCGGCCTTAGGCTTTGCCGAGATCGCCCTAGATATGGGCATTCGTCGCGCCACGACTCGTCCAATGTTTGGCGCGATGTTGTCTGATTTACAGATGACTCAAGCCGCCATCGGCGACATGAGCACCGAGATCGATGCGGCCACGCTGCTGATCTATCGCGCCGCCTGGGAGCGCGATATTTTGCAACGTCGCACGACCAAATCAGCGGCCATGGCTAAGATGTTTGCGACTGAAGCCGCCCAACGCGTGATTGACCGCTGCGTACAGTTACATGGTGGCCTAGGCGTCAAAGTCGGCCATCCGCTAGAAATGTTGTATCGTGAAATCAGAGCACTACGTATTTACGAAGGTGCAACCGAAGTACAACAAGTCATCATCGCGCGCGAAACACTTAAAAATAAAACCTCAGGAGTCATTTGATGAACGGTTCAGAAGCTATGGTGCACACCCTTCTTGAGGGTGAAGTTGATGTCTGTTTTGCCAACCCCGGCACTTCTGAAATGCACTTTGTTTCAGCACTTGATCGGGCGCCGGGCATGCGTTGTGTGCTGGGCCTGTTTGAAGGTGTGGTGAGCGGTGCTGCGGATGGCTACTATCGCATGGCTGAAAAACCCGCCGCCACGCTATTGCATCTAGGCCCTGGCCTTGGCAATGCGCTGGCCAACATCCACAACGCCAAACGTGCCTATTCAGGTATGGTCAATATCGTGGGGCAACATGCGTGGGATCATATCCATAATAATGCGCCGCTCAACTCTGACGTTGAAGCGGTTGCCCGCCCCATGTCAAACTGGGTCAAGACCACCATGTCGGCCGCCGCCGCGCCGTTAGACACAGCTGAGGCGATCTCACAGGCGCGCAGTACACCTGGCCGCATTGCGACCCTGGTGCTGCCAGCCAACTGCGCTTGGGAACCCTCTGACCCTGGTCACTATTCAACCGCGCCGGCGCAAACTGCGGCGGCACCGTTAACGGACACCGTGCTGGCCTTGGCCCGTTTGTTATCAGATCGCAAAACTGCTGAGGCAACCACCCTCTTATTAGGCGGGCCTGCACTACGTGCAAAGTCAGCCACACTCGCTGGCAGAATTGCCGCCCACACTGGCTGTAAATTGGCCTCTGAGCCACGCAACCCTCGCATGGAGCGCGGCCGCGGTCGAGTCAATATTGCACCCTTGCCTTTTCCGGTAGACGGCGCGGTGGCAGTGCTCAAAGATGCCAAGCATCTGGTTCTGGTCGGTAGCGCGCCACCTGTGGCGTTTTTTGCCTATCCAAACAAGCCACGCATGATCAAGCAACCTGATTGCGAAGTGCACACCTTGGCAACGCTCACGCATAACATCGAAGCTAGTCTGCAAGCACTGGTCGATGCCTTGGGCGCACAAAACACCGCCCCCGCGCAATTCTCGACGGGACCCATCATCACTGACTTGCCTACCGGCACGCCCTCGGTTGAACATTTTGGCGCCATCATCGCGGCCACCTTGCCCGAAAATGCCATCATGGTTGACGAAGCGGTAACCTCAGGTCGCCAATTTGCCAAGACCTTGCCGCAGGCAGCACCACATGATTGCATCGACATCACAGGCGGCGCCATCGGCTGGGGCTTACCTGCTGCGGTCGGCGCTGCAGTGGCCTGCCCTGATCGTAAAGTGTTTGCCTTTATTGGTGATGGCAGCGCAATGTATACGCTGCAAGCCCTCTGGACCATGGCACGCGAAAATCTTGATGTGACCGTTGTGATTTTTGCCAATCGTTCGTATCGCATCTTGCGCGGCGAGCTGGCCAACATGGGCGGCCCTGAGGCCGGTGACAATGCCAAGCGCATGCTTGACCTTGATCGCCCATTTTTAGATTGGGTGTCGTTAGCTAAAGGCCACGGTGTACCTGGTAACCAAGTCACGACGCTTGAAGGTTTTGCCAATGCGATGCGCATTGCGGCCAAAGAGAAAGGGCCACGTTTAATTGAACTGGTGTTTTGATCTGTGATACTTGCGTTAAATCGTAAGTCTGCTACGGCAACGCAACATCACGACAGAGTCACATACTTGAACAATCAGACAAACTTTTAAAACTTTTTTATATTCTCTTTTAACTAATCCGAGACCAAAACATGAAATGCTATTGCGTCGTTAATTTTCGTGAAGCCCTCGAACTCATCGAGACTAAAACACCTGAACCGACTGGTACTGAAGTGCTGGTGCAAGTGCGCGCCGCGGGCGTGTGCCACAGTGACATCCACTTTTGGGAAGGTGGTTACGACTTAGGCAACGGTCGCACACTCTCGCTGAAAGATCGCGGTATCAAATTGCCCATGACCATGGGTCACGAAACCGCAGGCACAGTGGTGGCCATGGGCCCGCAAGCCAAAGGCGTTGAAAAAGGTCGCAACTACTTGGTCTACCCTTGGATCGGTTGCCGTACATGCCCCGCGTGTTTGGATCAACTCGAAAACCACTGCGCGAATCCACAATACTTGGGTGTACACCGCCCCGGTGGCTATGCCGACCACATCTTGGTCCCTGATGCACGTTATTTGATTGATATTGGTGACCTCGACCCTGCGGCGATTGCACCTTATGCCTGCTCGGGCATCACCACCTATAGCGCACTCAATAAGATCGGCGCTAGTCTCTTTCAAAAACATCCTATCGTGATCATGGGCGCCGGTGGCTTGGGCTTGATGTGTTTGGCCTTAGTGAAAGCCTTGAATGGCGTGGGTGCGATTGTGGTGGATATCGACCCCGTCAAACGACAAGCCGCGCTTGAGGCCGGTGCAATGGCCGCAATTGATGGTGCCGCACCCGATGCTGCGCAACAAATCATTGCTGCAAACGGCGGCAAACTGCTGCAAGGCATTGTGGATTTGGTGGGCGCCCCCTCAACCACTGAGCTTGGCTTTAACGTCATGATCAAAGGCGGCAAGCTGGTGATCGTCGGTTTATTTGGCGGTGCAGCACCTTGGCCGATTGCTTTCATCCCCATGAAGGCTGCGCAAATTCTCGGTAGCTACACCGGCTCGCTCGATGAAATGCGCGATCTGTTGCAGTTAGTCAAAGACGGCAAGATCACACCAATCCCTGTGCACAAACATCCGTTGGCCGATGCAGACAAAGTGTTGACGTCGTTGCGTCAAGGCAAGGTGACTGGACGGGCGGTTTTAACGGCTTAATCGACTGCGGACTCGATTGTTGGCGATAGTCTGACATTGCACCACGCCGGCAATCGGGTCGTAAATTCAATTCGTCGATGAGGGCTTCGCGCCTTGGTACCGCTGCAACGCCAACAACACCTGACGGGTGGCCAACGGCTTACCTGCTAGATGTTCTGACAAGCGTGCGCGTAACGAAGCCCGTAACGCAGGCTCTTTTTTTGCATCGTCAAAATCAGGCAAGGCAGCCTCGACACCATAGCCCGTCTCTTGTAACAACACCCACTCAAATTTACGCAAGGCGCCGGCTGCGGGCGAGCCAGTGGCCAAGCTCTGTAAGGCCATCACGTAGGCATCAAATAAACCAGGGTGGGGATCTTCACGCGGCAATAAACGAAACAACAGCTCATTCATATACCAGCACGACATCATTGCCGGGCCGGGCAAGGCATGTACACCGGCGCATTCGGCACGGGTAAGCGTTTTAATTTCGCTTGCGCCTGTCCAAGACAGTAATAAGGGCTGAAACAACGACAAGGCCGAACGAAGCACCGAGTGCGGGCGCTTAGCACCCTTGGCGACCATGCTGACCCAGCCATGATCACGTGAAAATGCTTGAACAATTAAAGAGGTTTCTCGCCAGGCCGTTGCATGCAACACATAGCCTGGGGTTTCGTGTACGCG
>CAMEAW010000123.1 GCA_945911685.1 Bordetella parapertussis
ACTTTTCAGCGGCCGACAAGAAGGCGTCCCAGGTCCATTGATCTTGCAATGCCTTGTCTGGTTTTCCGTTTGCGCCAGGATACATTTTGACAACATCTAGACCGGCAAGTTTGGCTAGAAGATCCATCCGGCCACAAGGCCCCTTGACTTGGCTGCCATTGGTAGCGGGTACGCCAATCCAAGAGCCATTGACTTTTCCGAGGTACTGTACGACGTCGGTCGTGTTGCCATTCTTTTTTATTGCCGCATTCACGATGTCATCGACGGGCACTAGGTTCTTAGCCTGATTGGGCGCATCCCAACTGGTCAATTGAAGAATGTCGTGTCCGGATTTTGCTTGTGCTTCTGCGACCGCGGTGAGTTGTAGTTTGCTACCTTGCGAGGTGATGTAATCGATTTTGACATTCACCTTCTCTTTTTCGCCCCACTCTTTACAAAGCTTGGTGAGAGAATCGTTTGCACCCGGAACCCAATGATCCCAAAAACCAATCGAAAGGTTACCCGCAGCGTGTGCTGTTCGGATAAAGGGTGAGGTCATGGATAGTGCGGAGGCAGACGCTGCGCCTGCCAGCAGACGTCGACGAGAAAATTTTACGTTTAAAGCCATGAGTGTGTCTCCTGATAGTTGGAAAACGAACGAGCTTGATGCCGTTACAACACTTCACAAAAATCAAAGCTCATTTATTTAAATAGTTTTAAGCTTGACCTGCGGTTGATCTATATCAACAGCCCAATCGTACGGCTGAAGTTGAGAATGTCTGCTAGCGTTATCCCTTAGAGATACAACAAAAGCATTGATTAATTTTGTATCGCGCGGTTCACGATGTGAGGCTCAAAATGCAAAGTTCTTAAGGCGAGGCTCAAGAAATCTTGAGCACGCCTGGTGGTGCTGTGAGTCACCAAACGAATTTTTTCTGGCTACTTCAGATCAAGTTCAGCATAGCCACCCGCGGCCACCGCATCACAGCGTGCACGAAACTCTGGGCCCGAGCCAGCGTAACGTGCGAGCACTCGCACCGACTTGCCCTCGACGTTCTTATTTACACCCGTCATCCACGAGTCAACGTCATTGGCCAAGAGACCGACCGAAGCGGCTTCGACGACATCCATCCAAGCCTCAACGCTTTTTGAACTCGCTTCGACGCGCGAGAGCTTTTTTGTTTGCATGTAAGCAAGTAGTTGCGAGACCCACTCGACGTTGTATTCAAGGCTACGGGGAATGTTACCCAAGGCACCCATTGGCCCCAGTATCATCAGCAAATTCGGAAACCCTGCATTTTGAAAACCATGAAAGGTTTTGGCGCCCGCGGCCCATTGCTCTTTAAGCGATTGGCCTTCTATGCCGCGAAAATCGATCTGATCGTAAGCGCCGGTCAGTGCGTCGAAGCCTGTCGCATAGATGATCATGTCAAACTCAAAATCACGCTCGGTCGTTTTGATCCCCGTCGCAGTGATTCGCTCGATTGGGGTCTCGCGTAGATCAACCAGTTCAACATTGGGCTGGTTATAAGCCTCGAAATAACCACTCTCAAGAGGCAGACGACGCGTGCCGAACCCATGGTTTTTAGGGATGAGTCTTTCGGCAGTGACAGGATCTTTGACTCGCTGACGAATTTTGTCGGCAATAAACTCTGACATCCAGGCATTGGTTTGCGGACTTGTTAAGAGATCGCGAAAGTTTCCAACCGAAACAGAAAAGCCGCGTTCTTTGTAGAGTTTCTCCCAGAGCTCTTTACGCTCTTGCTCTGACACATCGACACCACGACGTGGATCAGGATTATGAAGAAAGCCAGAAACATTTTCGTGACAACGTTTGAAGATATCTGAATATGAGGCCTTGATCGTGCGTTGCTGCTCGTCAGTAATCAGGCCGTTGTGTAAGGGCGCACTCCAGTTTGCGGTACGCTGAAAAACGGTAAGGTGCCCGACCGTTTTGGCAACCTCTTGAATGGTTTGAATGCCGGTCGCGCCGGTTCCTAATACCGCGACGCGTTTGCCTGCGAAACTGACGGGTTCATGCGGCCAGTTTGCCGTGTGGCAAGCGACACCGGTATAGTCTTTGACGCCTGCAATGTTGGGCAGGGTCGGCACAGACAGCGGCCCAATCGCGGTAATAAGAAACTGCGCAACCATTTTCTCGCCGGTATCTAACGTTAAGTGCCAATCCCTTGAAGCTTCGTTCCATTCGGCACGAGTCAATTTTCGATTGAAAAGAATGTCTTGGCGTAAGTTAAATTTATCAGCAACGAAACCGGCATAGCGCAAGGTTTCGGGTTGCGGTGCAAAGTGCTCAGTCCACTCCCATTCTTGAAGTAATTCTTTCGAAAAAGAATAGCCGTAGCTATAGCTTTCAGAATCAAACCGCGCGCCGGGGTAACGATTCCAGTACCAGGTGCCCCCCACATCGCTGCCCGCCTCAATCACGCGCACCGACATACCAAGCTCTCGCACACGAAACAGTTGGTACATACCGCCCAGACCGGCCCCGATAATGATCACGTCTAGTTTTGGGGTGGGTGCGGAGCCACTGTTCGTTGTTTGGTTTTGATTCATTTTGGCTTTTTGTTATTTGAATGGTTAAAGAGAACTTACCACTTTTGCGTTGAACTTTAACCTTTTGTAGCAAAAATAGGGATGCAAGCTTACGCCGAGGCTAGGCATCGCTATGGCTATGAACAGCGAACCGCCCACGATCAGCTATGCAACACCACAGCAGTCACGTTGCTGACTGCATGAACAGTGGTGTCGGCGGTTTGGATACTGGCCGCGTTAGCGGTCGGAGCTGCGGCGAAAGTCACTTGGCTTTGCGCTGTATCGACCGTTACCGCGCCAAAAGTGTGTTTCAAAGCAGGCTGTAATTGTCCAGCCACTCCCCAAGACTGCCTCATTGCAATTAGCATTCGCCACCAAGTTCTCAAGCCTAACAAATTTATTGCTTTAATAGCAAAAAAGAGATAAATTGCTAATGTGGATAGTCCAAGTTAACCCGCTAGCCGTAACAGAACTCATGAGGATGCCCACCGATATCCAAGCGCGTTTTGTGCACATTTCTGAAATGCTTCAAGAGTTTGGACCTCAATCAGTCGGGCTACCGCATGTTCGTTTTTTGCAAGACAAGCTATGGGAAATGCGAATGAAAGGCCGAGACGGCATTGCTCGAGCTATTTATGTTGCGCAAACTGGTAAGCAGTTAGTGGTGCTGCATGTGTTCATCAAAAAGACTGAAAAAACACCACGCAGAGCTCTTAAAACAGCATTAGAGCGACTACGGAGAATAAATAATGGATAGCCTGAAAGAAGTTAAAGCACGCATATTGAAAGATGCCGAGGTCAGTGCCGAGTACGCATTGCAACAACCCGAGTTTGCCATCGCGCGCGAGCTGATCGCTGCGCGTATGCGAGCAGGAATAACACAAGCCGAGTTAGCGCAGCGCATGAGCACGACCCAATCTACGATTGCCAGATTAGAGAGTGGGCGCATGATGCCTTCAATGCGCACATTTGCTCGATATGCTCAAGCGACAAATAGCCATACCGTGGTGCGATTGGTAGCAAACAAAAAAGCCCAACCTTGTGAGTTGGTCTAAGTCGTCGATTTTATGGCCCGTTTATGAAGAGAGCCAGGCGGCACGTCTCGCTAAGCGCGTCAGCCCTCGCCACGTTTGCGTCTCTTGGCTAATCGCAGGCCACAACCTCAGCAATAACTCTGCCGTCGCAAACGCGTCAGAAGCGGCCTGATGACGCACAGCACATTCAATATTGAAATGAGTCAACCAGTCATCTAACGCCTTCGCACGCGAACTACCGCCAAACAACCGTGCGAGCGGTTCGATATCGAGCCAAGCGGCTTTGAGAGGAGATAGCTGGTGTGAGCGATAAGCGCGGTGAATCATCTCCGCATCGAAAGCAGCGTGATAGGCAAGCAGTGGGGATGATCCTACCCAAGCGCGAAAGCTTTCAAGAGCAACCACAGGCACCTCACCTTCAGTTTGCGCATGCTCTCCGATATGGTGGATCAAAATATTATCTTTAGTCGAGGGTTGGTCTTGTCTTAAGATCACCTCAAAACTATCGCCGATCGTCACACGCAAATTTTTAGACAAGGGATCGCGGTGCAAGGCAACCGCAGCGATGGCCAATAAACGATCTTTCGCTGGATTTAGTCCTGTCGTCTCAACATCCACCATAATCCATCGATCAGGCACGCACGACCGGCGAGCTACCTCAAAGTCAAACCAAGCGCGAAGGGAATGACGAAGTCTATCGAACATAGTCAAGCTCTAAACGCTGTTGAAACGAACGAATTCTCACCATCGACTCTTTCAGAATACTGCGGTCAACCGCATTCAGGGTGTCGACATCGATAGCGTTAGGGTTGCCTGCGATCGCCTCACGATCCATTTGAATGGCCAGCCGCATTGTTTGTAAAAATTGAAACGCGGTAATCCAAGCATCCGTTTCTGTTTGAGCCAGCCCCAAGGCACGCCCAATCGCAGCCACGCGATCTTGCGTGTTGAGCTCTTCAATACCTAGGGCTAAGGCGTAAATACGCGCAGTTTCTACGACAATCGCGGTACCTTGAAGTTTCAAATCGATGATCGACTTACCCTCTATTTTCTTTGTCTCTAAACTACCCAACCAGTTCAGTGGTACGTGATTCGCAAGCGCTGCATCTGCCAACAACTTAATAAAGCGTGGCGTGCGCGCCGCGGCAGCTTTAACCTCTTCTCTAAGACTTTTGAGTAAATCTACATTACCAGCCAAGCCTCGGAAGTCAAAAAATATTCCTGCCTTGAGTAAATCCTCGGGGTAGCCATGCTCAATCCAATGCATAAATCGCGTCTGCCATTCGTCAACGGTTAAGCATAACGAGGTGTTGCTTGCCATGATATTGCCCTTGCACAGCGGATAGCCGCAAACGTCAAGCGCGTCGTTGACCTCTTTGGCAAAGGCTAAATAACTATTTTTCTCGTTAGGATTGTCAGACTGCTGATATAGCAGCGCGTTATCTTGATCGGTCGCGATCGTTTGCTCGCTACGGCCTTCTGAACCGAGTGAAATCCAAACAAAAGAATTCAAATCAAGACGATGAGACTGAGCGAGCAGCGTAATTAAGCGCCCAGTCAAGACATCATTCAAATGACTCACTAAAAACGTTAATTGCCGAGCACTCACCCCCTGCCCTAATAAATTTCGCGCAAACCTCCGAATACTTAAAGCACACTCTTTAAGCCCAGCCACGTCATCAGTTTGACGAATGAGGGAGCTAATCGTTCCGAAAGACTGACGCTGCAGCGCGAACAAATCTCTTTCTGCAATCAAGCCAACAACACGGTTTTGCAAATCAACGATTGGGACATGACGAAACTCAAAGCGCGACATCATCACTGCTGCAGACTCTGCCGTGTCGTCAACCGTGAGCGTCTTGACCTCTGTCGACATCACCTGACCGATAGGGGTATCAAGACTGAGCCCAGCTAAGGTCACGCGGTCAAGTACGTCGTAACGGGTCAAAATACCCACCAGCGATCCTTGCGCTGAAACGACTAACATTGAACCTACTCGTTTTCTATGCATCACTGTCAAGGCGTCACGCAAAGGCGTTTGCGCAAACGTTGTGATGGGCGCCCGACGAATAAGATCTCTTAGGCGAGTTTCTAAGGATTGTTCTAGCAACGCCTTAGACGCAAAGTTGTTTCGTAAGGCTTGGCGTGATTGCTCTAACAACATCCAAACACGGTTATTAATGAAGTCTCGAAAAGGCTTAGAGCGACCCACTAACGCTTGCATGACAGCAGCCGGAAGCGCCAGGCAAAAACAATCTCCAATTGCGACATAGGTTGCAGCAACAGGCCGCGCGGCTAGGCTTGCGCTGACAGAAAATAATTCGCCCGCCTCGAGCTCGAAAGCCGAATCACTTAGACCCGGAGATGTGCGTTTTGCAGATACACGCCCTTGGCGGATCAGATAGAGAGAAGAAGGCGGGCCGTCTGCTGGTGAAAGAATAACTTCATTGGGTGCGAAATAGACTTCGCTCGAACCCTCAATAAAACAATCAACATCTTGAATTACCATTTCTGAAAAGGGCAACCGCAACATAATCTGTTGCCGTAGATTTTGAATCAGACTCGAAGAAGTCATGGCAAACACCTCTTTGCAGGTACAAACAATGAGTTCGCGAGACCTCAGAGAGCCATTTCTCAGTTACCTGCTGCCCCCCATCAGTAAATTGGGCAGCCAAGTAGAGATAACAAGAATATATGTGATCACCATCAATAATAAGCCCAAGACGACACAGGTGGCATGAATTTTAAATTGATCTATATCAAAAGGACTCGACATACACGTGTTGATTTGCACGGACAGCAGACCCACCCCCGTCGCTGAGGGGCTGGAAACCCCATGACAAATCACCATGCAGTGAAAAATCAGAAAGGCCACACAGCACAAAATGAATTCTGGTGGCCTTTCTGAAATCTAAAAACAAATTGAAATTATTTTGCTTTTAAAAATGCTTCAACTTCGAGCAACACTAACTCGTTATCGTCAGCTTTGTTAGGATCGCGGCTGCTTGAGAAGGGCAAGTTGTTGTCGTTGCCAACAATAATGTGACGGGCATCGACGATGTCGACGTTTTCAATTGTGAAAAATGGAAACGTCAGAACATCGTTATTCAGGGTTTTCTTGGATTTTTTCTGTGGGTCCTGAATTTTCATCAAATTGATAAAGGCAATTTTTCGCACAGGTCCGCCTGCATTGGCGTCGCTGAGTTCAACTTTATAGATACGTTTGAACTTAGCTAAGTCATGAAAACAATCGGTACGACGCTGCCCAGCTGGGCAAGCTTTGTCTTCTGTCCCTTCACCATTATCGCGTTCAATAATCAAACCTGTCGTAGCATCAATCATGTTGAAGTCACCAATGGCGTGATGGTTTCCCTCCATGACATATTTCCAATGACGACCAGTCCATTTATTGGTTTTGACGTCAAACTCAACAATGCGCAAGTACTGTTTGCCATCGACTGCTTCATAAGACTTTGTGGTCTCATCCCACAGTGCACCTTCTAACAAGGGGTAAAGCTTGGTGCCGTCTGTCGAAGCGGCCATGCCTTCATACCCTTTCGAACGGCGCAATTGAAAAGCAACTAAATCTGTTGGGCGACCTGCTGACAAGCCTTCAATTGAATTTAGTTCTTCGACACGCTTGCCGGTTGTGAACTTGCCAGAGGTTTGCAACACTGAGGGTGCATCTGCTGGTGCACTGACGAAGGTCATGGCAGGAATCACCACATGACCAGAAAGCGTTGCGGGATGTTCTGTTTGCGCCTGAAGGGATGTGACATAGCACATTGAAATTGCGAGCACGGCAAGGGAGTGCACTGTTTGCTTTGGAAGAAAAAACATGAAGGCTCCTAGATGTTTGAAGTTGTCAGCAAACCAAGCTGGCAGACTCTAATCTAGTCTACGATTATGTATTTTCTTTGATACTCGGCAAACGATGCGCTCAAGCGCCTGTCACAGATTTGTCAAAATCGCTTGCGGGACGTCAGGCACGTGAATCACGATGCTGGATTTAAAGAGGTGTATGCTCGAAATACACCCTAGAGCTTGTATCACCAAAAACAAGTACCCTTCCCCCAATATCTCTATTAAGTTCCAAAGACCGAGTATCTCTACTAAGTTTTAAAGACTAAGTATCTCAATCATGCCCCTTATAAAACGCGATGCAGCACAAAATTGATCCCGATAGTTTGGCCGCGTTACCAAATGGCTCGGGCGTATATATCTTTAAAGGCCAAGGCACGCTTCCCCTGTACATTGGCAAGAGTGTCAATATTCGTAGCCGCGTCTTGAGCCATTTGCGCGCGCTCGACGAAGCCAGCATGATTGCCCAGACGCGTCGCATTGATTTTATTGAGACAGCGGGTGAGCTGGGCGCCTTGTTGCTTGAATCAAGAATGATTAAAGAGCAAAGCCCCTTGTTCAATCAACGCTTACGACGCGTTAGAAGATTCTCTTCAATTCGCTTGCGTCAAACAGACAAAGGCACAACACCCGAAATCGTTGACAGCAAGACGGTCAACCTGGGCGTAACCCCTAAACTGTTTGGCTTGTTTTCATCTAATCATGCTGCAAAACAAAAAATCAATGAGCTTGCACAACAGCATGGTCTGTGCAAAGTTGTTTTAGGTTTAGAAAAAACCTCAACCCGCGGCTGCTTTGGCTTGCAAATCAAAACGTGTCTGGGCGCTTGCGTCGGCAACGAGGCGCGCCTCGTGCACGACGAAAGACTGTTAACCGCCTTAAGAGATTTACAAGTAGAAGTGTGGCCGTACAGTGGCCCGGTTGACTTGATCGAAGAAAATAATGGCTGGGTACAAAGGCACCGCGTCAACAACTGGTGTCACCTAGAAACTTGGTGCTCAAAGACCGGCCAAGCCAGTCAAGTCACCACATTTAATCCGCAAGATTTTGATCGGGATAGTTATCAGATTTTAGTGAGGCCGATCATGCTGCAAACGGTAAAAGTTCAA
>CAMEAW010000124.1 GCA_945911685.1 Bordetella parapertussis
TGCAAGCCAAAGTCAGGTTCGCCTTGCACTGAATAACCAAAGGCACTTGCGGCCAACAGGCGCTGTCGGGTCACGGCGGGCTGCCAAAACTCAATCCGATGACGCACGTCATAAAACAAGCTGGCAAGGGGCTCGCGCGCCGAGCGCCAGTCAAGCCCATGTTTCAACCCGCTTGCCATGCGTACCCACCAGACTGACTTCAACAGTGCCTGCATATCAAGCACAACATCGTACTGTCGCCCCCGCAAATCCGCTTCAAAGGCCTGGCGCTCGCGCCTGACTTGGCTAGACCACCACGCCCGGCGCCAGCGGCGATGCGCCACTTGAAGCACGTGACTCACCTCAGGATGCCAAGCCGGGATCGACGCAAAGGCATCTTCAGCCAACCAGTCAATCTGCGCATCCGGCACGTGTTTAGCGATATCAGAAATCGCGGGCAGCATGTGCACCAAATCGCCCAGCGACGAGGTACGCACAATCAGAATTTTGGTCGTCATGCCGGCGATTTTAGCGCTTGCAATACGTCATCGACCCCAACACGCCAATCGGGTAGCGTGAGATTAAACGCTTGACACAGCTTGTGGGTATCGAGACGAGAGTTAAGCGGGCGGGGTGCTGCGACCGGATAATCTTTTGTCGCGATCGGCTGAATCGCTTGGTCTTGGATCTTGATGGGCCAACCGGCGATTCGTGCCTGAGCAATCACATAGCAAGCATAGGCATGCCAATTTGTATGACCACTGGCCACCAAATGATACAGACCCCACCTCGGGTCGACGCTGGGCTGCTTAAGCAGCGCCTGCAAGATCTGCATTGTGACCGTTGCAATTAAGTTTGCAGACGTGGGCGCACCCACTTGATCCGATACAACATTTAATGTGTCGCGCTCTTGTGCGAGCTTAAGCATTGTTTTTAGAAAGTTTCCGCCATGGGCGCTGACCACCCACGAAGTTCGAAAGATCAGATGGCGCTCACACGCATTCGCCACTGCACGTTCGCCCTCTAATTTACTTTGGCCGTATACCGATTGCGGGTCGGTGGGATCCGTCTCGACATACGGTTCAGGCTTAGCGCCCTTAAACACATAGTCGGTTGAATAATGCACGACGCCGGCACCGGCGTCTTGTGCCGCCGCGGCGATCAGGCCTGGTGCGGTCGCGTTAATGCGCTGAGCCAGTTCAACTTCAGTTTGGGCACGATCGACTGCCGTATACGCAGTTGCATTGACCACGATCGAGGGCTGGTATTGCTGCGTCAACAACTTAAGTGCGGCTGCGACTACCTCGGGCGGCTGGCTGAAATCTATTTGATCACGCGTACAAGCGGTCACCTGGCCCAAGCTTCTGAGCGAAGTCTGCAACGCATTGCCCACCTGGCCATTGGCCCCAAACAGCAAAATTGAGTGCTTCAAATTTTCTCCGTCGGGCAGGGGCAATGCTTGCTCGCGCTAGCATTATCTCGTCAAATCACAATCGTGACCGAACCCACGATCAACAAAAACCACAACGATAAACGCTTAATCAAATTCGCCTGATTGAGCGCACGGCGAAACAAGTAGCTGCCAAGAACCGCCGACAAAAAATACACCGGCATAAAGGATACCGAATAGAGAATTTGCTTAGTATTGATGAGGTCTTTGTATAAAAAGGCCGCCATCGTACTGAGCTGAATAAAGGCAAAAAACATCATGAAAAACGATCTCAACACCACGGGAGTAATCGTCTTGTCTGATAAAAAATATAACACCAGCGGTGGGCCACCTACACCGGCCATGGCGGTCAGCGCGCCGCTCGTCAAGCCCACAAACCAATCTTGAAGCTTGCCACGTGCACCATTGTATTGCCAGCCAATCAGCATGATGGCAGCTAAACCCGCCACGATCACGCCAATAAAACGCCGCGTAACAATCGGGTCTAGCCACTCGATTAACCATATACCGATCGGTATCCCAACTAAGGCTGGTATCGAAACAGACCACACCATTTTCCAGTTGGTGGTATGCCACGTTTGCGGCAGGGTCTGCAACGAAATCGCAAAATTAAGCAGCAACACCACAACAACCATATCGGCTGGGGCCATGAACAGACTAAACAACGGCGCTAAGACCAAGCCGCCGCCAAAACCTGTAAACGAACGCACCGTGCCTGCGATTAATACCGCCACACTCAACCAGATAAATACGTCGATCGCCGGAAACAACTGATGCCACAGTGCAACGGTCATCAATCAACCTTGATCGGGGTGCGTGCGACCACTGCAGCCCACTTCAATAATTCGGCATCGATATATGCAGCTAACTCTTGCGGCGTACTGGTATCGGGGATGGCGCCTTCACCCTCAAAGCGCTTTGCCAGCGCAGGCGCCTGCAAGGCTTGGATCACTGCTGCATTGAGCTTAGCAATCACTGCGGGGGGCGTACCCTTTGGGGCGAGCAGTGCATCCCAACTATTGATGTCGTAGCCAGGCAAGTTACCCGCCTCTTCAACCGACGGGATATCTGGCAACTGTGGTGAGCGCGCTTTAGTCGTCACAGCCAAGGCGCGCAGCTTACCGGCTTGCACTTGTGGCATTGCGGCCGGCATACTGGCAAAGGTATATTGCGTGTCGCCACTCATCACCGAGGTGTTAGCGATCGCACCACCCCGATACGGAATATGCGCGACATCAATCTTGGCCGCATCAGCAAAAATTGCCCCAGCCAAATGCACCGGCGAGCCATTACCGCTTGACGCATAATTCAGTTGGCCCGGATTCTTTTTAGCGTAAGCCACTAGCTCTGGTACGGACTTGATGGGTAACTTTGGATTGACCACTAACAGCATCGGGATGGCCGCCACCATCGAGATAGGCTCGAAACTTTTGACCGGATCGTAGCCTAACGCGGTTTTATACAAGGCGGGGTTGATGCCATGGCTCGCTAAAGTTGCCATAAACAACACGTAGCCATCGGGCTTGGCCTGCGCCACGTAAGCCGCCGCAATGTTACCCGCAGCGCCAGCTTTATTTTCAATAATCACCGACTGGCCAAGAATTTTTGATAATTGCTCGGCCACCGAGCGAGCCACGATATCAGTGGTGCCCCCCGCCGCATACCCAATCACGATGCGGATAGGCTGCGTTGGATAGGTCTGTGCTTTCGCCTGAGAATGCGCTTGTAGCGCTACAAAAAAAACAGACGATAGCGCAAACTTTAGACGCGCTAACCTGCGCGTCGACACCACTGTCATCATGACTTACTTTCCTTTAAAGACTGGCGAACGTTTTTCAGCGAAAGCACGTTTGCCCTCTTGATAGTCTTCGCTTGCAAAGCAAGTCAAGACCATTTTTTGGATGCCTTCTGCATCAATGTGTGGTGCCACACGTTGAAACTCGCGCACAGCTTTTTTAGCAGCACGTAAGGTGATGGGAGCATTGGCAGTCACCTTTGCCAAATACGCATCAACAGTTTTGTCTAATTGATCGGCTGGCACAACGTATTGCACCAGGCCTTTGATCAAGGCCTCTGCAGCGGTGAAGCGTGATGCTGACAACATGATGTCTAACGCCTGCGGTGCGCCAACGGTTGAAACCAGATTGCGGATAGCCGTCAAGCGATAGCCCAGGCCTAAACGCCCTGCCGGAATCGCAAACGAGCTCACATCAGACGCAATCCGAATATCGCAACACAACGAAATATTCAAACCGCCGCCGATGCAATAACCATCAATACGCGCGATCACGGGCTTAAAGGTGTTGTACAGCGCGCCTTGCGCTTCTTCGCCCACGCGCTCATATTCGGCCACTGCATCTGCACCGGTACGCAATTTTTCGAACTGAGAAATATTGGCGCCGCTCACAAACGCTTTGCCGCCCGCGCCAGTCAACACAATGGCACGGATCTCATCGTCCGCTTCAAAGAGCTTGATCGCTTTAGGCACAGCCACCCACATGTCATACGACATCGCGTTGTGACGACCTGGGTCGTTAAACGTAATCCAACCCGCTGCGCCTCGTTTTTCAACGATCAAACTGTCTGTGATTTCGCCTTGCAATAATCTTGTGATGCTCATTTCAAAGGTCTCCTAGTAATTTGCGATAACGTGCCATGGCGTTATCTAGATGGGTTCTCATGGCGTGACGGGCTGCGGCCGAATCCTGACGGGCGATTGCGTCGACAATGAGCACATGCTCATTACCGATTTCATCGATCCTGGGTGTGCCGGTATTTCTGAAACGAAAGGTTCGGACAGCGTTATGGATCACGTGGCTGAGGTGCCCCATGATGCGCACAAAGTACGGGTTATTGGCCGCATGCGCGACCGCCAAATGAAAATCGACCGCCGTGTGAGCAGCCACCTGCCAATCGGCCGAGGCTAGCTCGACGCGCTTTAAGGTTTGTTGCAAAGTTTCGAGCTGCGCCTTGGTGCGATGGGTAGCAGCTAGCGCTGCAGCACCCGATTCAATTTCGACACGCAGTTGATGCACATGAATCAACTGAGCCAAATCCATCAAGTCATCATGCGACACTTCAAAGGGTCGCATCGCCAAGTCGGCGCACACAAAGGTGCCCACGCCATGGCGGGTTTCAACCAGACCGGTCAATTTCAGTCGTGCGATTGCTTCTCGCACGACATTGCGGCTCACCCCAAACTGTGCACCCAACTCTTGCTCGGTCGGCAGTCGCTGCCCCGCCGCGAGGCTTTCATTCAAGATCCGCGTTCGCAATTGCTGCGCGATTTCATCAGGCAAATTTTCAGGGCGGCCTAAGTTATCAAAGGCCGTCATCGCTTTAGGCGGTCCGCTTGAAATTAACGGTTTAGTGGCTGCAGCGCCACGCCCAACAAACGCTTGTCTGCGCGCGGTGTACACCGTTGCAGTCACTGAGGGTTTACTCACCATGACTCTCCATTAAAGGATTCACACTTACACTGCGCCGTCTTGAAGCAAGGCGTCTACCTCAGCCGCACTCACGCCAAACTCGGCATAGACTTCTTTGTTGTGTTCACCACGGTCGGGGGCCGCTGTAAACACCTCGCGTTTTGAGCGACTCATAATCACGGGGTGATTGACCACGCTGATCTCGCCCAGATTTGGATGCTGTATGGTTTTAGCCATCCCTAAGTGCACAACCTGCGGATCTTCCATTGTTTCTTTGACGTTCTTGATTGATCCGCACGGCACGCCCGCTTTGTTCAATAACTCGATCCAATCTGCGGTTGGTTCTTGTTTGGTGCGCGCAGCAATCGCTGCATTGAGTGCAGGCCGGTTTTGGCCACGCGTTTTAAGCAATTTAAAACGCGGGTCTTCAGCAAGTTCGGGCAAACCAATGGCGGTCACAAGCTTGATAAACATCTCGGTGCCCATCGCTGCCAAGTTGATATAACCGTCTGCCGTAGGGTACACACCCGTGGCCGCTGTAGTTGGATGATCGTTGCCCGTTTGCCCTGGGATCTCTTTGTTCATCAGCCAGCGCATGATCTGAAAATCCATCATCCATACTTGCGACTGCAGTAGCGATGACTGCACCCACTGACCTTCGCCCGACTCTTCGCGCTCAAGCAAGGCCACTAACGTGCCAATCGCACAGAACAAGCCCGAGCTCAAATCCGCCACCGGGATCCCTGCGCGCATTGGGCCGCGTCCGGGTTCACCTGTCACTGACATGATCCCGCCCAAGCCCTGTGCGATTTGATCTAAACCGGGCCGGTCGACATATGGGCCATCTTGCCCAAAGCCCGACACACTGGCCAAGATAATTCGCTTGTTGATCTTGCGCAGCGATTCATAATCGATACCAAGCTTGAACTTTACGTTCGGGCGATAGTTTTCAATCACCACATCGGCCTGTTCAACCATTTTCAAGAACAGAGCCTTGCCTTTTGGATGCTTCAAATTCAGCGTGACGCTGCGTTTGTTGCGATGGGTGTTTTGATAATCTGCAAACTGCGACGAACCACCGGGGCGGTCATCCGGCTGATCACCGGGCTCTTCAATTTTGATGACGTTGGCGCCCCAATCTGCAAATTGTCTGACTGCGGCGGGCCCAGAACGTACACGCGTCAAATCCAGCACTGTGAACCGGCTGAGGGGTAACTTAGGCATGCAAGGTCTCCGAACTAAGCTTGACTCAGAGACTGGTACTAGCAGTTTTCCAGAATCCAAGTGTTTTTATTTTCGATGTTGGACATCTTACAAGAAAATGAAAAATCTTGGAGTTGTGGTTTTGGGGCCAAAATGGCCCGGATTCTGGTGTTTTGGGTGTTTATTCCGCTTTTGCACCTGACTCAGCGATCACTTTTTTCCATTTGATGCGTTCTACCTGAATCTCGGCCGCCATCTCTTCGGGCGTGCTTGTTTTGGGGACCATGCCGCCATTAACCATGCGTTCATTCATGGCTGGTTCGTTAATCACCACGCGCACCGCGGCATTCAACCGATCAATCACCGCGCGAGGGGTGCCTGCTGGCACTGATAGATAATTCACGGCAACGGCGTCATACCCTTTCAATTGCTCGGCAATCGCCGGCACGTTCGGCAATAAAGGTGAACGCTCTGGGCTTGCCACGCCCAAAGCGCGCAAGTTGCCAGACCTGATCTGCGCGATGTACACCGACAAACTATCGATCGCCATCTGCACGTTGCCAGCCAGCAGGTCTTGAATCACTTGACCCGAACCCTTATAGGGTACGTGTGTGATCTCAACCCCTGAAATTGACTTAAACAACTCACCTGCCAAATGAGAGCTGGCGCCAATGCCCGCGCTGCCAAAGTTAGTTTTGCCGGGATTCTTGCGCGCATACTCAATCAGTTCTTGCACGGTATTGACGGGTAGTTTAGGCGCCACGACCAACACGTTCGGAAACCAGGCTAGGCGCGACACCGGGATCAGATCTTTGTCTGGATCATAGGGTAACTTGGCCATCAAATAAGGATTAATAATTTGCGGACCGGGCGTGGTGTAAAGCACGGTATAGCCATCGGGCGCTGCGCTGGCCACAAGGGAAGCACCGATCGTTGCGCCGCCGCCAGGCTTGTTTTCAACGATGATCGGCTGGCCCAGCTCTTTGGCCATGGGCTCACTAATTAAGCGTGCGGTCTGATCCGCAGCACCGCCCGGCGCAAACGGCACGATCAAACGGATCGGTTTTGTTGGATAGGCTGCCGTCTGTGCTTGCACAACAGGGGCCATCACGGTCGCCAGTACGACCAAACTTAAAGCCTTCAGCATTTTTTGTCCCTAGATTTTTAGAGTTTGCGTCGCAATCCTCGTCTGAGGGTTCACGCGCGTCGATGTCGTTGCATTTTCTGTATTCTAATGGGGTTTAGGTACAGAATACTCACACTCAGGGACATCACCTATATGCAAGACTTTACCCAACTCCAATACGAACTGATCGGCCATGTCGCCGTACTCAGCATGAACAACGCCCCGGTTAACGCGCTTTCACGCACACTGAGCGACGAAATCACTGCCGCGCTTGACTATATTTCTGAAATCCCTGAGGTGCGCGCGGTGGTGTTGACCGGCCTTGGCAAAATCTTCTGTGCCGGCGCTGACTTAAAAGGCCGTGCGTCTGTGATTAAAGGACCAGGCGATTTGCCCGCACACTCGCGTCGCACGCGTGAATGCTTTCATGCGATTCGTGAATGCACCAAGCCCGTGATCGTTGCGCTGAACGGCCCGGCACTAGGCGCAGGTTTGGCAATTGCCGCCTCAGCTGACATGCTGATCACCTCTGAAAAAGGCTGCCTGGCCTTGCCTGAGATTGACGTCGGCCTGTTGGGTGGTGGTAGCCATGCAGCACGCTTGTTTCCGCACAGCATGCTGCGACGCATGATGTTTACTGGGTATCGCGTGCAAGCCGACGAACTCTATCGCTTAGGTGTCGTTTTACAAGTCACCACGCCCGAGGGTTTAATGCCTGCCGCGCTTGAGCTGGCCAATACTATTGCTAGCAAAAGCCCGCTATCAGTCGGCTTAGCTAAACAAACACTCAACGCCATCGAAGACATGAGCTTGCGCGATGGTTATCGCTACGAACAAGACATGACAGCGGCAATCGCAAAAACCGAAGATGCCAAAGAAGCGCAACGGGCGTTCTTAGAAAAGCGAGCGCCGGTGTTTGTGGGGCGATAACTTCGAAGACCGCTTCTAGGCGAGACATCATGACTAATCAGATTGAAGTCTATGCAGGCACTGCCGGACACTCGGCTTGGTTTAGCAATGATCTGGGCCAAACATGGGTACATCCAAATAGTCATTCAGGCATGTATCTTGAGGCACGGGTGTGGTCCTACTGTTCGCACCCTGCAGATCCAAATCTACTTTATGCCGGCACGGATATGGGGCTGTTTCGCTGGGATGAGCGCACCACTCGCTGGACCGCGCTCGCCTCGCCGATGACTGACATC
>CAMEAW010000125.1 GCA_945911685.1 Bordetella parapertussis
CTGGTCAATACGGCTGCTTTCATGTTTAGTCTCCAGAATCTATAAAAGTTGTTTTAGTCGCACTTTGCGCTCATGCCACCATCGACAATGAGTTCGGTGCCGGTAATGAAACGCGCCTCATCCGAGGCTAAAAACAATACTGCGTTGGCGGTATCGCGGCCATCTCCCATAAATGACATCGGGATGCGCGCCTGCCTGCGTTTTAACAGGCCCTCGGCATCGCCACCGGCCTGCGCGCCCGCCAACACGGCCTCAACAAGCGGCGTATGCAGCAAGCCAGGCAGCACTGAGTTTACGCGGATGCCTTTCTTAGCGTACTCAACAGCAACGACTCGGCCAAACTGTATGACACCAGCTTTTGCGGCGGCGTAGCCCACTTGAGGTGCGCCTGAAAAGCGAATCCCTGAGGTCGACGAGATATTGACGATCGAGCCAGCACCTTTGGCTTCCATGATGGGCATCACATATTTGCACATCAAGAAAACGGTCTTAAGATTGATGTCGATCTGGGAATCCCAATTTTCTTCGCTCAGCTCAATGGGGCCACCGCGCACAGGACCACCCACGTTGTTGACCAAGATATCCACGGTGCCGTATTGCTTGAGGCACGCGGCAACCAACCCTTGAATCGCCTTGCTATCGGTGACATCGCAGGTATAGGGCGTGACGTCGCCGTCAAACTCTTTGATCAACGCCAGCGTGTCGGTCATCGCGGCCATATCTTTATCCACTGCGAACACGCGTGCGCCTTCTTGCGCAAAGCGCATCGCAATCGCCCTGCCATTACCCCAGCCCGGGCCCACACATCCGGCGCCCGTAATGATCGCGACTTTGTTTGCTAGCCTACCTTGAGATTGCGTCATACGATATCTTTAAAAAGTTATTAAGGGGTGGTTGAAGTCAAACCGCCATCCACCACAATTGTTTGGCCAGTGATATAGCGCGCTTCGTCGCTTGCTAAAAACACAACAGTATTGGCTACGTCCCAGGCATCACCCATGTAGCCTGCAGGCACCTGCTTATGGCGATGTGCCACAAAGCCTTCAAAATCGCCTTTGGCATATTTGTCAGCCAAGCGCTTGACCAAAGGCGTGAACACCAAGCCCGGTGCGACGCAGTTCAGACGCACGCCACGGTCGGCATACAACACTCCAGTAGTTTTGGTCAGCTGCATCAGCGCGGCCTTACCTGCTGCATAGCCCACTTGGGGTTTGCCCACGTAGCGTAACCCTGCCACAGAAGAAATGCTCACGATCGAGCCCTTGCCTTGTGCCTCCATAATGGGCAGAACATATTTACACGCCAAGAACGCAGCCTTGACGTTGATGTCCATCTGATCATCCCAGATCTGCTCACTCATGCTTACCGGATCACCGGGTTCAGAGCGCCCAACGTTGTTAATCAAAATATCGATACGTCCGTACTGAGCCATGCAGGCGTCAACCAATTTTTTAACCTCGTCGGCTTGCGTCGCATCAGCCGTGATCACGTGTGCAACACCACCCTCATCTTCAATAATTTTTTTAGTTTGTTGAGCCGCTTCGATATTGAGGTCTGATCCAAAGATGCTGGCGCCTTGCCGTGCCAAGGCCACAGAAATCGCCTTGCCGTTACCCCAGCCTTCGCCAAGCGTGCCGCAACCCGTCACCAAAGCGACTTTGCCATCTAATCTAAACACAGTGATTCCTTATTGATCTTGAAAGAGTTTTAGCAATATTACCTGCCCAACATCAGCGCGGCAAAAGCACGCTGCACGTCTGGGTGAGCCGTATAGAAAACGGTCATGATAGGCCCAGTGCGCACAACCAAGCGCGGGGCGATCAGCCAGCTCAACGCGGGTAAATAAATGAACTTTGCCTGCCGTATGTCGGCGATGCTCACTTGTTTTTTCCAAACCCACGTCTGTGTGACCACTCCGTTCTTGATCGAAGTGCGGCTTTTCAGGATCCAGTAGTACACCACCAGAACAATCGCCAAGGCGGCACCCCACAACAATCCCGCCGATAGCGAAAAGGACTGCCAATCCATCAGGCGTGAGGCGCGGGCACCCCAAACAATCAGTGCACCGACCAAAACAGATGCCAGCAACTTGATCAAGGCGGTGAAGGCTGGGCCCTCTGCTTCAAGAGGTATCGCATCCGGGGCGTCCGGGGTGCTAGGCGTTACCGCCGCAGTCGCTTGGTTCGTCGAGCCTGCTTCGGGGCTGGCGACAGGCTGAGTCGTCGCATCAGTCATTTGTTATTTACTGCCTTTCATCAGACCACGCATCAGATCATTAACCGTGTCTTGCTCGCTCTGCGCATCGCTCTGCTGCAAATCATTCTCGGGGATTTCGATGCGGATCGTACTGAGATCGACCTGCACGGGCTTATCCAAAAAGAAGGTCACCGTCTGCGGAAACACAATCACGATTGCCACCAAAAACAGTTGCAGAAAGACCCAAGGAATCGAACCGAGATAGATATCGCGCGACAGTACTTTGCCCGGCAACGACCCCGCCTTAAACAAGCTATCGGCGGTACTGCGCAAGTAAAACAAGGCGAACCCAAAGGGCGGATGCATAAAACTGGTTTGCATATTGACGCATAACAGCACGCCAAACCAAATCATATCGATGCCCAGCTTGCTGGCGACCGGTGCAAGCATGGGAAGAATAATGAAAGCGATTTCGAAAAAGTCTAAAAAGAAGGCTAAAAAGAAAACGAAGATATTGACGACGACGAGAAAGCCGATCTGCCCGCCCGGCAACCCAGACAGAAGGTGCTCGATCCATATGGCACCATCAACACCCTGAAATACTAGAGAAAACACCCGCGAACCAATCAAGATAAAGACCACCATGGCCGTAATACGCATGGTGCCCGTCATACCGTCTCGAATAATTGACCAGTTCAAACGGCCGTGCACCGCCGCCAACAGGATCGCACCCATCGCGCCCATCGCGCCCGCTTCAGTGGGGGTTGCGATGGCGTAGCTCATTCCGGGCAAGCCACCCATGCTGCCCAGCACGGCAAAAATCAAGATCGCTGAAGGGATGATGCCACGCAAGCATTTTTTCCAGAGCGTCCAACCGTGCAGCGTGCGGGCCGTCGCTGGCAGGCCGGGTACATGTCCGGGCGCTACCTTTGAGAGCGCAAAGGTGTAAATCAAAAAGATCAACACTTGCAAAATCGAGGGGCCCCACGCACCTTTATACATGTCACCCACTGACCGCCCCAACTGATCGGCCATCACCACCAGCACTAAAGAGGGTGGCACCAATTGTGTAATCGTGCCTGAGGCCGCAAGCACCCCCGTGGCGTAGCGCATGTTGTAGCCGTAGCGCATCATGACGGGCAGTGAAATCATCGCCATCGCGATGACTTGACCGGCGACCGTGCCGGTAATCGCGCCTAAGATGAAGCCAACCAAAATGACCGAATAGCCCAAGCCGCCGCGAATGGGCCCAAACAACTGGCCCATCGAATCGAGCATGTCTTCAGCTAAGCCGCATTTTTCTAACACGGCACCCATCAAGGTAAAAAATGGGATCGCTAACAGTAAATCGTTAGACAAGATGCCAAAGATGTTCAGTGGCAAGTTGTACATGAAGGCGGCTGGAAACCAACCCATCTGTATCGCAATAAAACCGCTGAGCAAGCCTAACGCGGACAAGGAAAAAGCAACTGGAAACCCGATCAACATAATCAGGATCAGCCCCGCGAACATCACGGGTGCGAAATCTTGCATGGTCATTGCAATGGCCTCTCGTAGTGCATATCCATCTCGTAGGCATTGTTCAACCAGGCCACACGTTTGATCATTTCAGCTAAACCTTGCAGCACCATGAGAGCAAACCCAAGTGGCAACATCATCATCGCCGGCCAACGGATGAGCCCACCCGCATTGGGCGAGCCCTCGCCCGACCACAACATTTGCACGAAAAGGGGCCAGGACAAGTAACAGAACAGCGTCATGGCAGGCATCAAAAAGAAAATCAAGCCAAATAAATCGATGTAGGCGCGGCTACGAACCTTAAGCGTGCCGTAGATCACATCTACACGGACATGCTCGTTGACGCGCAGTACTTGCGCTGCGCCTAGCATTACACAGGCGGCAAACAGATACCATTGAATCTCGAGCCAGCCGTTCGAGCTATAAGAGAACGCGTAACGCGTAAACGCATTACCGGCGCTGATGACCGCGCACAATAAGACTGCCCATTTTGCAATGACTGCAAAAAAGTCTGTTACACGGTCAACCAAGCCAGCGGCGACAAGCAACTGTTTCATTTCGACTCCGAAGGGCGCGTGGCAAAAGAGCTAAACGCCCAGACCACCACCACGCTAGCCCGTCATCATAACGAAATGTCAGGCTTTAAGTCGAAAAATCAAATGCTGCGGTATGGGCAAATACCCTTAGTACAGGGTGACACAAAAGTTTCGCCCGGCCACTTGGGGTCGAGCGAAACAGTAAGCTAAATCGCAGCACCGACCATCAATTCAAGTCTTGCACCAAAGACGCCAGCACCGCATCGGGCAGCGCTTCGACATGCATCGGGTACTCGGGGTGATCGCAGCCAACCATCATCTGCGCACCCGTCTGCAACGATTTTTTAGCCGCTGCGGGCAACTCAAAGCGTAAAAAATGCACCGCTGAAGTTTTGGTATCCGTTGAACGCTCGAGATCTTCGTTCGCGATCGCGTACACCCTTGGTTGCCCCTCGACTTCTACAAACATCTTGTGTTCGACACCCATCAGCTTACCCAAGGCAATTTTGCGATCCGCCTCGTTGGGATATTCAAGCATCATGGTGGCTTTAAAGTTTGAGCCATCCGGAACTAAGGGGTTATAGGCATTCAGCTCATCTTGAATCCCCTCTTCTTCAAACACTTTTTCAACACGCAACATCTCTTGGATCTGATAGCGCATCAAAAATTCATTTTCAAAAATGATATTTAAATGTTCACCTAAGGCGACCGTACGCAAACGGCGCTGTTCAATCGCCTGCTTACGCATTTCAGGGCGAGCCTTGTGGTAAGCCTCGAGGGTCATCAAGCTTTCGCGTGTGATTTTGGTCATGCTGATCTCGTCATTATTGTGCAACTGGATGATTAAAGGCCGTACGCCTTGGCAATTAAGGTCAACGGATGCGCCATCTCAACGCTCGCCAAACCATTTTCTTTCATACCTTGTTCAATGTGGTGGCCGGCCAGTTGGCAATCTGAACTGATGTAGTCAGGCTCGTTGTTTGCCATGGCTTTGAACACGGGCTTACCGATCTTCATGGCGGTATCGTGAAACTCTTTTTTCACGCCCCATGTACCAGAGTGCCCAGAGCAACGCTCGACCACATTGACTTCAGTGCCCGGCACCAACTTCAACATCTCGGCTGTTTTCTTGCCTACGTTTTGCACACGCGAATGACATGGCACGTGATAGCTGACATGGCCAAGAGCCTCTGTGAAATCGGTGCTCAGTAAGCCGTCTCTATTTCGCGCAATGAAGTACTCGAAGGGATCCCACATTGCATCTTTCACGAGCTGCACGTCTGCCTCGTCTGGGAACATCAGAGGGAGCTCTTGCTTAAACATCAACGTGCAGGAGGGAATGGGAGTCAAAATCGCATAACCCTCGCGCGCAAGCTTGGCAAGCTTCGGAATATTTTTGTCTTTATTTTCGGCAACTGCATCAAGATCGCCAAGCTCAAGCTTAGGCATCCCGCAACAGGCCTCTTTGTTCACGAGCTCGTAAGGGATCTTGTTGTGACTCAAAATCTTAATCAGATCCTGGCCAATGCCGGGCTCGTTATAGTTGACATAACAGGTTGCATAAATCGCAACTTTGCCTGGCGTTTTGGCACCATTGACTACGGGCAGGTCAGCCGAAGGCTTTGCCACTTGTGCAAAGGTTTTGGGCGCGTATTCTGGAATCCACGCTTTTTTATCGACGCCCAGGGTGGCCTCCATGAGAGAGCGCATCACGCCAGTTTTGTTCACGGCGTTCACCGCTTCGGTCACGATGGGGATACCTGCGAACATCCCGAGCTTATCGGTCGATGACAGCACGGCATCACGCATCGTGGTCTCGCCCTTCTTAAAACTCACCGCTTTGGCACGCAACATCAAGTGCGGAAAATCTAGGTTCCAGGGATGCGGCGGCACGTAAGGACACTTCGTCACATAACAGACGTCGCATAAGAAACATTGATCGACGACTGTCTTGTAGTCTTTTTTATCGACCCCATGAACTTCACCGTCTTCGGTCGCATCAATCAGGTCAAACATGGTTGGAAACGAACCGCACAAACTCAAGCAGCGGCGACAGCCATGGCACAAGTCAAATACGCGTTCCATTTCGGTATGCAGCTTATCCTCGTCGTAAAAGTCTGGATTCGTCCAGTCTAGGGGATGACGGGTGGGCGCGTCGAGGTTACCTTCGCGGTTTGACATGAAAAATCCTTAGCGATTGCAAGAAACGGGTAGTGAAGAACCGAGTGTTTGAAAAGAGTGTGTGCGACACGAGTACTTCAAAGAACAGGTACGCAGAAAACGTGTGCTGCAAAGAACATGTACTCAGAAAACGTGCGCTTAAAAAAACTGTGACCAGCAAAGCCGGCCACAGATATAGCATCGGTGCTCAGCGAAAAGGGCAAACCCTTAGCGCCAACCCCGAACGCGCTGGCTGACTTAGTCGACCAAGGCGTCTAACGCTTTCTGGTAGCGATTGGCGTGTGAACGCTCGGCTTTAGCGAGTGTTTCAAACCAATCAGCGATTTCGTCAAAGCCTTCAGCGCGCGCTGTTTTGGCCATGCCGGGGTACATGTCGGTGTACTCATGCGTTTCGCCATGCACAGCCGAAGCCAAGTTGTGACGGCTTGAGCCCATTGGCAGACCGGTTGCTGGATCACCAGACGCCTCTAAAAACTCGAGGTGGCCGTGTGCATGACCGGTCTCGCCTTCGGCGGTTGAGCGGAACAATGCAGCAACATCGGGCTGGCCTTCAACGTCAGCCTTGTTTGCGAAATACAAATAACGGCGGTTTGCCTGTGATTCGCCTGCGAATGCGTCTTTCAGGCACTGTTCTGTTTTTGAACCTTTGAGCTGGGCCATATAGCCTCCTGACTATTTAAACTAAGGAAATTGGAGCGTCAGCCGCACAGATCGCTTTAAAACCGCGCCTGCACTCGACCTCTGCAACAAGTGTAAGCGGGCTTTATGACGATGTGAAGTAAATTTTGCAACATTCAGAAGCAAGAATCCCGAGCGACTGTAAGGTCTTTACAAGATTGCGCGGAAAGCCTTGGCCTTTAGGCCGGCGAGGATGTCAAGATTCAGCAGCCTTTTTATGCGCCGCCAAGGCCATCAGCCTGCGATCTCGCCAAAGTCGACGCGCCAGAAGCTGGTCTTTTGGCAAAATCGCCCGTCGCGCGGCTTCGAGTTTGGCAATAATCTCTTCAGACCAATGGTCTGTTGAAGTTTGCTCGGTCGACATCGCCTGATACATCTCGTCAAACCGATGTGCGTAGTCTGCCAAACCATCGGGGGCATTTAAATCGATGGTCTCAAAGGGCCCCATAAACGACCAACGCAAGCCCAAGCCTTCACGAATCGTGACGTCTAAACCGTCAGCATCCACATAACCCTGCTCAACCAACTTGAACGCCTCGCGCAGCAAGGCACCCTGTAGGCGATTCAAAATAAAACCGCGCAGTTCGCGATGAATTTTGACGGGTTTTTGACCGACGCTTTCCATCACGTCCCAGGTTTTTTGCACAATGGCGGCATCAGTCCAGGGTGCCCCGCAGATCTCAACCACTGGGATTAAGTACGGGGGGTTCACCGGGTGCGCAATCAAACAGCGCGAGCGGCCGGGTAAGTTTTCAGTAAAGGCCGAGGCGGGGATACTTGAAGTCGAGCTTGCCAACACGGTTGTCGGCGCAGCGAGCTTATCCATTTTGGCAAAGATTTCAAGCTTCATCTCAACGCGCTCGGGCAAATTCTCTTGCACATAGTCAACGTCTTGCAAAACCTCTTCAAGCGTGGCGCTTGCGCTGATGCGTGCGATCAAGCCCTTTGGGTCTGTGATCAACCCTGCCGTCTCGAGATCAGCAACCTGCTCTTCGATCAGCCTGAACGCCAAGGTGACCGCCTTAGGGTCGCCATCCCACATTTTGACCTCATGACCGCCACGTGCAAAAACAATGGCCCATGCCTGACCAATCAACCCTGAACCCACGACTGCGATTTTCATTTTTTCTCCTGTGAAACCTCGCCACTGAAGAGGAGATGCTATCTGACCCCTACCAGCTAACGCGATTATTTTTTAGTAGGAATAGTGTAGTGCCGAATTGGTTGTCAGGCAG
>CAMEAW010000126.1 GCA_945911685.1 Bordetella parapertussis
CGGACAGTGGCAGGCGCTTGTCACGCCTCACTCTGAACGGGGAGAATATCTCAGCCTGGCGCTAAAGCACCTGCTCGGCCCCAATCGTTGCAAGCAAGTGTGAGTGATCCTCGAAGCGCCCCACCAGCAGGTGCTGCGTGCCTTGTGAGGTTTGCCAAGTGCCGATGGCCGCCAATAAATGTGCCTGCAACAGTTCACGGCGTTGTCGCACCGCTAATTCAGCACGCACGATCAGATTGATAGAGCCCGTTTCGTCTTCAAGAGTCACAAAGCTCACACCTTTAGCTGTTTGCGGACGCTGGCGCATGGTGACCAAACCACAGGCGCGTGCCAAACGCCCTTGCGGCAGTTGCGCCAGTGTGGTCGCCTGAGCAAAGCGTAAGCGGGTGAGGGCTGGGCGCAGCAACGCTAACGGATGGCGCCCGAGGGTAAAACCCAGACGCTGATAATCTGTCACAAGATCGTGCGCCTCGGTTGGGGGCAACAACTGAGGTTGTTCGTCTTCGCCTGGCTCGGCCTCGCGCAAAAGCCCTTTGGTGGCGACGCTCGCTGCGGCATTCCAGGCAGCCTGGCGGCGATGCCCACTTAACGCCTGCAAGGCGCCGGCCAAGGCAAGCTGCTGCAAAACCGCTTGATTGAGGTCGGCACGCCGACCAAGATCTTGTGTGTCCAGAAACAGCCCAGCTTGACGCGCCTCAAGCAGCGCTTGCGCAGCAGCCTCAGGTAACCCCAGGATTTGGTTCAGACCTAAGCGCACCACTGGTCGGCTGTGCGACGAGGCATTGTCCCCAGGCATCATTTCAAGCGTGCACTCCCAGTCGCTTGTTTGAACATCTACCGGTAAAAGTCGTACGCCATGACGACGTGCATCTTGGATTAATTGCGAGGGCGCATAAAACCCCATCGGTTGTGAATTCAGTAGCGAGGTTAAAAACGCTTCGGGTTCGTGGCACTTAAGCCATGCACTGGCATACGCCAGTAAAGCAAAGCTTGCCGCATGACTTTCAGGAAATCCATACTCACCGAAACCTTCGATTTGTTTAAAAATCGTTTCAGCGAACTCGGGCGTGTATCCGTTGTTGAGTAAGCCCTCAACCAGCTTGCGTCGAAACTGATCGATGCCTCCTTTACGCCGCCAAGCCGCCATTGAACGGCGTAATTCGTCGGCTTGGCCTGCGCTAAAGCCTGCTGCAGCCATGGCAATTTTCATGACTTGCTCTTGAAAAATAGGCACGCCCAACGTACGTTCAAGCACAGCTCGTACCGCACGACTGGGGTAAATAATTGCCTCAAGGCCTTGCCGTCGTCGTAAGTACGGATGCACCATTCCGCCTTGAATGGGGCCTGGCCGTACGATAGCCACTTCGATGACCAGGTCATAAAACTCGCGTGGTCGCAGGCGCGGCAGCATTGACATTTGCGCGCGAGATTCAATCTGAAAGACGCCCACGGTATCGGCGGCACAAATCATGTCATAGGTCGGCCCGTCATTATCTGCAATGTCTTGCAAACGAAAGTGTGGCAATTTGCGTCGCCACGCCACCCACTCTAGGCTGCGACGAATCACCGTCAACATTCCTAAGGCTAGGACATCGACTTTTAATAAACCGACGGCATCCAAATCGTCTTTATCCCACTGCACAACGCTGCGCTGTGGCATGGCCGCGTTTTCAATCGGCACCAACCGCGACAACAAACCACGCGCCAATACAAAGCCGCCAGGGTGCTGTGATAGGTGACGCGGAAACCCCATCAAGGCTTGCGCAAGTTCGGCCCACTGTTGTGTGACACTGGCCTCGGCATCTAGGCCGGCCTCAAGCAGGCGTTGGATTAAATTCTGCTTACCATCCCACCAGCGATGTGATTTGGCAACTTGATCAATAATCTGCGCATCAATCCCCAAAGCTCGGCCCGTATCACGCAAGACACTGCGAGGCCGGTAAGACGTCACCACACCCGTTAAGGCGGCGCGTTGGCGTCCGTATTTTTGATACAGATATTGAATCACCTCTTCGCGTCGCTGATGTTCAAAATCCACATCAATATCGGGTGGTTCATTGCGCTCGCGACTAATAAATCGCTCAAATAAGGCGTTGCCATTTGCGGGGTTCACTGCGGTGATGCCCAGGCAATAGCACACCGCCGAGTTTGCCGCAGAACCTCGACCCTGACATAAGATGTGCCGGCTGACCGCAAATTGAACCAGGTCGTAGACGGTTAAAAAATACGTTTCGTAGCCAAGTTCAGTGATTAAAGCGAGTTCGTGATTGATTTGCGTACTGACATTGTCAGGGATGCCGGCAGGATAACGTTTGACTGCACCGTGCCAAGTTTGCTCATGCAAGTATTGCGCCGCGGTATATCCTTTTGGTACGACTTCTTCGGGGTACTCATAACGTAGCTCGTCAAGACGGAAGTGACATCGCTCGGCAATACAGATGGTTTGCAGCAATAGTTCGGGTTGGTACAGATTGCTTAAGCGCAAACGTGTGCGTAGGTGTTGTTCGGCGTTTGAGGCCAAGTCATAGCCACACTCTGCGATGGTTTTGCGTAAGCGAATCGCTGCCAAAATATCGTGTAGCGCTTTGCGTGAACGCTTATGCATCTCGACCTGACCAACTGCCACACAGGGGATGTGATGTGTTTGAGCCTGTGCTTGAATCATTTGTAAGCGTAAGTTTTCTTGTGCGCGATGCAGGCGGCTAAGGGCTACCCAACAACGGTTTGAAAAATGTTGCGCCAGCCAGGCCAACTGAAGGGATAAGTCTGCAGGGGTGACCTCTGCCTGAGGAACCAAAATCGCTAAGCAACCGTCAACAATGACATCGTGCGGACGCAAAAGATATTGCCCCTTGACGGCTTGCATACGCCCGCGTGTAATCACTTCGCACAAGTTGCCATAGCCTTCGCGATCTTGTGCAAGTAAAATAATTTTGTACGCAGGTTGGTCGCTTGGGTCGATACGTAACTCAGTGCCGATTAATAACTTCAAGTCTGATTTTTTAGCTTCAAGATGCGCGCGCACAACCCCAGCGAGTGAGCATTCATCGGTGATTGCGAGGGCGTGATAACCGAGTGTGACCGCTTGTGCGACCAGACTTTCAGGTGACGAGGCGCCTCGCAAAAACGTAAAGTTTGACAGGCAATGCAACTCGGCGTAGCCGGGCAACGCGGTGCTTAAAGACGTGATCATTACGCAAATAAACCGTGTAAAAACCAGCGTGCTTGCTCGGTATCACGCTCGCGGTAAATCCAGTAGCGCACGGCCTGCTGGTCTTGTGCCACAAAATAGTCGCGTGCAATGCGTAAGTGATCCCACCAACCACTTTCAATACGTTCGGGCCCTCGCAGTAATTGCAAAGGGCCGTAATAAACCGGGCGGTCATCGCGAACAGTCAGTGCGAGCGGCTCTGCGAGTAACCAAAAAGGTCTTTCACTTAAAGGTGCAGGCGTTGAGTTTTCTGTGGCGTAGCTTGCCTGGTTTATTGTCGCAGGCGCCGCTGTCTGTCTTGTACGGCTGAGGCTTGTGCGACTTTCAGTATTTGTCGCTGCGACCGTCGACGCGTCGAGTGGTGCCCAGTTGTTGGCGATTTCGGGGCGATGGTCCGCCAGCGGCGCAGGTTGCAAGACTTGTTCTGCACCGAGTCGAGCACACAGCAAATCTAGCAGGCGCCGATAATCAGCAGGCGCATGTAGCGGATCAGGAAACAGTGTGGCGCTGCGCGCACTTTGTACGGCCAGAGCCTGGCTACGTAAAGTGAGGGCGACAACGGGCCCAGCCAGACTCTGGCGCGACAGGCGCTCGTGCAATAAGGGCAGCAGTTGACCAAGCAGCCAAACGGGTTCGCCGAAGGCAAGTTCAAGCGTGGTGGGCGGGCAGGCGTGGCGGCCGCGTTCGTGATGCAGTTCAAGCGTGGCACTGCGCAGCGCGTATTGCTTGGCGGCTAACCAAGTGCACAGGCTAAGCGCTAAGCGTTCTGAAAACGAGGCAAGTGCTACGGTGTGTTCAAGGCGATCAAGCAAATCAAGCTGTTCAATAAATTGTTCGGGAGCAACGTAAGGGGCTTGGCGCCAAACTGTTTGCGTATACGCTTGCTCAAGTTCTGTGAGTAAAGCCGTACCCACGCGTCGCTGCAGACTGTTGCGTGGCAGGGCTCGTAAGCCTCCAAGTGTTTCGCAGCCAATCGCGCTAAGCCAAACCAGATGAGGCTGTGCGCTGGGCAGCATCGCGCAGGGTAACGGGTTGAGTAAGCGTTCGAGAGTCGCTTGACCGCAGGCGTAGTGAGGTGAGTGCTGCGCTAACAGCCAGGCACCGGTGGCCGTGGGTGCGACGCTGCTTTGAACCTGCAGCTTTAAGCGCTTGAGTTGTTGGCGCAACCCTTGAACAATCAGGCGGATACCGCCAAATAAACGCAAGCTATAAGTGACGTCAATCAAAAGAGTGGCGTTAGCGTGTTGATACACAGACGGCGAGTAGGCTAAGGCCGCGTGTGCAACCTGGGCGTAAGCGTTTTGTTCTGCGTGTGGGTCTCTGGGATACAGTAAGCATTCAGGCGCCAGACTGTGCACCGTTGCGCAACGCATACCCAAGCGCAGGCCGCACTGCTGCGCGCCAGGCGTGAGGGCGATGAGGGCGTCGTGCTCGAAGACTGCGGCAGCGCTAGGCTCAGTCAGCCAACGGAGCCGCCACGTGTCGAGGCTGAGGCTGTGCAGGTGCAGGCCGATCCATAGGGTCATGGGTAACAGTTGAAAAGAGTTCAGAAGGTGGCGAGGCGAGCGTGATAGGGTGCCCGCAGGCAGGCCCGCGTCGTTTAAGGATAGACAAGGTGAGGGCGCCTGTTGGCTCTGGCGACAACAGCACCCGCAGCACTGCCGGTGAGGCCTCGCTTTGCACTGCATGCGGACGAAACATAAAAAATAAGGTTTGGCTGCTTTGCGCGGCAAGGTGCAAACGTTTAAGAATCGAGGTTTGAACGGGATGCGCCCAAAACAGCAAGGCTGCGCAACTGCCATTTTTTAAGATCTGCTCGGCCGCCCAATACGCATCACGTGCCCGTTGCGGCGTTAAATGAAGCAGGCGCTGTGGGCCAAAACGCCAATCCGACCAACAGGCGATATTGGGTTGATACGGAGGCTGAAGCAAGACAACCGGTTGCGGTGTAGGTTGAGCATGCAGGGCCGCACGCAAAAGCCTGATTTCGCCAATGCCAGAGTGGGGCGTGAGCAGTTCAATGAGTGCACCTGTCGGCCAACCCTGACCGGGTAATTCAGCGTCAAGCGCTGCAAACCCTGTCGAGATGGTTGGACCCGCACGCGTGCCAAATTGCGACCCACGCCAAAGCGCAGGATGCAGCTTAAGCAGCGCAGCAGACGGGCAGGGAGGTGGCATTGCAGAGATCGGCATGATAAGTAATAAACTCAATAATACTGTACAAATATACAGTATTATTGAGTTCTGTTACCAATCCCTCGGCGTTTAATTGCCGTGGATGTTCATCATTTTGTGCACGAAACTTCGGCGTTCAGGTCGGGGCGTTCAAGCACGCTTCGCACGAGCGCTCTGTGCTTGGGCAGCGCACCTGTCGTATCCATTTTTGCAGCCTGTTGATAGGTATGCGGTCAAAATTACTGTCTGTTGATCTTGAATTGATCGAAATTGTCGTTTGTTGATCCTAATAGATCCAAAGCATCACAGTGCTGTCATCGTCTTCGCTAAAAAATCAACCCGCCAGTTGCTGTCGCCCACCGTTTGCCCGTAGGCGTCATAGCGTTTTTCATAAAATAAGGCATAGCCTTCGCGATGTTGCAAAATAATTGTTGTGCAACGCGTGCCATAGCGTTCGTTTTTAATAAATGGACTACCAAGTAGTTTTTCGCGCTCAAGGCCAATACCTGTATCGGGTAGTTCGTGATCTGCGGCACGCACGGTATCCTGAAAAATTTCAAACAGGCGGGCTGGGTCAGGGGCTTGGACCTGGGTCAGATGCTCAGAGACGCTGCGTTGCGTACGAAGCAATTTAGGCCAGGGTGTATTAAGCGCGGCGTTTGATACACCACTGACACCGTTGGGTACTTTGATCGGTACTGTAGTCAGGCGATTTGAGTAATACCATAAACCGCTTTGATCACTCGCCAACAAATTGAAACCGTTGTAGGGCGCATTGTCTTGTTGTAGCGCTTGTAGATAATGTTGAGCCGATTGTTCTTGTCGTAAATAGTGCTCTGCAAGACGACCACGCGATGGGACCCGATCATCGTGCATGCCCGTTTCGCGATAGTTGGTCAGTAAGGCAATACGTCCTGTGGTGGTCAGGCCAAGCCAGGTGCCGCCAGCTTGTAAATCACGGCCTGCCAGTAGCGAGGGCGCCTCATCCCATGGTCTTGCGGCCTCGGTTGGGCGCGCGTGCAGTTCGTCTCGGTTTGCCACAACAATAAGCGGCCAATCCGATAAAACATTTTGCGCAAAAATCGCTAAACACATGGCACAACTATGCTCCGTTTAACTGTCGGGTTTGAGGCGCAAGGTTCACCAAAATCACCCCCACCATCACCATCAAGGCACCCCATATAAATGCGTTGTGCAGAGGCTCGTCTAACAACCACACACCCAAGCCTACTCCGATCAGCGGCGCTATAAAGGTAAAAATCGAAACCCTCGAGGCCAAATAATGTCTGAGTAGCCAAATCCATACTAAAAGGCTAAAAAACGAAATCACTACGCCTTGACCCACGATGCTGACCACCAACAAAGGGCTCCAGTGGATCTCGGTCTCGCCCAAAACAATGCACAGCAGCAGTATCACCAGAGCGCCAATTAACAGTTGATACATAGTCGTTTGTGTGGCGGCGATACGCGCTAAACCTGAGCAACGGATGATGACCGTCGTCGCGGCCCAAAGGACGCCGCCACCTAAGGCAAGACAATCTCCGAGCCACATCTGTGGGTCAAGCTGTGTCGCTGCAGACGAGCCTAAAAACGCCAGGCCGATGCCGCTAAAGCAAATTAAGACCCCCGCCCATTGCCACCAATTCAAGCGCTCATCAGGACGCCAGACGTGCAGGCCAAGGGCAGTAAAAATTGGGGCCGTATATAAAAACACCACCACATGCGAGGCGCTCGTGTACCGAAGGGCTTCGCCGATCATCCACCACTCTAGGGCAAACAACGATCCTACCATCGTGCCCGCGCGCCATGGCCCGCGCCAGAGCGCCAACGAAACACCTTTGTGCCACATGAAAGCGGCCAGCAACATACATCCAATACCCGAGCGCAAGGCGATTTGCATGTTGGGGTGAATGTCGTGAATAGTGAGCTTAAACAGAACCTGTTGCCCACCCCAAAGAGAGCAGAGCAGCGCGATGCAAAGAAAAGCAGTTAAGTCCAAGGGTTTGCGGTCATTCATGTGACAACGATTTTAGTAGAAATAGGGCCATGCACTTTGTCCCTCGACCAACTTGCACAGAAAGGGGGCAAAAGGCTTCATCCCGTGATCTCTTAGGCGCTTAATCTGCTCGGGCGGAGATCAGGCAAAACGCGTTGTGCCTTGCACCGTGCAAGTCTTAGCGTTTTCAGCCTGTAGCAGCGCGTCCGGTTAAAATGCAATCTTCTGTGTTGAATCAATACCACTTTTGCCATGACCCTTGCTGCACCTTCAAATACTGCTTCACTCGCCGATTGGCTCAATTACCTCGAGCAGCTTCATCCAAGCGCGATTGACATGGGGCTTGAGCGTGTGCGCGAAGTCGCTGCGCGCTTGCCGCTTGAATCTACTGCGGTCAAAATCGTGGTGGGCGGCACCAATGGTAAGGGTTCAACCTGTGCCATGCTCGAGGCGATTTTGCTCGCCGCGGGCTATCGGGTGGGGCTCTACACTTCGCCTCATTTGGTCAATTTCAACGAGCGCGCCCGCCTCAACGGTGAAATCGTCTCTGATGCCGAGTTCGTACGTTATTTCAGCATGGTCGAAGCGGCCCGTCAGGGTGTGTCGTTAACGTATTTTGAGTACTCCACGCTGGCAACGCTTGCGATGTTTGCTGCCGCGTCACCCGATGTCATGGTGCTTGAAGTAGGCTTGGGCGGGCGCCTCGATGCGGTCAACATCGTAGGTGCCGATTGCTCAATCATCACCAGCGTTGATATTGATCACGTTGACTGGTTAGGCGATACCCGCGAAAAAATCGGTTTTGAAAAAGCGCATATCTACCGCAAAGGTCGTCCTGCAATTTGCAGCGACCCCGCACCCCCTCAATCCTTGCTCGATTACGCCAACACCATTGGCTGCGATCTTTGGTTGTTTGGTCGTGACTTTAATTATTC
>CAMEAW010000127.1 GCA_945911685.1 Bordetella parapertussis
ACGGGTCGCAAGTCAACCAGAGGGTCGTAGGCGAGCCCCTTGATAGTGAACGGGGCAATTGATACCTCAGGAGCCGCAGCCATCAGCAGTGTGTAGCCGTCGGGCTCTGCGCGCACGACTGAAAGTGTCGCGACAGTACCGCCAGCACCCGCTCGATTTTCGACGATGACTTGTTTGCCCAAACGAGGGCTTAGCCGCTCAGCGACTAAACGCGCCGCGATATCTGTGGTGCCGCCTGGCGAGTAACCGACGATCAAACGAATATTTCGACTTGGCCAGGTTTCGCTTTGCGCAATTGCTGCAGCGCAAAACAAAAGACTGAAACATCCAAAGATCGCTAAGCTGCTTGTAATTTTTTTCATAGGCCTAAGATTCGCAAGGACTGCATGTACACACCGTTGTGGCTATTCAAACCACTATCAGAGAATACTACGCGATTGCCACATTAAGCTAGCCACTCGAAGGTATACAACCTGTCTACCAATTCAATCCTGCAAGTTCCGCACCCGCGCGTCACAGACACACTTGACCTCGCGACAGCGACTGCACAACATGACGTCAAAAGTTTGTTCGGCTAGCGTTTGCTCGTATTCATTCACAGCGCACTTGAAAAATGAGTAAATATCTTCGAGCTTTTCGGTTACGTCAACTGAATCGAACCCTTCGTCTTCTTTATCTAACGGAACATCACCAAGTAGTACCGACTTAGCGTACTCGCTTGAGCAAGCAGGGTCGGCAGCCTAGCCCGCTAGCTGGGCCGTTCTGACGGCAGTCGAAATCGTCTCTTTATCCATCTTTTCGGCGGGCAGCCAAAAATCTAGATCTTCGCTTTTTCGATGACTAATCTGCAAAGCCAGCGCCGTGCCACCGATCAAGGTAAAGCTGCGCAACTGTTCATTTACGGCTAAGCATTCAAAAACCTTAAGCGTTTTTTCAGGCAGGCTATCGAGTCTGAGCACGGCTAAAACCCTTGTTGATATTGCAAAACATGCGTGCAAGTGATTTATTGGCGCAAGCTGATTTTTGCAAATCAGAGGCTACACTTCGAACGACCTCCAACCCAAAATACGCGCAAACGCGGCAAATATCCGAAAAAATCCCGCGATTTAGTACATTAATGATCAGAGCCTCGTCGCTGATAGCTGGGTTTGACCAGTCGTAAGGAAACGAAAGATCCAATTCACTGCTTCTGCGTACGGAGTCAGCCATCTTTGCCTAAGTGACGATCAATAACGATTCATCATGCCACGGCTAGCCGTAGCCAGTCAATCGGATAGCAAGCGTGCCATCGCAGCCTAGGGACAGACACGCAAGGCTGCAGAGCACTACCCCAACACATAGCCTCCATCTGCAATCACTGTTTCACCCGTCACGTAGGAGGCTGCGTCTGACACAAGAAACACAATCATCTTAGCAATCTCTTCTGGTGTGCCCCAACGGCCAAGCGGCACACGACTTAAGCCGCGGTCTAAGGTACTACCCGGCAATGCTGTCGACGTCATCGTCATACGGGTCAGTGCACGTCCAGGGGCCAAGCAGACGACTCTGACACCCGACGAACCCCACTCAACCGCTAACGAGCGGGTGAGTTGACTGATTGCCGCTTTGGCGGCCGCATAGATCGCACGATTTTCGCCACCGCAAAAAGCAGTTTGCGAACCAATTGAAAGCACCACCCCACGTTGCCGTTTGACCATGCCGGCCCCAATCAATTTCATCATCACCGCGGCACCCACGAAATCAACATTGATTAATTGTTGTATGTCTTCGATCGAGGTCTCAAGCAACGGTTTAGCAACCAAAATCCCTGCATTGTTGATCAGTATATCGATCTCACCCACAGCCGAGGCCAGACGCTGAATCGAGGCCGGATCGGACTGTTCATAGACATGCGCCGTGGCATTCAGTTCACGAGCAATACGATTTAAAGATTCTTCTTCACGGTCGGCTAGCACTAAGCGCGCACCATGTTCAAACAACAATTTACTGGTGGCAGCACCAAAACCATTCGCAGCGCCTGTAACTAACACCGTCTTACCTGAAAAATCCAAATCTCGAGCAAATGTCATGAAAGATCCTTAGATGTGATCGCCTGCTGTTTCACCCAATGCAAGGTCTGTAACACACCCTCACTCAACGGTGTCGACGGATTGAAACCAAGCTCTCGGGTTGCCGCATCAATCGAGAGCGGACCAAGACAATACGCCCCTCCAAAAAAACCATCATCCCGTTCAATCACGTTAGCTTCGGGGACAGCGAGCTGGATGGCTTGAACAATTTCTGCTAAAGACTGAGACCGACCTGGCGAAATGTTATAGACCTTGTGTTGAGTACTTGGCATATCAAGCGCACGAATGATTCCGTCGACAACGTCATCAACGTAAACAAATTGTCGCGTAATGTCTGGTGCATTTTTAATCACTGACACTCGTTTGGCCAAGCCATCTTCTAAGAGTTTTCTAATCAAACAGGTCGTCGTGCGTCCTGGTCCGTAGCACGACGCTACTCTTAAAGACACTGCGTTCAAGCCATAATCGTTGCAATAGGCTTCAACCATGGCCTCGCCTGCTGCTTTGGTACCCCCATAGACACTGGTCGGACGCAACACGCTATCCTCAACAACGGGCTGTTGACGATCTAGACGATCGCCATAAGCGGTAATAGAAGACATCCAAACTAAACGCTTGATACCTCCATGAATTCTGACCGCCTCAAGCAAACCCATCAGCCCAGACAAATTAATATCAACCACCGTGCTCGGTGCATCACGATAAAGCATGGGCCCGGACACCCCGCCTGCATGCACAATCTTGCTGATCTTATAGCGAGACAAAACCTCGTGCCAGCGATGCGGATCAGGCAGATTATGGGCCAGCACCGGAAACGGGTAATCAACGCTCGGTTTGATGTCCATGCCGACAATCGGCCGGTTCAAAGCAAGCAACTTGCGCACCAAAGCAGAGCCGATCAAGCCCCCGATACCTGTGACAAGAATGGCCCCTTCAGTAGCGTCAGATTGCTTCATGTCTTTGATCTCATCAACAAGCATTACTTTGGTAAGGTGTAATTGACTAGAGTTGGGTCAATCTCTTTCAGCAAATCAGGGTAGATGAATTTATTCCAATCCAAAGCTTTTGCAAGCTTTTTAGAATCTGCCAATTGCTTTTCAACCATCACGAAATTGCTGAGCGTGCCCTGATCAAGAACGATTTTGTACTCGACCTTATTCATCAAGTTTTTGGTTAACTCTTTGTCTAACTTAATAAAACCAGAGATATAGTCGACCGCTTTTGCACGCTCAGTATTCATAAGCTTGGTCGCTTCGATCATTGAGCGCATAAACGCCAGCGCCGCCGGCTTGTTTTTCTCTGCCCAGCCCTTGTTCAGATAAATAAAGACCCGTGGATCCATGATGCCTTTTGAATCAACGAGAATAATCGTATTTTTGATTGCCGTCGTAGCGCGCGTGAGCCAGGGTTCCCAACTGGTGAAGGCATCAATGTCTCCACGTTCAAGCGCTGCGACCATCTCTGGGGCATCGACTTGCACAATTGTGTAGTCCTTAAGATTCAGTTTATTTTTTTCAACGAAAGCCAGCCAAAAAATTTCACTGGCCGAACCACGGGCAACCCCAATTTTTTTACCCTTCAAGCCCTCTATCGTTGTAATGTTGCGTGCCACCAAACCATACCAGCTCACCAACTTGGTGCCCTCTGCAACCACTACAACATTATTATCAATATTAAAGTTTTGGACGCCAGCCTGTTCTGCTCCAAAACTTGCCTGGACCTGATTTTGAATCACAAACGCAACCATTGCAGAGCCGCTTGGTCCAGTGTTGACCTGCACATCCAGGCCATTTTTTTCAAAAATACCGGCAGCCTTGGCAACATAAAACGCACCAAAGCCGGGATCGACCCCGGTGGCAATCGTCATTTTAGTTAACTGCGCTTGGGCACTTGCGGCACACAGCAAGGCAAATACTGAAATTCCTAATGCTAGTTTTTTAAACACACTCATGATTTTCCTTTGCGATAAGATTAAGCGAACCATACAAACATAAAGATACAGCCTTTCAGGCCTTAGGCGACTGGCGAATAACGGCCTGCAAATCTAAAGATGACCCAGCGAAACAAGCGATCAGCACCAAACCCCAATAAACCTAAGCACAGCAACGCGACAAAAATTTCGTCGATCAGCATATACATGCGTCCATTCCAAAGCATCACGCCGATACCTTCATTGGCGGCGATCATTTCGGCAGCAACAATGGTTGTAAAAGAGTTTGCCATTGCCAAGCGCATACCGGTAAGAATGTAAGGCACAGTAGCCGGAAGACTGACGTTGAAGAACACTTGGCGCTGACTGGCCCCGAGCACGAGCGCTGCGCGGATTTTATTGGGCGTGATGGCTGAAACCCCAGCTGCGGTATTCAGAATCACGATAAAAATTGTCGAGTAAATGATTAGAAAAATCTTTGACTGTTCACCAATGCCAAACCAGATCACGGCTATCGTGATCATGGCAACCGAGGGAATAAACCTTAGAAATTCAGTCCATGGTTCTAAAAATTTACGCGCAAGCGAAAAGCTTCCAATGATCAATCCTAAGGGGATCGCAATCGCTGAGCCCATAAAAAAACCAATCAAGATACGTCTTAAGCTGTAACCAACGTTTTCAAATAACACTCCGCTGAGGGCTAGGCTCCAAGCCTTCTGAATCACCACGAGAGGTGAAGGAAACAAGAGCGACTGAACGACGTATACCGAAGCAAGATGCCAAATTAAAAATAGCGACACAAACCCGAGAATATTTGGCAATAAGTTATAAACAGTCGCTGCGAAACCCTTCTCGCTCTTACGCCGCGTCAAGAGTTCTTGACGCTGGCTATGCATTTTCTCAGCGTGATCTTTTTTTGTAATCTCTATTTGACCCGCACTCATACTGTTTGCCTCAACTGTTTCACTGACATCACGAATTCAACAAAAGTTATTTGATGTACTGTCATGCTGTTTGCTCTAAGTGACTCACTGATTTTGCGAATTCATCAACAATCATTTTATGCGCGGTCATGCTGTTTGCTCTAAGTAAATCACTGATGTTGCGAATTCATCAACAATCATTTTATGCACGGTCATGCTGTTTGCTCTAAGTGAATCACTGATTTTGCGAATTCATCAACAATCATTTTATGCGCGGTCATTCTGTTTGCTCTAAGTGAATCACCGATTTTGCGACCTCATCGCGAATCATTTTGTGCACCTTGTCGTAACACGCCATGTAGTTCGGATCAGACCGCTCCCAGTCAGGCGTGGCATTCACAGAGATTACCTCGCGCAAGGTACCACCGGGGCCTGCCGTCATCACACCCACTTTAGTGCCCAGCAAGATCGCTTCGTCGACATCGTGCGTAATAAAAACAATCGTTGTTTGCGTTGCCTGCCATATTTTTCTTAATTCGCGCTGCATGATGTTACGCGTCTGAGCATCAAGCGCACCAAAGGGTTCATCCATGAGCAACATCTTGGGCTCATTGACGAGTGCCCTGGCGATCTGAATACGTTGTTTCATGCCACCTGATAACTCGTGTGGATATTTTTCGTGATGCCCAAACAATCCTACCATTTTCAACATGCTGAGCGCCTTAGCGTGTCGCTGCTCAGTCGGCATTTTTTGCATCCGCAAGCCGAACTCAACATTCTCTTGCGCTGTAAGCCAGGGGTAAAGCGAATCATCGCCTTGAAATACAACACCCCGGTCACGAGATGGATCTTTAACAGGTTTACCCTCTAAAAAAATGTCACCTGTGGTTGGATGATCAAAGCCCGCCAACATCGTCAAAATCGTTGTTTTGCCGCAGCCAGACGGGCCGAGCAAGCAAAGAAACTCGCCACGCTCAATGTTTAATGAAAAATCATCAACCGCCCTTGACACCCGTCCGGTGCGGGACAAGAAGGACTTTGACACATTTTTAAGTTCAATAAACATACTACGCTCACAATTTAACGAATGAATGATTTCATACACATACTATGGCAACACTGGAATAATGTCATGCAAGTATGATGCCAACCCTTGAAAGAATTCAAGCAAATGTGGCGCCAAAGCTCAGCATAAGGGCTCTCAGCTCTAAATGACCCAACCTAAGCACCGCGCGGGCGCAACGACTCAAGTAATTTGACATCCACCTCTACACCCAGCCCTGGCTTATCAGAGACGTACACCATGCCATCGCGACAATCAGGCTCAGTCACCGGATTCTCTGCAATCCAGACTGTTCCAAGGCTGAGGCCCCAATTGATTTGAGGGATCGCAGCCGCTGCATGCACCATCGCAGCCGTTGCTACGCCGGTCTCCATCATCATGGCCAAGTTCACCGACAAACCAATACTGTCGGCCACAATTGCAGTTGAAACTAAAGGCGTCAGCCCACCGAGCTTGATACTTTTCAGACTGACACCGTGCGTGGCCTGAGCCTGAGTGTGTGCGAAGATATCCGAAAGCCCGTGCAAACTCTCGTCAATACCCAGAGGCACCTTTGATAATCGAGCCACATTCGCTAAACGGGCCACATCGCCCGCTGGCAAGGGCTGCTCGATAAACGCCACCGAGCACTCACTGACACCCTCTGAAAACTTAAGCACAGTCGTGTGATCCCACCCCATATTGGCGTCTGCAGAAATCAACGCCTCAGGCCCAAGCGCTTGTCTCAATTGCTGCACCGTAGCAATTTCAAGAGCGACTGGAGCCACGGCGACTTTAAGTTTAAAGGCGCGAAAACCTTGCTGATAAAGTTCAACCGCTTCTGCCACATCTTTGGAGGTATCACCGCTGCCGCCAATTAAGCGAAGAACCTGAATCGCCGGTCTGAGCGCACCGCCCAGTAACGTTGCCACCGATACCTGTTGAATTTTGCCAGCCAGGTCTAACAAGGCAATATCCAACGCAGCAAACGCACCACCATTGGCAAAGACTGTCGCGCGCATCGTTTTAGATAAGCGTGCACGGTCTAGTGCAGATTGGCCAAGAAGCTTTGGGGCGATAAACTCTTTGATCGCCGCCGCCATGCCTGTCAGAGTCTCGCCCGACATCACTGGGCTGGCTGCCGCTTCGCCCCAGCCCTCATGACCGCCCCGCGTGCGAATTCTGACGAACAACACGGGCCCATCATCTATGCGATAAGTCGACATGACCAAGGGCTTGCGCAAACGCAACAAAACAGGAAAACAATCGATCGCAGTAATGACGTGATCGGCATGAGACATGTGCGTACCTACGTTTATTGATGATTTCAAGACCTGACTCATTTTTTCAAATAGAATATTTATCAAACGTTTAATAGCAAATACAGATCGCTGAATCGCAAATATAGATTAAAGTTAGCCTCAGACTAGCGCTCGTCTTTCAATCAGTCACAGACCGACTCGTACAGTAATAGGCTTTCGGTTAAATTGTCTAGCGAAATTCGTACCAGTGCCGAAATTCGTACCAATGCCGTTTTAAACCTAAAAACAAAAGGCCTAAAAAATGGAACACCTCTCCTTGGAAACCGTCGTTTTCAATATTTCAGAGGGCATTGCACGTATCAACATCAATCGACCCGAAAAGCGTAACGCTTTGAGTCTTCAAACCGTTCGCGAGTTGCAAGTGGCTTTGCACCTTGCTGAAAACGATGCGTCTGTGCGTGTGGCAATCTTGAGTGGCACGGGCACCCGTGTCTTTGCAGCAGGCGCAGACTTAGACGAACTACCCGAAGCCTTCTCTACGCCTCAAACAGCGATGGCGTACGATCAACTGGTCAACCAGCTGTATTGCTCCTTACAAACAAGTCGCTTGCCAATTATTGCAAGTATGGCAGGTCATGCAATCGGCGGCGGTTGCCTGCTAGCGCTTGCCTGTGATCTTCGGATCGCAGCCAGTCATATCAAGGTCGGGTTCCCTGTCGCTCGCATCGGCCTGATGCTCAGCCCCAAAGAGCATCAATTAATACTCGCTCAAATTACGCCGTCACAGGCTCGATTACTGATGTTTACAGGTCGCCGTATCGATGCTATCGAGGCGCAGGCCTGGGGCTTGATCGACATCGCAGTTGTGCAGACTGACCTTGAGGCGGCCACAGCGCAGTTAGCTGCTGAAATCGTCGTTGGTGCCCCCCTTGCTATCCGCGTGACAAAAAATCTGGTGCAAGCCTTATCCTCTCACGAAGACGTCGAGCGATCCGTAACCGAAGCCTACGAAACGATTTATACCAGCAGCGATTTAAAAGAAGGCTTGAG
>CAMEAW010000128.1 GCA_945911685.1 Bordetella parapertussis
CAAGCGTCGCCTTTGTAGATACTATTTCGGCAATGACAACATCCGTTGCACATAGCGCGCGATCGTATCCACTTCTAGATTGACACGTTGACCAACCTTTAGATGTTGCAACGTTGTCACGGCAATCGTGTGCGGGATCAAATTGATACTAAAGCGTGTACCGCCCGCCACATCTTCTACACGGTTCACGGTCAGACTCACGCCATTCACCGTGATAGATCCTTTGTAGGCCAAAAAAGGTGCAAGCGAAGCGGGGGCTTGCACGACAAGCTCCCACGACTCACCAACCGCCTCAAACTTCACGACTTCGCCCAAGCCGTCTACATGGCCTGACACCAAATGCCCACCGATCTGATCGCCAATGCGCAAGGATTTTTCTAAGTTCACCGGGCCTAACGCATCAAGCCCCATGGTCAGTCGCAAACTTTCGCGCGACACATCCACCGAAAACCCATCACTATGCTTTGACACCACCGTCATGCACGCGCCTTGAATCGCGATTGAATCTCCAAGGCCGACGTCAGCTAACTCTAAACCACCTGCGTGAATCTTAATGTGTACGCCCGTGTTAGCTTTGTCACCCGCAAAGGGCTCAATACTTTGAATCTGACCAACGGCCGCGACGATTCCGGTAAACATCCTATTGCACCTTACCTGAGTTGCTATCGATTAAGTGAATACTTTGCATCAGTTCGCGCCACCGCTCAGGCAAGCGCGCCCGTACTCTAATATCTGTGCCTAACTGCTTGACCTCAGTAAACTCAAAGCGCTTCGCGCCTTCAAGTTGCGTGAGTACTGGCAACTGCGCCATGCTTCTGCCCTCGCCTAGCAGCATCGGCGCCATGTACACCAACAACTCATCAACACAGCCAGCATCAAGCAAGGCACCGTTCAAACCCGAGCCCGCTTCGCAATGAATTTCGTTGTGCCCTTGCGCAGCCAACCACTGCATCATCGCGCGCATATCAATACGACGGCGCGCCTGACCTACTTGAGGTGCTGCGGCTTCAGGCACACACACCACCTGTACGCCACGCTCACCTAAGCGCGCAGCTTTGTCGGGGTTGTTATCACCCACAAACACAAAGGCATCGCCGCCCGCTAACACCGCTGCATCTTCAGCAATTTCAAAGCCGGGGTCAATCACTGCGCGTTTCGGTTGACGTGGGGTCACCACATGCCGCACATTCATTTTTGGATTGTCAGCACGAACAGTACCAATGCCCGTTAACACCACACAACTACGTGCACGCCAATGATGTCCATCAGCGCGCGCCTCTGGGCCCGTGATCCATTGCGATACGCCATTGTTTAACGCTGTACGCCCATCAAGCGATACAGCAGCTTTCATCCAGACATAAGGCATGCCACGCGTCATGCGCGAGACAAAACCCGGATTCAGTTCAAGGGCTAAATCTGCACACACACCCACATTGACTTCGATGCCGGCCTCACGCAAACCGCGCATACCGCGACCCGCCACACTAGGGTTCGGATCAAAGTGCGCAAACACCACGCGCTTAGGGCCAGCCGTGATTAAGGCATCGACACAAGGAGGTGTACGACCATGGTGACTACAGGGCTCAAGCGTGATGTATACCGTTGCACCCAAGGCACTCAACCCCTTGGCCTTCATGTCGTTTAACGCCATGATCTCGGCATGGTGGCTACCCACCACTTGCGTCGCACCGCGGCCCAACACTTGGCCATCACGCACGATCAAGCAACCGACACGCGGATTAGGCGAAGGAACGTACAGTGCACCCTCGGCCAAGGCAAGCGCCTGACGCATAAAAAAAACATCTTGATCGGGATTGCGCGTATCAATACCGCGCGCATAGGGCTGGTTCATGTCTTACGCCGCAAAGGTGGACCCTGCATCTCGCGAATCGCCTCGACAAACTCGCCGATATCTTCAAAGCTTTTATACACAGAGGCAAACCGCACGTAGGCCACTTTATCAAGTTTTTTAAGTTCGGCCATCACGAGCTCGCCCAAAAATTCGGTAGACACTTCGCGCTCACCGCTTGTCAGCAGTTTGTCTTCAATACGCATGACTACGGCGTCAACGTCTTCAGTACTGACTGGGCGCTTGCGTAAGGCAAGCGATAAGCTTGCTCGCAACTTGATGGCCTCATAATCGTGCCGACTACCATTGCGCTTCACCACCGAAGGCATCGAAAGCTCGGGGCGCTCGTAAGTCGTAAACCGCCGATCACACTCAACGCAGCGACGGCGACGGCGAATAAAATCCCCCTCGTCAGCCCCGCGCGAGTCGACCACTTGAGTATCAGGATGCCCGCAGAAGGGACACTTCATCGAAGTCCTAAACTTAAAGGCATCTGTGCGAACACGGCAGCCTGTCTCGCCCCATTTACGGGAGCGAGCGGACACAAGGCTTTTATCGAAAACATTGCAGGCGTCATCACGCCATTTACCTGATTATCGATAAACCGGGAAGTTTGCCGTCAACGCATTGACCCGTGCACGCACGGCTACGATGTTGGCTTCGTCACGCGGGTTATCAAGCACATCAGCAATCAAGTTACCGGTGAGTTCGGCCTCGGCTTCTTTGAAGCCGCGGGTGGTCATTGCTGGCGTGCCTAAGCGGATGCCGCTTGTGACAAAAGGTTTTTCAGGGTCGTTAGGGATCGCATTTTTGTTCACAGTAATGTGAGCCTGACCCAACACGGCCTCGGTCTCTTTACCGTTGACGCCCTTGGCCCGCAAATCTACCAACATCACGTGGCTTTCGGTATGGCCGGACACGATGCGCAAACCACGCTTGACTAAGGTCTGCGCCAACACCTGCGCATTTTTCACAACCTGTGCAGCATAGGTTTTAAACTCAGGGGTTGAAGCCTCGTGAAAGGCCACCGCTTTGGCTGCAATGACATGCATCAGCGGGCCACCCTGAATACCCGGAAAAATCGCCGAGTTAATCGCTTTTTCGTGTTCGGCTTTCATCATGATCACGCCGCCACGTGGGCCACGCAGTGACTTGTGCGTGGTTGAGGTGACAAAGTCGGCGTATGGCACAGGATTAGGGTAGGCGCCACCGGCCACCAAGCCTGAGTAATGCGCGATATCAACAAGCAGCAAGGCACCGTTGTCTTTTGCAATGCGGGCCAAGTGTTCAAAATCCATACGCAACGAATAGGCTGAAGCACCGGCCACAATCATTTTGGGCTTTTGCGTTTTAGCCAAGTGCTCAACCTTGTCGTAATCGAGCACTTCGTTGGCATCTAAGCCATATTGGTGAAAGTTATAGAGTTTGCCAGAGGCGTTGACGCTTGCGCCGTGGGTTAAATGACCGCCTTCAGCCAAGCTCATGCCCAAGACAGAGTCGCCTGGCTTTAAAAATGCCAGATACACCGCCTGATTGGCCTGCGAACCCGAGTTAGGCTGAACGTTAGCCGCTTCGGCTCCAAACAGGGCCTTTAATCGATCAATCGCCAGTTGCTCGACGATATCAACATACTCGCAACCGCCGTAATAACGCTTGCCAGGATAGCCCTCTGCGTACTTGTTCGTCATCTGCGAGCCCTGCGCCTGCATCACGGCCGGGCTGGCGTAGTTTTCAGAAGCGATCAGCTCGATGTGCTGCTCTTGGCGAGTGTCTTCTTGTTGGATAGCAGCCCACACGGCTGGGTCAACGCGATCAAGGGTCAATTTACGGTCAAACATAGGGGTTCCTGGCGAACGTGCAAAATTGGTTAGCTGTAGTGTACTTCGCCTAGCGGGGTCTCGCCCGCAGGCAAGAGCTATACCCCTACTAGCGTGACTCGCGCGAACTTGCGCTTGCCCACCTGAATCACATAAGTGCCGGTAGGCAATTGCAAGCCTTTGTCTTCGACTTTAACGCTGTCGATTTTGACACCACCTTGTTCAATATTGCGCTGCGCTTCGGCACCCGAGACCACCAAACCGGCCTCACGCAGAACCTTCAGTACCCCTAGCGGTGCACCTGACAGCGTCAGTTCGGGCATATTCTCGGGGATAGCACCATCCCGAAACCTTGCCTCAAAGTTTGCCAGCGCGTCTTGCGCAGCTTGCTTTGAGTGAAAACGCGTAATGATCTCTTGAGCAAGTTGCACTTTGGCGTCGCGAGGGTTACGCCCAGCCTCGGTTTCGGCACGTAACGCGGCGATATCCTCAAGGCTATCAAAAGACAATAATTCAAAATAGCGCCACATCAGCGTGTCAGAAATCGACATCAATTTGCCAAACATCGAATCGGGCGCCTCGCCAATCCCGATGTAATTGTTTTTGGACTTAGACATCTTTTCGACGCCATCCGTGCCTTCGAGCAACGGCATCGTCAAAATGCATTGTGGCTCTTGGCCGTATTCTTTTTGTAGTTCGCGCCCCACTAACAGATTAAATTTTTGATCGGTGCCCCCCAGTTCAAGATCAGATTTCAACGCGACCGAGTCATAACCCTGCATTAAGGGGTATAAAAACTCGTGTACCGAGATCGGCACCCCACCCTTAAAACGCTTCGTAAAGTCATCGCGCTCCATCATGCGAGCCACTGTGTAGCGCGAGGCAAGTTGAATAATGCCGCGCGCGCCCAAGGGATCGCACCATTCAGAGTTGTAGCGGATCTCGGTTTTGGCCGGGTCAAGCACTAAGCTAGCCTGAGCGTAATACGTTTTGGCATTTTCAGCGATTTGCTCGCGCGTCAACGGTGGCCGCGTAGTGTTGCGGCCTGAGGGATCCCCAATCATTGAGGTGAAATCGCCAATCAAGAAGATCACGGTGTGACCTAAATCTTGTAATTGGCGCATCTTATTAAGCACTACGGTGTGGCCAAGATGAATATCCGGCGCCGTAGGATCTAAGCCTAGCTTAATTCTGAGCGGGATACCAGTCGCCTGGCTACGCGCCAGCTTTTGAGCGAATTCGGCCTGCACCAGCAGTTCGTCGCAGCCGCGCAGGGCAACACGCAACTGAGCTTCGGTATCTTGCGTGATCGTATATTTTTGCGTTGACATATCAGAAAAAAGCCACTATGAGTATTAAAACTAATAAAAAAAGACTTGGTTCGGCAAAATGGGCTAACATTGTTGTTTTCTTGCAAGGGCTTTGCCTGACATCATACGCAAACCCAGTGCAACAAGCCTTAAGCACCCCCAAGTGTAATCGCGAGGGGCTGCGCGCACGACCTAGCTGAACAGGATTATCGCTTAATGACTCAAAACAACGACCTAGCCACCGCAGGGGCAAATGTCCCAAATCGACTAGGCACGTCTGCTCAGCCAACTTTCGGTTCGCGCTTAATGCGCGGACTGCTGTTAAGTGCTGCCCTACTTTTTTGCATCGGTGCCGCTGCGCTGGGTATGGTGCAACCGACTCCAGCAGAACCAACCCCGCCCGAACAAAGCTTGGTGCAAAATGTGCTGCCCTTTCCGCTTGCAGCGGACCCGACCCCGGCCGAGCACTCGGCGACGGCGCCTAACACCCCCTACGTCACCGAAACACGCATTCGCTCGGGCGATACGATCGCCACGGTTCTTAAGCGCCTTGATATCGGCGATACCAACCTATCGTCCTACCTGGTTAAAGAGCCCAAGGTCCGTTTTGCCAGCAAGCTGGTACCTGGGCGCTCGGTGCAAGCGGCCACAGATCACAACGGGCAGTTGCAATGGGTACGCTATTTCCACACTCCAACCAGCGACTCAACCGGTCAACCCACGGTTAAGTTGTTACAAATAGACGCAACGTCCGACGGCTTTAGCGCGCAAGAGCTCGAACTCCCTAGCGAAGTTCATATTGAAATCGCCGTTGGCACCATCGAACGTTCATTATTCGCCACCACCGATGCCGCAGGGATCCCCGACGGCATCACCATGCAGATCGCTGAAGTGCTCGGCAGCAAGATTGACTTCTTTCGTGGCATTCATCGCGGCGATCAAATTCGCGTTGTCTACGAAAACCGTACCTTCGAAGGCCGGCCTGCGGGCCCTGGGCGCGTGTTAGCGGTTGAGTTTGTCACTAAAGGCAAATCCTCAACAGCAGTTTGGTTCAGCCAAGATGGCAAAACCGGCAGCTACTACGACCTTGAGGGCGAAAGTTTGCGCGGGGCCTTTTTGCGTAACTCGATTAAATTCTCGCGTGTCAGCTCTGCGTTCGGGATGCGTACCATCGCCAACAATCAAGCCTGGACCGGACATCACCCAGGGGTTGACTACGTGGCTCCAACCGGCACGCCAATTCATGCGACTGCCGACGGCGTTGTGCAACTCGCCGGGTGGCACTTTGGCTATGGCAATACGATCATCCTCAAACACCACAGCAAAATCACCACCCTGTATGCGCATCAAAGCCGTTTCGCTGATGGCATTACCGTAGGCACTAAAGTCTCGCAAGGCCAGTTAATCGGTTACGTCGGCTCAACGGGGTGGTCAACCGGTCCGCATCTGCATTACGAGTTTCGGGTGGCCGACAAGCCCATTGATCCGCTCTCAGCAACGGCAGCGATGCCCGCTGCAACGCCGCTTGAGCCCGAGCATCGGGCTCAGTTTGCCCAAGCTATTGCACCCTATCGGCAACAGCTGCAAGTATTGGCTAAGTTTCAAGAGGTCGTGCCCGAAATCAGCAGCGTCGCTGTCCGCTGATACCGGCCTAAGTGGTGAACTCGTCTTACTATATTGGGCTAATGTCTGGCACCAGCCTAGACGGGGTGGATGCCGTACTAGCGAACTTTGACGCTCTGGGCAAGCCCACGGTCGTTGCCCGCGCAGCAGGTACGTTTGACCCAGCCTTGCGCGAAACCCTCTTCTCGCTAAACACCTCAGGCCCTGACGAACTTGCTCGCGCCGCCTTAGCCGCCAATAGCTTGGTCACACTGTATGCCAAGCTAGTCGCTCAAACGCTCGAACAAGCCAGGCTCTCGTCATCGCAAATTTCAGCCATTGGCGCCCACGGTCAAACCGTCAGGCATCAACCGAGTCTGGGCTATACCATTCAGCTCAACTCGCCCGCACTGCTTGCCGAGCTCACAGCTATCGCAGTGGTGGCCGATTTTAGAAGTCGCGATGTTGCTGCGGGTGGCCAAGGCGCGCCTTTGGTGCCAGTTTTTCACGCTGGGATTTTTTCAACTGACTACACCCGCGTAATTTTGAACCTAGGCGGCATCGCAAATATCACGATCTTACGACCCGGCGCAGACCCACTTGGTTTTGACACTGGGCCCGCTAACGCCTTAATGGATAGTTGGTGCCAGTTACACACGCAACAAAGTTTTGACGTTGACGGGGCTTGGGGAGCCCAAGGCCTGGTCAATCAAGCGCTGCTCGATCGCTTAAATAATGCAGAGCCTTGGCTGAAGTTGCCACCACCAAAGTCTACTGGCCGCGATCTGTTTAACCTTGAGTGGCTCGAGCCTCGCCTGCAATACTGTCTGGGGCGAATGGCGCTCGGGACAAGCCTAACGCCACAAGACGTACAGGCGACCCTATGTGCCTTCACAGCAGCAACAGCGGCGCGGGCGATCAACACCTATGCGCCCGATGCGCAAGAGGTCTTGCTATGCGGTGGTGGTGCAAACAATCGCTCTTTGCGAAAAGACCTGCAGGCAGCGTTGCCCTGCGCGGTGACCACCACCGATAGTGCTGGGGTCGGGACACAGGATGTTGAGGCCTTGGCCTTTGCCTGGCTGGCCTGGGCGCATCAACACGGCGTAGCTGCCGGCAACCCTAAAGTGACAGGCGCGCGCGGCGCGCGCATTTTAGGTGCGACTTGGCCCGCCTGAATCGATAGCCACCGGCTTCTCAACTTAAGGTGTAGTTTGATCCGTTAAGTTTGGCCTGACCAAAATGCAAAAACCACGTTAAACGTGGTTTTTCGATACTTTAGGCGTACTTTCTAACTCGGCAATCGCCCGCTGTCTGTCAAGCAACGCGCTTAGACTGAAAACGATGAACCACAACCACAGGTTGTTGCTGCGTTTGGATTGCGAATGACGAATTGCGAGCCTTCGATGTCTTCTTTGTAATCGATCTCTGCGCCCACCAAATACTGAAAGCTCATCGGGTCAACTAGCAACGCTACGCCATTTTTTTCGAGTGTTGTGTCATCTTCGTTGACGTCTTCGTCAAAGGTGAAGCCGTACTGAAAACCCGAGCAACCACCACCCTGCACGAACACGCGCAGTTTGAGGTTTGAATTACCCTCTTCGATCAATAAATCTTTAACCTTGGCAGCCGCTGAG
>CAMEAW010000129.1 GCA_945911685.1 Bordetella parapertussis
GCGATCTCCATCATGGGCGAGATGCCACCAATTTTGGTGACACTCGGTTGCGCAATATCCACCGCGCCCGCTTTAAACATTTGCTCAAAGTTCTTCACACTCATTGCGTTCTCGCCCGCCGCGATTTTTAAACCACTCTGTGCTCTGACTTGTGCAAGGCTTTCAAAATCCTCGGGGGGCCAGATGGGTTCTTCAAACCAACTCAGATCGTAGGGGCGCACGGCGTCGGCAACCGCCAAGGCTTCTTTCAGAGACCAAGGGCAATTGACGTCCATCATCAAGCCGACCTTTGGCCCAATCGCTTGGCGTGACGCCTTGACTTGCTCAACACCAAGCTCATGAAGTTTGACGGCGCCATAGCCTCGCTCAACCACCCGGGCACTGTTTTCGGCAACTAGCCCTGGATCGGTATAGCGCATCAAACTTGCGTAACAGGGCAGACGGGTGTGCTTGGCACCACCCAGTAACGCCGATACCGGTTTACCCGCGGCTTTGCCTGCAATATCCCAAAGTGCGATATCCAAGCCCGAGAGGGCGAAGACCATCGGCCCGGTGCGCCCGACGATATGAAGTTTTCGATTGAGATCCTCCATTAAGACAGGGATATTGGTTTCGTCGCGACCCAGCGCAAGTGGCGCCACCATGGCGTGGATTGCGGCTCGGGTGGCGGGCCAAATGCCAAAGCCAAAGGCCTCACCCCAGCCGACGATGCCAGAGTCGGTCTCAACGCGAACCAGAAGGATCTCCATCGAGCGATCAAGCCCCGCGAACTTTGGACGGGGGCCATAGATTTCAAAGGGGAGGCTTAAGGCGAAGGTGTCGATCTTTCTAATTGTCATGAGATTTTCTGGTGAGCGTTGATCTTCGTAAAAAATAGACTATTTTCTGCTTCAATTTTTTCTTGGGTGCTAGGCTGAGCGACTGGTTTATTCGGCCTTGATGTTGGCGTCTTTGATGACCTTCGCCCACTTCGTAATTTCAGCTGGGATCCAAGCGGCAAACTCGGCGGGCGAGCCACCAACCGTGACAAAGCCCTGTTGTTTGAGCTTGACTTGGAGTTCTGCTGTTTTCAAGGCGCGATTCACGGCGGCGTTGACACGCTTCACGTAATCGTCGGGCGTACCCAAAGGCGCAATCAGCCCGTTGATGGTGCTGGCATCCACCTTTGGCAGGCCCCCTTGGATAAAGGTTGCGATGTCTGGAAAAAGCTCGCTACGCAGTTGACTGGTGATTGCCAGTGCCCGCACGCGGGCCGCATCTAACATGGCTTTTGACCCTATTTGGGTTGAGAACATTGCGGTGGTTTGCCCACCAATCAGTTGCGTGATGGCTTCGCCCGCGCCCTTGAAGGGGATGTTCAACATTTCGATGCCGGCCTGCACCTTGAACTGCTCGGCCGCTAAATGCGCGCCCGTGCCTTGACCCGCAGAGCCGAACGTGATTTTGCCTGCGTTGGCTTTTGCATAGGCAATAAACTCTTGCAGGTTCTTGGCTGGCAGTGAGGGGTTCACCAACAACACCAAAGGCGAGGTGGCGATAAAGACGATGGGCGTGAAGTCTTTGAGCGTGTCGTAAGGCAGTTTTGAGACGAGGCTTGGGTTAGTAATAAATGCGGCATCGATCATTCCAATGGTCAGGCCGTCTGGCTCTGCTTTGGCCACGGCGAGGGTGCCGATCGTACTGCCCGCGCCTGCGCGATTTTCAACAACTGCTTGCTGACCAAATTCTTCTCCCACGTAGGGCGCGATTAAGCGCGCCAACGCATCGGTCGCCCCGCCCGGGCCGTAGGGCACAATCACTCGAATAGATTTAGTGATGGGAGTTTGGGCCTGAACCGTTGGCGCCAATAGGCACAGTAGCGCCACGAGCGGCAGCCATCTGCAAAAGAAGGAAGGGACGGAAAGGTGTTTCAAAGTTGCCTCCAAGAGGGCCGTCAATATTGTTTGGGTATAGCACACCGGCGGCACTATGGTCATCCCATCACCCGTGGGCGCCCTCTTAAAAGCAAGCGCATCTGGCGAAGCGAGTGCTCCGTAAGGACACTTTAAAGCGAGCTTATCTTCTGAACTGAGTGCTGCGTATGGGCACGGTAGTGTTACGATATTTCTCAATAAACTTAGTCTACCAATAAAAATATCCGGAGCTAGCGATGAAATTAACGGGCGGTTGTTATTGCAAACAGATTCGTTATAGTTTTGAGGGCGATGTCATGGCCTCGCTTCAGTGCCATTGCCGTGAGTGTCAATACATTGCGGGCGGGCATCCTAATGCGCTCATGGTGTTGCCGCAGGCTGGGTTTAAATTTGAGATGGGCGTGCCAGCCACCTTTACACGAACAGACATCGAGAAGGCCGTGACGCGCCATTTTTGTTCGAACTGCGGTACTAGTCTTGTCACCCAATCACCCTTTCGCCCTGGAGCCATGATTGTCAAAGTCGGTACTCTTGACGACCCGTCGGTTTACAAGCCGACGGCTGCAATTTTTACCATTGATAAACAGCCCTTTCATCATATCCCCGACGATATCCCTGCCTTTGAGCGTCGGCCAGGCTAAGGCTTGGCATCCCCTGTAGTTGACCAAGGAGTTCTGACATGGCTTCAGTTTTCTCTGCTGCGCAAGCGGCTGCCTTTGCTGCAGATGGTTATGTGATTGTTCGCAAGCTCTTCGATCAAGAAGAGGTTGCTTTAATGGCGGGTGCAATCGAGCAAGACCCAGACTTGCAAAAGAGTCTTTACGATCGCAAAGATGCACAGGGTAAGGCGACCAAGATGGCGACCTGGAATCATCCGGGTGACAGCGTCTACGGTTTGGCAGCTCGATCACATCGGGTGGTTGACACGATGGAGCAGATGTTGGGCGGCGAGGTCTATCATTACCACTCAAAACTCACAGCTAAAGAACCACTTGAAGGCGGCGCCTGGGAGTGGCATCAGGACTATGGCTATTGGTATCACAATGGCTGCCTATTGCCTCACATGGCCAGTGTGATGGTCGCGCTCGACCATGCCACTCCTGAAAACGGCTGCTTGCAGGTGATTCGTGGTTCGCATTTAGTGGGCCGTGTTGAACACGGCATTATTCCTGGCGAGCAGGTGGGTGCCGATCCAAAGCGAGTCGAGCAGATGTTGCAGCAGATGCCGCTTGAGTACGTTGAAATGGCACCAGGCGACGCACTATTTTTTCACGCCAATGTGATGCACAGATCTGATCAAAATCGTTCGCCGAACCGGCGCTGGACCGTGATCTTTTGTTATAACGCGGCGCGTAACAACCCGTTTATTGAGCATCACCATCCGTTTTATACGCCCTTGCACAAGGTCAGCGATGAGGCGGTCAAACAGGCTGGACTGAAGTTTTCAAACGCGGGGCAATCGGCTTTCAGAAAAACCTTTTCAAACCCGCCCGGTTTGACGCAAAAGCTTGGCGGTGATGGTTCTCAGTCAAACTAAAGAGGTATCGTGAAAAAAATCTTGCTTTGCGCTCTTGTTTTGCTATCGGGCTGTGTGACTCGCGAATACCTCCAAGCGCAAGACGAATGCTCGCCCAATGCGTATCGGCAATTTCCGCCCAATACGATTCAGGTGTTCGTGCCGCGTACCACGACAGTTAGAGTACCCACGGGTGGGTCAAAGTGCGAAAGTCGTACCGAAGACAATCGTGTAAAAACGCGCTGTGAGCCCGAATGGCGAACCGAGTACCGCACGTATCAGTCTTTAGAGCTTATAGATACCAACGCTGAACCTCGCGATGCCGTGATGCGTAGCTGTGCTCGGCAGTTATGCGTTCAACGTTTTGGAAATGCGGACTGTAAAGCGCCCGGTACTTGAGCTGCGCAGCGCGTCTTGCAAATGGTTCGCGATCAGTAGGATTGGGTTGTAGATGTTGGGCGTCACTAGACCACCGGAGATGAAAAATGAAGAAGATCAATCTGGCGCTTGGCGCCTCGCTCACGTTGGCGGCCTCGCTGCCTCTTGTCGCGGCTGCGGCGATTACAGAGTTTGCGATTAAGTCGACTCAGCCTTATGGCGATTTTGCGACTGGCAAGTTCGTTCGCATTGAGGCTGAGGCCTTAGGCGAGTTGTCGCCCGCCGAACCAATCCCAGGACTGGATAAGGCGCCGCGCAATGCACGCGGGCTGGTTGAATACCGCACGCCCGTGACATTGATTATCCCTGAGGCCCCCCGCAGTGGTAACGGCAACTTATTGGTCGATGTGCCTAATCGTGGTCGCCCCATCACGCACGGGCTTTACAACAGCCCTCGGGCTCGGCCGCTTGCGATTGGTTCACTCGACCAAGGTAATGGGTTTTTGCAGAACCGAGGCTGGTCCGTCGCAGTGGTGCAGTGGGAGCAGGGCGAAGGGCCTGTATTTCCAGCTTTCGCTGATGGCAAAGGCGGCAAGCTGTATGCCGAGGGCGTGGGGTTCGCTGCAGTTCGCGATATCACCCTGTTTTTACGTGGCGCAAGCGCAGGCAACCCACTGGCGGGCGCGATTGAGCGCACCTACGCGGTGGGCTACTCGCAAACGGGTCGTTTTTTAAAGAGTTTTTTGCTCAATGGCTTCAATCAACTTGGCGACAAGATGGTATTTGATGGCTTGCATATCACTCAGGCCGGGGCGGGTCAGTTGCCCTTGCTTGACGCGGGCCCTGGTCCCGGCTCAGTGGCGTGGCAAACGCCTAGCTACACCGCGCCCGAGCTGCGTGGTGTGCACGAAGAGCCCTTTACTTACGGCGATGCCATGAAGGTTGCGCAGGCAAAGTACCGCGAGCTTCCACGCGTGGTGGTGAGTCACGCGTATAACGATTATCTGGGTGGACGTGCGGCGCTCACGCGAACCGGCGCCAAGGGTATCGTCGATTTGCCCATGCCAGAGAACGTTCGCATGTTCGATATCTCTGGCTCGCCACATATCAATGGTCGCGATAAAAACGCGGAGTGTACCGAACCACCCGGCCAAATTGACTGGGCGCCAGCCGTGCGGGCACAGTTGGTTGCGCTAGACGAGTGGGTGCGAGGCAAGACACCGCCAGCCAGTCGCCTGTTCGATCTTGAAGCGCGTTTAAACGACACTGAAGTGTTTCAAGCACCGAACTTTCTTGCAGGTGCAATGGTCATGGTGCCTAAGCGCGATGTCGACGGCAATGCCATGAGTGGTGTCGTGCTGCCCGATGTTGCGGTACCGATTGCGAGCCATGGTTATATGAATGCACCACTGACTGTGATGGCCTGTCGTCAGAGTGGTACCTACAGGCCGTTTGCCAGAACGACGGCAGACCGCAAGCCTGACGATGTACGTGTCGCACTTGACGTGCGGTATCCCGGTGGTATCAACGAATATCTGACCAAGATACGCGCGGCCACGCGCGTACTCGTTGCAGAGCGATTGTTACTGGCAGAAGATGCCGCGGTGATTGAGAATGCAGCCGCCGAAAACACGGCGTTTACACCAACCAAACCCCGCGCACGAGGTGCGACAACGGCCCGGTGACGTTGATAGCGCCGTCGGGTGGGTGTTGTTGACGAGTCAAGATGCTGACAGAAACGTGGCGCAGTATCTTAACTGTCTCTCAGAGTGATCGTTATTCGGGTGTTAACTTCAGTGCGGTGGTGAGTTCACGATAAATTGGCCGCGTCTCGTTAGTCGTGGGATGTTTTAAGGCACGATGATTTCTTTTACTGAAAAAGGTATTGAATTGCCTTCTTGAATCGTGACGCTAACCGCGCCAGTTGTTTTTGCACCGGGCACTTCAAGACGATAGACGTTTTTTAGGACTTGCGACTCAAGCATAAATGTTTGATCGAATTCGAAATTATGGCTGTCGCCATGCACAATCAAGATAGAACCTTGAAACTCTTTGGCAAGAGGCAACAATGTTTTTTCAATTGAAGCGTGGAACCCTGTCTTTTCGGCCCAGGCTCCTGAGCGTGACATCCCTCGAATCACATCCGCTTGAAAAGCAAAAACGAGGGTATTTAGTTTTTGCTTCGCTGCGAGGCGAAATGTTTCTTTCACCCAGGCAATATTGGCCTGGTCGCGTGCCAGAAATTCTTTTTCAGCCTCAGCGTTGTTTGGCGCAAAGCGATTGTCGCTTCCCACAATATGTACAGTTGTAAAAAGCGTGTTTGCAAACTGCCAACGTTGATTTTCAATATAGGTTAAATAGGCAGGCATCACCTTGCCTTGTGTGACAAGGGGTAGAGGTGCTTGACCCAAAGAGGTGTCGGGTTTAAAAAATTGCCCCCTAAGTTTTGCGAGCCGCTCAAGAGGGTCATAGCTGCCGTTACTTTTGCGCCCGCAGTCTGTCCAATCGTTGTCGCCGGGCGTATAGATCAGTGCGCCTTTAAATAAATCAAAGTGTTTTCGTTGGCGCTCAAATTCTTCGTCAGAGCAATGCGCGCTGCCCGCTTTGAAATCCCCAACATGAATCGAAAACTCAGGGTTCAAGGCATTGATTTGGGTAATCAATTGGCGATATTTAACGCCGGCAGTTTCGTCTGATCCGTAAGGCAGATCACCGAGCGCAACGAAGCTAAAAGTTGCTGCACTGACATGTGTGGTAGCCAGCAATAGTATAAATAACCACGAACTCCACGACATCTTTTTCATTTCGAACCTAAGTCGTTGTCATGCGATGACCTTCGCTGGGATTGACCGCGCTGGCCAAAAATATCATTACAAAAAAGTCCTATATATCTATCATTACCAGAAAGTCCTATATTTTAATCGCAAAATTTTGAGCAATGAAAGAGCCCCCACCGCCTGCGATTTTGATCGGGCGTGGCGTTTATGGCAACGACGCGAATACAAGACTGGCGTGTTTTGACTGTTCTTTTAAATATATAAATGATTTATACTGTTTTTTTATTAATCGTTTATACTGTTTACACTATTATCCTTATTTCTCTTAATCCGAAGAGGTCCGACATGAAATCAACCGAACAAAACGCTCAAGCGCCAACTGAAGTCGCCGCTGCGCCCGAAAAAAAAGCGCGCGTGTCAACAACGGTAGCCGCTAAGAAAGTCGCGGCTAAAAAAGCTGTGGTTAAAAAAACTGCGGTTAAAAAAACCGCAGTAGTCGCCAAGAAAGCGAAGGCTGATGCAGCAGTTGTGACAAACGCCGCGCGTTCGAATCAGCAAGGTAAAGTCGTGCCTGAAGTAAAAGTTAAGGCGCAGGTCAAAGCGAAATCGGCAGCAAAGCCTAAGGCAACAGAATCCGTTGCTACAGCAGGTAAGGCTAAAGTCAAAAAAGACGTTTTGGTGCGTGATAGCTTTACCATGCCGCAATCTGAATATCAGGTGCTGAGTCTTGTCAAAAAAGCTTGCCTCCAAGCTGGCATTGAGATCAAGAAAAGCGAACTGCTTAGAATTGCGGTCGTTCAACTCGCCGGCTTATCTGTTGCAAAAATTGCGACCTTGCAAAAGGGCTTGAACAAAATTCAAGCTGGTCGTCCAAAAAAATAGGTTCTACTCTAGGCGCTGAGTTTTTTTGGGTATGCCAAAGCCCGGAACATTTGCATGTTCCGGGCTCTACCTCACCGGCTTAAACGCCTGGGTTTTAAACGCAAAATGATGAAACCTTACTTCGCCTAGGCTCGACGGCCTTATTCGATTTTGACCTTCATCTCTTTTAAGATCGAGCCCCACCTGACTGATTCGGCTTGTATAAAGGCGCTGAACTCTTCAGGTGACGATCCTTTAGGGTCGAAACCTTGTGCAATGAGGCGTTCTTTAAATTCGGGTTCGTTCACGGTTTGCACGGCCGCCTTACTTAAGAGCTGCAATACAGCGGCCGGCATATTTGCCGGACCGACCAAGCCATACCAAGTTGACATGTCGTAGCCAGGTATACCCGCCTCAGCAATGCTAGGGATGTTGGGCGCAGCACTTGAGCGAGTCTTGGTGGTCACGCCAAGGGCTTGGAGTAGACCTTGGTCGACGAGTTTGGCGCCCGTGGGTAGATTTGGGAAAGCTAATTCGACGGTGCCAGCTAAAAGGTGGGGCATTAGGCTGCCGGCGCCTTTGTAGGGGATGTGAACCATATCCACCCCTGATAGCTGCATAAAAAGTAAGCCAGACAAATGCAGAGACGAGCCAATTCCTGAAGACGCCCAGTTGAC
>CAMEAW010000130.1 GCA_945911685.1 Bordetella parapertussis
GCTCGCTTAGCAGGCATCATGGGTGCTAAGCAAACCGGCTCGCTCATCCCTCTCTGCCACCCAATCCCGTTAACGCGCGTCACCGTCGAGTTCGTCAGCGATGCAGCGACATCCTCTGTCACCTGCACCACCACCGCTGAAACCGTCGGCCGCACTGGCGTCGAAATGGAAGCCCTCACCGCAGCCACTATCAGCCTACTCACCATCTACGATATGTTGAAAGCCGTCGATCGTGGCATGGTGATCGATGCCGTTAAGTTGCTTGAAAAACACGGGGGTAAGTCGGGGAGCTGGGTGGGGTAGCTTTGGAATGCCGACTTACCAAGAAACTTCGCCCTTCTTTGCTTTAAATCAATTCCTCCCCATTTGGTTCTAGTTACCACAGCCTTATCCCGACTAAGTTAGGTCATATCGACTTAGGAATGGGCTCATGTGGTTTAAGACGTTAGATATTCTTGGTAAACAACTCATGCCAATCGTGCAGGGCGGAATGGGGGTCGGGGTCTCGGCTCACCGGCTTGCAGGTGCCGTTGCACGCGAAAATGGTGTGGGAACGATCGCTAGTATCGATCTACGCCATCATCATCCTGATCTTGAAGAACAAACCGAGCATTGTCGCGATCGCGAAAAGATCGATCAGGCGAATTTGATTGCTCTTGATCGTGAGATCAAAGCTGCCAAGCAGCTCGCACAAGGCCACGGCGCTATCGCTGTCAACGTTATGAAAGCGGTGCGACAACACCCCGCCTTGGTGCAGCAGGCTTGCGAAAGCGGAGCCGACGTTTTAGTGATGGGTGCAGGCCTGCCGCTTGATCTGCCTGAGATGGTGGCCGATTTTCCGAAGATGGGTCTGGTACCCATCTTGTCCGAAAGCCGTGGTGTGGCGATTGTGATGAAAAAATGGCTTAAAAAGGGACGTTGCCCTGACGCCATTGTGATTGAACACCCAGGTCACGCTGGCGGCCATCTGGGCGCCAACAAGGTCGCAGATCTGCACGCACCGCGCTTTGAATTCGATTTGGTACTCAACGATTGCCAAGCTCTTTTTACTGAACTTGGGCTAGGTAAAGATGCGCCGCCTTTAATCTTGGCCGGTGGCATTGACTCTCACGAAAAAGTACGTCATTGGTTAGGCGCTGGGGCCAGCGCCGTGCAACTGGGCACCGCCTTTGCCGTCACGCAAGAGGGTGACGCACACGATGAATTCAAGCGCGTGCTGATTAATGCGACCCCTGCGAACATGGTCGAATTTATTAGTGTCGCGGGCCTGCCTGCCCGCGCAGTCGCGACGCATTGGCTTAAGCAATATCAGCGTCATGAGCCTCGGATGCAAGCTTGTGCCAAGGCCGACCCGCGCCGCTGCGCCCAGCGCATGGATTGTCTGACTCAATGCGGTCTGCGGGATGGCTTAGCGAAGATCGGTCAATTTTGTATTGATCTGAAATTGGTATCCGCCTTAAAAGGCGATGTGCAAAAGGGTTTGTTTTTTAGAGGGGCAGGCACGCTTCCCTTCGGTAAAGCGGTTCGTTCGGTGCGCGAACTGATTGAGTATTTACTGCATGGCACGTTTCCTGCAGCGATCGATTTCACGACCACGTGTTTTAAAAATATGGTCTAGACCTCACAGCGAGATCTCGAGGCGCTGAATAGCTCAGCATTGACCGCTTAAACATGAATCGCACACTACAACAAAGCAGATTCCGTCAGTTGAGATCACGGAATCAACAGAATTGGTTCACCCAGTCGCTTATTTTTTATAACAAGGTTCATTCACCCAGCCGCTCATCTTTTGCTTAACCCTACTCTAATGACCCATCAACATTCTCACCTCGCTGAAGTTGAATTTGATCCTGAGTTAATCGCCCGCTACGATGGCAATGGCCCGCGCTATACCTCGTATCCCACCGCTGATCGGTTCATCGAAGGGCCAATCGCAGAACAATACGTCGCCGCTCTGCGCAACCGCCAACGTGTGCGTCCAGATGCTGCGCTCTCTTTGTATGTGCACCTGCCATTTTGCGATACGGTTTGTTATTACTGCGCTTGCAACAAAATAGCCACTAAAGACCGCGGGCGTGCTGATGTCTACCTTGACTATCTCGAGCGTGAAATCGCCTTGGTGCGCAGCGAGTTTTCAGTCGCGCCTGTAGTCACACAACTTCACTTAGGTGGCGGCACACCGACCTTTTTAACCAATGCCCAACTCAGTCGCCTGATGCAGATGCTGAAAGAAGCCTTTGCTTTCACGCTTGACGCCGAATGTTCAATTGAAATTGATCCGCGCAGGCTCAATGACGGTGCACTCGAATTACTGGCTGATCACGGTTTTAACCGAATGAGTATTGGAGTCCAAGATCTTGATCCAGCGGTACAGAAGGCTGTGAATCGCCTTCAGCCAGCTGAATTGACACAAGCCGTTCTTAAAAAGGGTCGCGCACTTGGTTATCGCTCGATCAACTTGGATTTGATTTACGGCTTACCCAAGCAATCGGTTAGCACGATGCAAACCACCCTCAGCACAGTCTTAACCTGGCGCCCCGAGCGCATCGCTTTGTACAGCTACGCCCACTTACCTAAACGCTTTATGCCGCAGCGACGTATCGCAAGCGCCGACATGCCTAGCGCGACCAAAAAACTTGCCATGTTGAAGATCGCGGTGACCACCTTGCTTGCCGCGGGCTATGTCTACATTGGTATGGATCACTTTGCCTTACCAGAAGATGATCTTGCGATCGCGCTCGAGCAAGGCACCTTGCAACGTAATTTTCAAGGCTATTCGACTCAAGCCGACTGCGATCTGATTGCATTGGGGGTATCGGCTATTAGTCGAATCGGCGATACCTACGCGCAAAATCATCGAGACTTGTTGAATTACTACAATACCCTTGATCGACAACAGCTACCGCTTGCAAAAGGCTTGGTCATGACGCGCGATGATGAAATTCGACGCGCAGCGATTCATGACTTATTGTGCCAATCAACGCTGAACATCCCAAACTTTGAACAGGTATGGGATATTAATTTCGCTACATATTTTGCGTCCGATCTTGAGCAAGTCCAAACACTTGAGCAGGATGGTTTGGTTGAGCTTTCAAATGATTCAATTGACATCACACCGCGCGGTCGCTTTTTGGCTCGCATCATTGCCATGCGCTTTGATCGCCATTTGCGCGAAGCCAAATCCATCACACAATTTTCTCGAGTCATTTAGTCAACACCATTTTCATTTGGGTGCGTCCGACAACTTTGCACCAAGGCCTCCGTCATCGGAGGCCTCTTTTTTGTTCGTCTTCAAAGCACCTGCACCTTGAATACTCGTTCATCATGAGTGAGTCCGAAGCCTGACGACCGTTGTCGTTTGATCTGTGTCAACGGTTTTAAAAGTAGTATTTTTTATATCTCTAAAAACACAATATGTAGTGTTAGGATTCATCAAACCACACAACATGAGGTGTTTGATGCAAATTCAAGCCCAGTTAACCAAGCAGACAATCGTCGACGTAGAAAGCTCGATGGAAGAGTATCTAGATCGACGCGACTGGCGTGTCAACGCCAACGCTAATCAAGGCTACAGCCTAGGCGGGTTGATCTTAAATGTTGCGGGCAAAGTCACCGCCAATTACTGGCTGTCGCACGTATACAGCCCCGAGGCGGGCCGCGCGCACCGTGAGGGTGACCTGCATATTCACGACCTCGATATGTTGTCTGGCTACTGTGCAGGCTGGTCGTTGCGCCAATTGTTGTTTGAAGGCTTCAACGGGGTACCAGGCAAAGTCGAAGCCAAGCCAGCGCGACACATGTCCGCCGCGATCGGGCAAATCGTTAATTTTTTAGGCACGCTGCAAAACGAGTGGGCGGGGGCGCAAGCATTTAGCTCGTTCGACACCTACATGGCTGCCTTTGTACGCAAAGATCAGATGACCTACGTGCAGGTCAGGCAATGCATTCAAGAGTTGATTTACAACCTAAACGTACCCAGTCGCTGGGGTACGCAAACACCCTTCACCAATCTGACGTTCGACTGGGTCTGCCCGGCCGACCTGCGCGAACTGGTGCCGTACATTGGCGGCGAAGAGATGCCTTTTTGTTATGGCGAACTGCAAGCAGAGATGGATTTGATTAATCGCGCCTACATTGAGGTGATGATGGCGGGCGACGCGCTTGGTCGTGTGTTTACCTTTCCAATCCCCACTTACAACATCACCAATGATTTTGACTGGGATCACCCCAACACAGATCTGCTGTTTGAAATGACGGCCAAATACGGCTTGCCCTACTTTCAGAATTTTTTAAATTCAGATCTTGAGCCTCACATGGTGCGTTCGATGTGCTGCCGCTTACAACTTGACCTACGCGAGCTGCTCAAGCGCGGCAATGGCTTATTTGGCTCAGCCGAGCAAACTGGCAGCATCGGTGTCGTCACGATCAATTGCGCGCGGCTTGGCTACGTACATGCCGGCGATAAACCCGCCCTGTTTGCCCAACTCGATGCACTGCTTGATCTTGGGCGCGACGTGCTTGAAAAGAAACGTGTCGTGGTTCAGCACTATATTGATGAAGGGCTATACCCTTACACCAAGCGCTACCTGGGCACGCTACGCAATCACTTTAGCACTTTAGGGGTGAACGGTATCAATGAGATGATTCGAAATTTCAGCCATGATCAACACGACATCACGACGCCAACGGGCCATGCTCTGGCGCTTGAACTGCTCGATCATGTCAGAGCACGGATGACTGAGTTTCAAGAGGCAACCGGGCACTTGTATAACCTTGAGGCGACGCCAGCCGAAGGCACCACCTATCGCTTTGCCCGCGAAGACAAGAAGCGCTGGCCCGACATCAGTCAAGCGGGTACACCCGAGCAACCTTATTACACCAACTCAAGTCAGCTGCCTGTTGGCTACACCGACGACCCGTTCGCGGCCTTAGAGATGCAAGAAGCCTTGCAATCACGCTACACCGGCGGCACGGTGCTGCACTTGTACATGAACGAAGCCATTTCGTCGGCACAAGCCTGTAAGCAACTGGTACACCGCGCGTTGGCGGGGTTCCGCTTGCCCTACATCACTATTACCCCAACCTTCTCGATTTGCCCCAAGCACGGCTATTTATCAGGTCATCATGAGTTTTGTCCGAAGTGTGACGAGGTCTTGTTGAACGAGCAACGCCTTGAAGCAAACGCCTAACGATTCGTCTACTTATTTATTTATCCACCCCTTAATCTGGAGTCATCCTCATGACCAATCTTTCTGAAGTTCTGCATTTTCAACAGCCAGTCGTTGTACTAGATCAAGCACGTCGCACACAGTGCGAGGTCTGGACTCGCGTGATGGGCTATCACCGCCCAGTGACGTCCTTTAACACCGGTAAGCAGGGAGAATTTAATGAACGACTGTTTTTTAACGAACCTCAGTCACGTTAAGCGTACCCCTAGCATTGGGGGCTTCGTCCCCTTTTCAACCGTCGACTGGCCCGGTGAACTCGCGGCTGTGGTCTTTATTGCAGGCTGCCCCTGGGCTTGTCATTACTGCCACAACCCGCATCTTCAGCGACGCGGCGGGGCGTTGTCTTGGGATAGCGTCCTACAAACACTGCAAAAGCGCGTGGGCCTGCTTGATGGGGTGGTGTTTTCAGGTGGCGAACCTTTTAACGACCCACTTTGCACGCAATTGATTCACCAGACGAAAGAACTCGGTTTTAAGGTGGCCGTTCACACCGCAGGAATCTACCCCTTGCGCCTACGCGAGGCCCTGCCCAGCCTCGACTGGGTTGGCCTTGACATTAAGACGTCGCCACAGGACTACCCTGCCCTGACTGCGCGCAAAAAAAGCGCTGAGCCCGTACAAGAGTGCTTGGATACTCTTCTAGAGTGGAACGGGCTCTTTGAATGCCGCACCACTTGGCACCCTTCCTGGCTCACAGAAACGGCTTTACTTGATCTGGCGCAAAGCCTCGCAGCGCAAGGTGTGCGGAAATATGCTGTCCAGCGTTCTCGCAGCGTCACCCATTCTTTGCCAGTCGCTGAAGTGAGCCTCTTAGCACGTACAACGCTACAAGGTCTGTTTGAAACGTTTTCTTATCGGTGAGTTTTCATGACCAAACAACTTGATGTCTGCGAACTATTAGCGCGCGCACCACTTTTTGCCTCACTTAATCGTAACTGGTGCGAGCTTTTGGCAGATTCGGCGCAGATTCATCGACTTCTTAAAAATCAATATCTATACCGACGCGGCGAGCCCGCCACCGGCGTCTATCTCGTTGCCGTGGGTCAAATCAAGGCTTCGATTCCCGTTGCGCGAAGCCGGCATGGCAAGGTCATCGAGATGTTCAGCGCGGGCGATTCTTTCGGCGAAACGTTAATGTTGTTAAACCATCCGCATATTGTTGACGCACAGGCACTTGACGACAGCGTTGTGATTTGTCTCGATAAGCACGATATCGAAGGAATACTGGCGCTCGAAGCCGACTTTGCGTTGAAGATGCTAAAAAGTGTGTCGCTTCGCTTTGAAACTCTTTTACATGACATCGAGACGGTCAGCACACATAGCGCCAGTGAGCGCGTCGCCGAATATCTGTTGAAGCAACCTAGACAAGGCACACAGACTCAACTCAAATTCCGTAAATGCCTGATCGCTTCACGCTTGGGTTTACAAGCTGAAAGTTTGTCACGCGCACTACAACGCTTATCTCGCGAACACTTAATCTCAGTGCAAGGCTCGCATGTCGAGATCTTAAACGAGCAGGGGCTATTGCAATTGAATCACGCGAGTCACTAAAACTACCCGGCGTCTGACAGGCCGTGTTCTACCGCGTAAATTGCCGCTTGTACGCGATTATTCACACCAAGCTTTTTCAAGATGCTTTGCAGATGAATTTTGACTGTGCTTTCAGCCACATCGAGTTTTCGGGCGATTTCTTTATTGGATAGCCCAAGCGCCAGTTGGGCCAGCATTTCACCTTCACGGGGCGTGAGCTTTTTAAGTTCATTGGTTACGGGTGGCGTAGGCTTACGAAAGCTCGCGACAAGCTTGGCTGTCATGTCTGGCGAAATCACAGCATCGGCCCGCATCACTCTGCGTAAAGACTCAAGCAAGTAATCCGCATCAATATTTTTGAGCAAATAGCCCGCCGCGCCCTTTTTAAATGCCAAGGCTAGATCCTCTGCATCTTCAGATACAGTCAGCAACACGACCTGGCAAGCAGGGCTTTCTTGCAAAATCAATCCAATCGCATCCAGCCCAGACAGCCCTGGCATATGCAAATCGAGTAAGACAATATCTGGCTGAAGTTCTTTAGCGCGCTTAACCCCCTCAAGTCCATCTGCGGCCTCACCAACCACTTCAAACTCAGGGTTACGCTGCAGCAGCAAACGAATGCCGCTACGAAATAACGTGTGATCATCCACAAGCAAAATACGGATGGGTGTGATCATCGTCAAGCCGCCACACGCTCTTGGTGGGCCAGTCGCAACGTCACACGCGTGCCCGTCACATCACTGGCAACCGCGAAAAGAGCTCCGAGTCTCACAGCACGCTCTTTCATGATTGTTAAGCCCACGTGTTGCTCAGGCTGAACGCCTGGAGCTGACAGGTCAAAACCACAGCCATCATCTTGCACGCTCAGCTCAAAATCTTGTGCATTCGTCACAATAATCTTCACCTCTTTAGCCCTTGCATGCTTACGGATATTTGACAACGCTTCTTGTACGATAAAGAGCAGTTGAAGTTGCTGCTCAGCTGGCAAAGGCGCGCCCTGCCCCACAGTTTGAATCGAAACCGGAATCATCGTTTGTCGCGTAAAGCGTTCGGCCGCGTGATGCAAGGCCTGCTTCAAATCACCGGCCTCAAGTTTGACTCTAAAATTCAACAACAGCTCACGAACATCGTCATAGCTTTCGCGCAACCCCGTTTTGATCATCTGCATACTTTCAGTGACTTCGGTCGCATCTTGGCGCTTCATTGAGTCTTCGAGCATTTGCACCTGTAACTTCAAAAAGTTCAGGCCCTGTGCGATCGAATCGTGCAACCCTTGCGCCACCAGGTTGCGCTCTTGGGCCACCGCCAGCTCGCGGGTGCGTGCCAGCAACCGTTGATTTTCGATCGCCACCCCAAGGTGCTG
>CAMEAW010000131.1 GCA_945911685.1 Bordetella parapertussis
AGCGTTAGGTACCCTAAGCCAACGTCACACAAAAACTTCAGGCGTGCGCGTACTTCGGTCAGCACCAGATCCATTGCGGCGTCTAGCCCGCCATCAAACTTCAGGGTATCGGCAAACGCGCGTAATTGAACGATCGGCGTCAACATTAAATCTTGAATCGACTTGTGTTCGATTTTCCAGAGCAACGCATCGGGCTTTAAGCGCGCGCCATGACAAGTTGGGCAGGGGGTATAGCTGCGGTATTTTGACAGCAGCACTCGCACATGCATCTTGTATGACTTGGTCTCAAGCCAGTTAAAGAATTTTTGTACGCCGTACCATTGGGTTTTCCAGGCGCCGCTGCCACCTTTCCAGAGCGGGTCGCCATCAAGCACCCAGTCTTTGTGTTCTTGTGGCAAATGACGCCAAGGGGTGTTGATCGAAACGTTGGCACGTTTGGCGTACTTGAGCATTTCTTCGTGGCACTCTTTGTAGCTTGGCGTTTGCCATGGCTTCACAGCACCCCCTTCAAGTGTCTTGTTCTCGTCGGGGATCACTAAACCGAAGTCGATGCCGATGACGCGCCCAAAGCCGCGACAGGCCTCGCAGGCACCTAGTGGAGAGTTAAATGAAAACGTGCTGGGTAAAGGGTCGCTATAACTGATATTGCAGTCAGCGCAGTGCAGCTTGTCGCTGAATTTCCAGACTTCGGTGTCAGCGCCCTCTTCATCAAGCGCATGGACGGCGATTAACCCATTACCCATTTTTAAGGCAATATCAAAAGCTTCCATGACACGCGAGGCCTCTGCTCCCTCGAAACGAAACCGATCTTGCACTACGCGTAATGTGCGTAATTGAGGCGATAGCGTGGCCGATTTTTTTGAAGTCTTTTTGGCGGGTTTGGCTGAGGCGGCGGCGACTGTGTTGGGTTGTGTCGGGCTCTCGTCGGCGTGGATTCGGGTGTAGCCTTGTTGATCTAAAAAGCCCCGCACTTCGTCTTCGGTAAAGTTGACGGGCACCTGAACGGGAAAGGTGACGACTAAGCGAGGATTGCCCGCTTGGGCAGAACGCTGAGCCATGGCAGAAAAAATCGATGCGGTGCTATCGCGGCAGACTGCCTGGCCGCAGCCGCGACAGGTCAAGTGCGCGCCGCGCGCAAACAGTAGCTTCAAATGGTCATTGAGCTCAGTCATCGTGCCCACGGTGCTGCGTGAGCTGCGAACTGGGTTGGTCTGATCAATCGCAATCGCGGGCAAGATGCCCTCAATACGGTCAACGACCGGCTTATCCATGCGGTCTAAAAACTGTCGCGCGTAGGGCGAGAAGGTCTCGACGTAGCGCCGCTGACCCTCGGCGTACAGCGTATCAAAGGCCAGCGAGCTCTTGCCCGAACCGCTCACGCCCGTAATCACGGTCAAGTCGCCGGTGTTCAGGGTGAGGTCAAGATTCTTGAGATTGTTCTGGCGCGCGCCAGTAATGCGGATAGTTGGGTTCATCGTATGATTTTAAAGCGGAGGCAGGGTTTACTGGGGCCTGGCCGCACAATACCCCTAAAGTGAGCAAAACTCACCGAGTTTAGGGTTTGTTAGGTCGGGCGCGGGAGGTGTCGCGAAGGCTTGAGAGCCTCTTGGTTGGGGATGCAAAGAGAGCCACCCGTGTCAAATTTTCGTAACTCCGGGGGGCGGGGTCATGGTCTTTGCGCCAATTGTGTGGCGCATCACCTCTGCCAGCGCTCGGGCGGCGAGCGAAGGTTCTTTGCCCGGCGGAAAAATCAGACCGAGTTTTCGTGTCACTGCGGGGCGGCTCAAAGGCCTGACGGCAAAGCCGAGGTGCGTGGGGCCCGGGCACAACATTGAGGGTAAAACGGTGACCCCAAGGCCTGCTTCAACAAGGCCGAGAAGTGTTTGAATTTGAGTGGTTTCGTAAATGACGTTCAGTTTAAGATTTAAGCGTTCAACACCACGATCGAAGGCATCTCGTATCCCAGAGCCTCGCCTGAGCAAGACCAAATCTTGTTTGGTTAGGTCGGCGCCTGTGACGCGGGTCTTTTTTGCTAAAGCGTGGCTGGCCGGGCACAAGACTTGGAAGGAATCTAGCACCAGAGGAATGGCCAAACTTGCTTTAAGTGACGGGTCTTCGCTGACGATCGCAATATCGCACTCGCCCGTATCGACCCGGTGCATGATGCCGCGCATATTGTCATCTAAAAAAACGACGTCGATTTTGGGGTAGCGGCGCTTCATTTCAGCGAGCACTGGCGGCAACAGGCTGTACACCGTCGAAGATAGACACGCAAGGGTGACGCGGCCGCGTCCTGTCTTTGCGAATTCGCTCAGCGCGGCGACAGATTGATCTAGGCCCTCGAGTAACCTTTCAGCATCAATGAGAAAAACAGAGCCTGCCTCTGTCAGGCGCACCGAACGCGTCGTACGATCAAATAATTTGACCTCAAGCAACGACTCGAGGTGAGCAATCGCTTGACTGGTCGCAGGCTCGCTCAAATGCAAAGCGTTCGCGGCGCGCCGAAAGCTGGCGCGCCGGGCGATTTCGATAAAAATTCTAAGGTGCTTTAAGTTTGGGTTAAGCATAGGTTAATAAATAAGTTATATCAAATAGTAAATTGAATAATTCAAATTGTGTAATTTATAAGTGCTTTCTAAACTGATCTCACAATAACTATTGACGAGACAAAATTGGCAAAGCCAATCGCGCAGCAGCAGGGTAAGTTTGGGCGCATTAGCCGAGTCTTGAAGGCGGGCCTGGTCGCATTATTGGGTTTTGGCTGCACCGCACAAGTTGCGCAGGCGCAAGTTGGGGTCGTTTCCGGCGCGTCTGCTAGCAATGTGGTGACGGTATCCTGGCCTGAAAAACCGCTGCGGCTTGTTGTGCCCTTTGTCACCGGCGGTGCTGCTGACAGTGCCGCTCGTATCCTTGCGCCCGTCCTGCACAAAAAACTTGGGCAGTCAGTCATCGTTGAGAATCGACCGGGCGCTGGAGCCGCGATCGGTACGGCAGCGGTTGCCGCAGCGCGGCCCGATGGCTACACCCTCTTGATGGGAAGCGCCAGTAACGCGATCGGTAACCTGTTGTACAAAAACTTGCCCTATGTGTTTGCCCGTGATCTCGAGCCGGTTTTATTGGTGGCAGAAGTACCAGGTGTCATGGTGGTGCCCCGCAGTTTGCCGGTACAAGATTTAGCCGGTTTTATTGCTTATGCGAAGGCGCACCCCGGCGAGGTGACCTATGGCTCGCCCGGCGTTGGAACCAGCGTGCATCTTGCCGGTGAGTTGCTTGAAAGTATGACGGGCGTAACGATGCTGCACGTACCTTATAAAGGCGCTGCACCCGCGATGACGGATTTGTTGGGAGCCCGCTTGCAAGTCATGTTCCCTGCGCTGTCGGCGGCGCAGATGCACATTAAAGCCGGCGCTTTGCGCGTGTTGGCCGTCACAACTGCGCAACGCTCAGCCTTGGCTCCTGAAATCCCGACTATCGCAGAACTTGGACTGCCGGGTTACGAAGTGGGCGGGTGGATCGGAGTCTTTGCGCCAACTGGCCTTGATACAAACATCAGTGCGCGACTGCAAACGGTTTTAGCCGAAACACTCAAAGAGCCCGAGATACTTCAAACGTTTTTGAGCGCGGGCATTGAGCCGACCCCCGAAACGTCACAAGTTTTACGTGCGCGTGTACAAGCGGATGCCACGCGTTGGGCAAAATTAATTCAAATGAAAAGGATCGAATTGCAATGACCCAGAGCACCACAGCAGACTCATCCAGTCATACCCCCTCGGTTGCAGACACCAAGCGTCAGCATGCGCAGACCTTGATCGATGGGCTGGCCAGGCCAGTTTTAGAACACGTGATCGCGGGCCGGTCTTGCCCGAGCCTCGGGGGGGAGGTGTTTTCGAACTATTCACCCTTTGATGGCGCGTTGCTGAATATAACCGCCGCTGGGTCGGCGGCCGACGTACACGCCGCCAGCCTGGCAGCAACTGCCGCCTTTGATGACTGGCGTAAATGGCCCGCTGCGCGCAGGCGTGATGTTTTGCATGCGGTGGCTGACCACTTAGAAAAACACGCTGAACAAATCGCGCTGATTGAAACGGCCGATACCGGTCAGCCAATAAAGTTCACAACGAAGACAGCCACACGTGGCGCAGAAAACTTTCGTTATTTTGCGGATTTGTGTATTCAAGCCGCCGACGGGCAGTCATTTCCGACTGAGACGCATTTGAATTACACCATGCGCACGCCGATTGGCCCGGTCGGGATTATTACTCCCTGGAATATGCCGTTTATGTTGGCAACCTGGAAGATTGCTCCAGCGCTCGCATCGGGGTGTACGGTCGTACATAAGCCGGCTGAGTGGAGCCCTTTGACCGCTACGCTCTTGGCAAAACTTGCGCTTGAAGCGGGTTTGCCACCTGGCGTATTGAACGTTGTGCATGGTGTGGGAGAAACGACGGGCCATGCGTTGACGCAAGAGCCTTTGATCAAGGCGATCGGCTTTGTCGGTGGTACCAGCACCGGCTCGCACATCATGGCTCAGGGTGCCGCAAGTTTAAAGCGCGTGCACTTTGAACTCGGCGGAAAAAGCCCGGTCGTCGTGTTTGACGACGCAAACTTTGAGCGGGCACTCGATGCCGTGTCCTTTATGGTTTTTAGTCTGAACGGGCAGCGTTGCAACGCGGGTTCAAGACTTCTCGTGCAAGAGTCATTACACGATCGGTTTGTCGAGCGGTTGGTGCAGCGCGCTAAGAGCATTCGGGTAGGCAACCCCTTTGATCCAGCCACTGAGGTGGGGCCGTTAATTCATGCGCGGCAGCTTGATCGCGTTCATGAGTTTTGCCAAAGCGCAGAGCAGGCCGGTGCGTTGCTGCGTTGCGGCGGCACACCGAGCAACATGGCCGAACTGCCGCCGAAAGGCCATTGGGTCGCGCCAAGAGTTGTCTCAGCGGTTACGCCCGACATGGGTATCGCAAAAGAAGAGGTGTTTGGCCCGGTATTAGCGGTGATGCCTTTTAAAGACGAGGCGCATGCGCTGGCGTTGGCCAATGACAGTCGTTATGGTTTGTCGACCTATCTTTGGACCAGTGACTTAGGGCGGGCACATCGTTTGGCGCGCGCCTTCGACTCTGGCATGGTGTGGGTTAACACCGAGATTTCGCGCAACCTTTCGACTCCGTTTGGCGGAATGAAAGACAGTGGCATCGGACGCGACGGCGGCAATTGGAGTTTCGATTTCTATATGGAAACGCGCAACGTCTGCATCGGGCTAGACACGCATCCGATTCCACGGATTGGGAAGGACTCGGTATGACCAAGACGACTCGTCCAAACATTTTGTTCATTACGACAGACCAGCAGCGTGCGGATTGCATTGGCTACGAAAATGAACAAGTCAAAACGCCTCATTTAGATGCCTTGGCGCGCTCTGGTGCGAGATTTTCAAACTGTATTTCACCTAGCGTTGTCTGTCAGCCCGCTCGTTGCGCGATTTTGACTGGGCGCTTGCCCTTAACCAACGGGGTTTGGGATAACGGTGTTGACATGGATCCTGCCATGGGCCAACTCGGGATGGCTGCTGTGCTTGGCAAGAGTGGCTACGCCACCGCCTTTGTGGGCAAAGCGCATTTTTCCTCAAAAATTACTTTCGCTCCAACGGGTTCGCCCGAGTCACGTCAAAGCGCGCTTGACTATCCTGACGACTGGTTTGGCCCGTACATGGGTTTTGAGCACGTTGAGCTTGCGTCGTTAGGTAAGTTTCACCGTACCAGAATGCCAAGCAGTGCCGCGCCGATTCATCGTTTCGAGCATTTTTTTCTGTCGCACCCTGAAGCACTGGCGCTTTGGCAGCAGAGTTTGACCGAAGGCAGTGGCGCTGCGCAGACTTGGGATTCAGCTTTGCCCGCAGCCTGGCACAGCAGCGCGTGGGTCGCCGATCGGACTCTGGCCTTTATGCAGCAGTTGTCGGCGCAGCAGCCATTTTTTGCCTGGGCTTCGTTTCCTGATCCGCACCACCCTTTTGATTGTCCGGCACCTTGGAACAAGATGTATGACCCGGCGCTGATGACGTTGCCAGAGCACCGCAGCTTAGATCTCGACAAACGTCCGTGGTGGCATCGTGCCGCACTGGAAGGTCAGCCTCAGATCGCTGATCCCGAGTTGGCTAAATTTCGTCAAGAAGGTTTTAAGGTGCCACCGCAGTCGGATCAACAGCTCTCTGAAATGATGGCTAACTATTACGGCATGATTTCTCATGTTGATCATCAGGTAGGCCGCTTAATTGAAGGCTTAAAACAAAATGGGCAGTTCGAAAACACGCTGATTGTTTTTGCAAGTGATCACGGAGATATGTTGGGTGATCATGGCTTGTATTTAAAAGGGCCGATGATGTATGAAGGGGTCTTGCGCGTGCCTTTGATTATGGCAGGCCCGGGCATTGAGGCTGGAACTGTAATCGAGACGCCAGTGTCTACGCTAGACCTAGCGGCGACGTTTGAGCAGCGCGCGGGTCTGGCTTGTAGCAGCGAGCAAAGTCGCTCTCTCGTACCAGTTTTGGCAGGCACTGAAGTGCGTGACTGTGTCTGGAGTGAGTGGCATGTTCACCCTTCGAGGCTCGGAGTGGCACTGCAGTTACGTAACGTCCGAACGCCGCGCTACAGCTGCACCTTCGAGTTGGGATCTGGAGGTGGAGAGCTTTACGACCTTCAGGCTGACCCGCAGCAAATGGATAACCGCTTTGAGGATCCTGCCTATGCTGAAGTGCGTGGTCAGTTGCACGCCCTGATGCTTGCGCGTCCGGGGAAAATACTCGATGGTTTGGCCGAGCCAGTGGGGATCGCCTAATGAACACTCAAGCGACAACGCTGGCAGCACCGTCTGTCAGCGAACTAGGGGCTGCCTCTGCAATCACCGTTGTGGTGCCGTTTCCAGCCGGCGGAATTGATTTGATTTTGAAGATGTTTTTAAGCGTTTGGTCTGAGTACTTGGGACAAGAGATCAAGCTAAGCAATCGCCCCGGCGGCACGGGTGCGGTGGGCACACTTGAAGTGGCTCAGGCGCAGGCTGACGGTCTGACGCTACTGTTTGCCTCGCAGGGGCCGTTGTTGTATCAACCTCTGGTGAACCAGGTTGGCTACGATGTCCAGCAATCATTTGTACCTGTTTGTCGGGTGACTTCGACCCCGAGCGTTTTAATTGCTTCTGCGAGCAGCGGTCTGAGTTGCGTAAACGATATCTTGCGAACAGCAAAACACTCTGCGAAGCCGTTGATCTATTCGTCGCCCGGGCCGGGCGGCTTGCCCCACATAGGGATGGCGGCGTGTGCACGCACGTTAGGTATCGAGATGCAGCATCAGCCGTTCGCTGGCGCTGCAGCCGCGATCGAGGCGCTCAAACAAGGGCAAGCTGACTTGATTGCAGAACAGTTGCCTACTGCTGTTGCGCTTGCGGGGCAGGGTAATCGCATCATCGGGGTGTTTGCGCCCGAGCGATTGGCCTCGCTGGCCGACGTGCCCACCATGCTTGAACAAGGCTGCGACTTGTCTTTTCAGTCGTGGAACGCGTTGATGGCGCCGGCGGGTACGGAGACCGCGATCCTGCAGCGACTGAGCGAGACCTGTAAGGCAGCCTTGGTCGCAGTTGCGCCGCAGTTGTATCGAGAGATGGGGATGGAGCCCGCTTATTTAAGTTCTGCACAAACTGCCTCGTTTATTGCCGGTGAATTAGATAAGGCACAAGCTTTAGTTCGGTTAAGTGGAGTCGCATCTTTGAAGTAAGAGAACGTGGTGAAAGAAAAAAGTCAACAAACGTGATGAAAGAACGCGAGTCTTCAAAAAAAGGAAAATAATATGTTGAAAAGAATCTTGAGTGGTGTAGTCAGTTTGTTAGCCGTTGCGTTATTCACGGGCCAGAGTGCGCATGCGCAAGAGTTCCCAACGCGACCGTTGACGCTTGTGGTTCCCTATCCTGCGGGTGGTGGTGCTGACATCATTGCGCGTATGCTTGGCGAGGCGTTGAAAGAGCAGTTAGGGCAAGCGGTGGCCGTCACGAATCGGCCCGGCGGTCAAGGCACAATCGGGACTGCTGAGGTGATTCGGTCTGCACCAGATGGGTATAACTTGGTGCT
>CAMEAW010000132.1 GCA_945911685.1 Bordetella parapertussis
GATCAGTTTATTGTGCACCTGCCCGAGGGGTACAACACGCAAGTCGGTGAGCGGGGTTTGAAATTATCGGGTGGTGAAAAACAACGCGTTGCAATTGCACGTACCTTGCTAAAAAAACCGGCGATGCTAATTTTCGATGAAGCGACGTCTGCGTTAGATTCAAAAACCGAGCGTGCCTTACAAGAAGAACTGACGGGCTTGGCACGCAATCACACCACGCTGATCATTGCCCATAGGCTCTCGACAATCGTGCATGCAGATCAAATCTTAGTGATGGATCAAGGACAAATTGTTGAGCGAGGCAGCCATGTCGAGTTGATCGCCAAACAAGGCACGTATGCACAAATGTGGAACATGCAAAAGCGCCAAGACGATCAGGTGAGTTAGCGAATTTCAAAGCCCATTGAACGTAGGGTTTCCATGAGAGTGTGTCGTCCACCCATCGCTTCAGGGCCGCGCACTCGGTTCAAGGTATGCAGATCCCAAGGTCCAAGCGGCGTCATTTTTTGCTCGACATAAAAGGTATCCATCGTTTGGTTATAGGATTCAACGCCGGCTTTATAGGCTTGAGCGTCGTAGGTTTCCTTATGCAAAATCGCAGACTGTGGCAGGCGCGGCTTGACTGCGGTTGTGAGCGAGGGTTCGGCATAGCCGATACACATCCCGAAGGTTGCAAAGCTCATGGGTGGCAAATTGAGCTCTTTGGCTACGGCGATGGGGTCATTGCGAATTGCGCCGATGTAGACCATCCCTAAATTCATTGACTCGGCTGCTACCGCAGCGTTCTGCGAGGCCAAGGCTGAGTCGATTGCACCCACCAAAAGCATCTCAAGATAATTTAGACTTTCGTGAGGCTTTTGACGATCAATGCCCAAGGCTTTGAGTCGCGCCAGGTCAGTGACCCATACCAAAAACAATGGGCAGGTGCGTACAAATTCTTGATTATTGGCAATTTTGGCTAACCGATCTTTACGACCGGGGTCGGTGACCGCAATCACGCTCCAGGTTTGCATATTTGAAGACGTCGAGGCGGATTGTGCAGCTGCAACAAGCAGCTCGGCCGTGTTAGCCGGCACCGGCTGCGAAGTATAGGCGCGCACTGAACGATGCTGCAGCATGGTCTCGATGGTGGGATTCAGCGCATCAAGAACGTCTGGGCTGTGCCCGTAACGGGCTTGAAGCGAAGCTGAGAGTTCTTTAGATATTGTTGTCATGGTTTATCCGTAAGTCTCACGTAATTACAAAAAAATAGCATTCTATTTCAATAGACTCGTGTTAGATTGGTTCTATAAAAAACAATAATTGAGGCATTCTCCGACACTGGCAGTCCGTGTCGTGTGCCTGACACAGTACCGCATACCGTGTGTTTTTGTTTTTCGACCATAATTTTTGCTCTAGGAGACCGCTTGATGATGCAGGTTCAATTGACAGTAAACGGCGCTGCCGTCACGCTGAATGCGCCAGAGAATACCTTGTTGGTACAGGCGCTTCGCGAACACCTTAATCTGACAGGCACGCATGTGGGCTGCGACACCGCCCAATGTGGTGCCTGTACCGTCATCATGAATGGTCAGGCGGTTAAGTCGTGCAATATATTGCTCGCTCAAGCAGAGGGCGCGCAGGTGGCGACGATCGAAGGGCTTGCCCAGCCTGACGGCACGATGCACCCCATGCAAGCGGCGTTTAAAGACTGTCACGGGTTGCAGTGCGGTTATTGCACGCCCGGCATGGTGATGAACGCAGTGGATATCTGTCGGCACCACCCCAATCCAACCGAGCAGGAAATCCGCGAGAAGCTCGACGGCAATATCTGTCGTTGTACTGGGTATCAAAACATCGTTAAGGCCGTGCAGCAAGGTGCTGCCGCCATGAAAGCCTAAGGAGACCACCATGGGTGCAAATGAATTCGCAAAGCTTCCTCATATCGGGGAGTCGGTTTTACGCAAAGAAGACTATCGATTTTTAACGGGTGCGGGGCAATACACCGATGACATCACGCTGACGCGTATGTCGCACGCGGTGTTTGTGCGCTCGCCTCATGCTCATGCCAACATCAAGCGTGTCGATACCAGCGCAGCTAAAGCTGCGCCAGGCGTTATCGGCGTACTTGAAGGCAAAGATGTTGCAAATGACAAACTCAATGGTTTGCCCTGCGGTTGGTTGATCACCAGCACCGATGGCCAGCCCATGAAAGAACCGCCACACCCCGTGTTAGCGCTTGACAAAGTTCGCTATGTTGGCGATCACGTTGTGATGGTGGTAGCCGAGACGCTTGAGCAGGCAAAAAATGCAGCCGAGTTGGTCGAGGTGGATTACGATCCGTTACCCGCGGCAGTGGATGTGCGCGATGCGAACGGCGGCCCAACATTGCATGATATTGCACCTGATAATCACTGCTACAAGTGGGCGATTGGTGATAAAGGGTTAGTCGATGAGGCCTTCACGAAAGCTGCTCACATCACCAAACTTGATCTGATTAATAATCGTTTGGTGCCAAATGCGATGGAGCCACGCGCAGCCATTGGCTCGTATAGCCGCGCAAATGATGACTACACCTTGTATGTCTCAAACCAAAATCCTCACGTTGAACGTTTGTTGATGACGGCGTTTGTAATGGGCCTGCCAGAGCATAAAGTCCGCGTGATTGCACCTGACGTGGGTGGTGGCTTTGGTTCAAAAATTTATCTGTATGCCGAAGACGTCTGCCTGACCTGGGCCTCTAAGAAACTAAATCGCAATATCAAGTGGGTCTGTGAGCGAGGCGAAGCCTTTTTGTCTGATGCACACGGCCGCGACCATTCAAGCCATGCTGAACTGGCGCTTGATAAAGACGGCAAATTCTTAGCGTTGCGGGTGCATACAGACGCTAATCTTGGCGCCTATCTTTCAACGTTCTCAACGTGCGTACCAACCATTTTGTATGCGACCCTACTGGCAGGCCAATACACCACGCCGTTGGTCTATGCTGAGGTCGATGCCTGGTTTACCAACACTGCGCCGGTCGACGCCTATCGCGGCGCCGGTCGCCCCGAAGCGACATACTTGGTCGAGCGTATCGTGAGTCGAGCCGCGTTTGAACTCGGCCTGTCGCAAGATGAAATCCGCCGTCGCAATTTCATTACCCAGTTTCCGTATCAAACTCCAGTTGCTTTGCAATACGATATTGGCGACTACGTGGCCTGTATGGACGCTTCGCAAAAATTAGCGGATGTCGATGGCTTCAAAGCACGACAAGCGGCGAGTCAGGCTCAGGGCAAACTACGCGGCATCGGGTACTCAAGCTACATCGAGGCCTGTGGCTTAGCGCCAAGCAACATTGCAGGCGCCTTAGGTGCCCGAGCAGGTTTGTTTGAGTGCGGTGAAGTGCGTGTTCACCCAACGGGTAGCGTGACGGTCTTTACCGGTTCGCATAGCCATGGCCAAGGTCACGAAACGACGTTTGCGCAAGTGGTCGCCTCGCGCTTGGGGATTGCGGTCGATGCCGTAGACATTGTGCACGGCGATACAGGTCGTGTGCCTTTTGGTATGGGTACCTACGGTTCGCGTTCGATTTCAGTTGGCGGTGCTGCCATCATGAAGGCGCTCGACAAAATCGAAGCAAAGGCCAAAAAGATCGCTGCGCATTTGATGGAAGCGTCTGATACCGATATCGATTTTGCGAATGGTGAATTCACCGTGCGTGGTACCGATAAAAAAATCCCCTTTGGTACTGTTGCGCTGACAGCCTACGTGCCCCACAACTATCCGCTTGAAACGCTTGAGCCCGGCTTAAATGAGACGGCGTTCTACGACCCGACTAATTTCACCTTTCCCTCGGGCACCTATATCGCTGAGGTTGAGATTGATCCCGATACAGGTACTGTGCGCTTAGATCGCTTTACTGCGGTTGACGACTTCGGCACCATCATTAATCCGATGATTGTTGAAGGGCAAGTGCATGGGGGCTTGGTACAAGGCATTGGCCAGGCCTTAATTGAAAACTGCGTCTACGATCGCGAGACCGGTCAGTTGCTCACGGGCTCGTTTATGGATTACGCGATGCCGCGTGCCGACGACTTCCCCGAGTTCAAGATTGGTCATGTTTGCACGCCTTGCACGCACAACCCTTTAGGGACAAAGGGCTGCGGCGAAGCTGGTGCGATTGGCTCACCTCCTGCGGTGATGAACGCTGTGTTAGATGCCTTGGCACCGTTAGGCGTAAAAGACCTGGATATGCCTGCTACGCCCCATCGCGTGTGGCAAGCCATTCAATCCGCGAAAGCATAAACAGAGGATTTCGACATGTACGCATTCACATACGACCGTCCTGCTTCATTAGCTGAGGCAGCTAAGCTCGTGCAGGCGGGCGGCCAGGCGCTAGCGGGCGGACAAACCATGCTTGCCTCAATGAAGCAACGTCTGATGCAACCCGAAAAATTGGTGGATTTAAGCCGCGTGAGCGAGTTGAGCGGCGTGCGCAAAGAGGGTGATCAGATTGTCATTGGAGCGATGACAAAGCATATTGACGTTGAACAAAACGCTTTGGTTCAGCAGCATATTCCTGCGCTCGCAGCGTTGGCCGGAGGGATTGGTGATCGTCAAGTGCGCGCCATGGGTACGATCGGTGGCTCAGTCGCGAATAACGACCCTGCAGCTTGTTATCCCAGCGCCGCCATGGCCTTGGGGGCAACTATCCACACGACCACACGTAAGATTGCAGCCGATGATTTCTTTTTGGGCATGTACTCTACCGCGCTGCAAGAAGGCGAGCTGATTACGGCAGTGAGTTTTCCGATTCCTAAACGCGCTTCATACGCCAAGTTTAAGCAGGGCGCCTCAAGATTCGCGATGGTCGGTGTGTTTGTTGCGGACACCAGCCAGGGGCCACGCGTCGCAGTCACAGGCGCGGCCAACGGAGTGTTTCGGCATGCTGGTCTTGAAGCGGCGTTGGCAAAGAACTTCGCGCCAGAGTCTGTTGCGGGCGTGGCGGTTGATGCGTCTGAACTTAATAGCGATATTCACGCTTCAGCCGAATACCGCGCGCAGTTGATCAAAGTGCAAACGCGTAAAGCTGTTCAAGACGCATTGCGCTAAAGTGCGTTTTTGGGAAGATACATGACGGGCACGCGTGGCGTTGATTCAATCGACGCGTTGATCGAAGCACTGGCGTCTGTTGGCTATCAGGCCGAGCGACGCTTAGCGACTGCCGTTTTTTTAAGCCTGCGTCTACAACGGCCGTTGCTGCTCGAAGGCGAGCCGGGCGTCGGCAAAACCGAATTAGCCAAGGCGCTAGCCAAGGTACTAGGTCGACCGCTTATTCGTCTGCAGTGCTATGACGGTATGGAGCAGCGCGAAGCGCTTTATGAATGGAATCATGCTGCTCAGTTAATGCACATGCGTGCGCAGCCAGAGGGCGTGAACCCGGATCAACTCGAGCACGAGATTTATCAAGAAAAATATCTAATCAGACGGCCGTTGTTGCAAGCGCTCGAGGCTCCTGAGCCAGGCGCTGTATTACTGATTGACGAAGTCGACCGTGCCGATGCACCCTTCGAAGCCTTTTTGCTTGAGTACTTAGGCGAGTTTCAAGTCAGCATCCCAGAGTTTGGAACAATCAAAGCGGCGTGCCCGCCGGTCACCATTTTGACCAGTAACCGTACGCGAGATTTAAATGATGCAGTCAAGCGCCGTTGCCTGTATCAATGGCTCGATTATCCTGAACGCGAGCGTGAACTTTCAATTGTGCGAGCGCAGGTACCACAGGCGAGCGAGGCGCTCGCCCAGCAAGTAGCATCCTTTGTTGAACGCCTGCGCAGTGCGCCCTTCGTGAGCGCTTTTAGTCGCAGCCCAGGAATTGCTGAAAGTGTTGAATGGGCAAAGGCGCTTGTCGCGCTCAACACATTGACTCTTGATCCTGAAGTGGTGCAGAGCACTGTGGGCATTTTGTTTAAGCAGCGCGAGGATATTGCGGCGCTTGAGCCGCTGCTCGACGCCTTATTGCAGCCCGATCCAGTCACTGAGTCTTTAAACTAGCCCTATGCTTGATAAGCCATTGCCGAACAGAGAGTGGTGATGCAGCTCGGTGACGCACGTAGCGGCAAAATGGCCGAAAATATTATCGGCTTTGGGCGTACGCTCAGACGCGCCGGCTTGCCGATGGACAGCGCACGCATTGGGTTTGGCTTACAGGCGGCTTTGTTGGTGGGTATTGAAGCGAAAGCCGATTTGCGTGCCGCGTTGTTGGCGACGCTTGTGTGTCGCCAACAAGATCAAGCGGTATTTGATCAATTATTCGACGCTTATTTTCGTAATCCTGAGTTGACGCAGCAATTGTTGGCGCAAATGTTGCCTAAGACAACTGAGGCGACCCCCAAGCCAAAACGTCTTGCTCGCGCGCAAGAGGCGCTTGCAGCGGTGCGTGCTGCGGTCAAATCACAGCCTCGAGAAGAGGAAAAGATTCAGTTCGATGCCGCGCTCTCGGCTAGTGATCGCGTGCGCCTGCGACACGCAGATTTTGAGAGTTTGAGTGCGAGTGAGTTTCGCTTGGTTGAACAACTCGCGCGTGAAATCACATTGCCATGGCCACAGTTGAAGGCACGGCGTTTGCAAAGTGCATCGCATGGCGTTCGGTTGGATTGGCGGCGAACCATACGAGAGTCGACGCGCCACAACGGAGAGCTCCTCGCCTTACCTTATCTGTCGCGTCGCTTCGAGCCGCTGCCCGTGCTGCTATTGATCGATGTGTCGGGCTCGATGGAGCGCTATGCTCGGCTCATGCTTGCTTTTTTGCATCAAAGTACGCGGCGTGTTGCGCGCTCAGTCTTTGCGTTTGGCAATCACCTGACTGATTTAAATCCTGCATTCAGACTGGCGGATACCGATGCGATGTTAGCGCAAGCCAATCGCTTGATTAGCGACTTTGCAGGTGGCACCCAAATGGGTGCCTCGCTCGCTGAGTTACGTCGTACCCAAAGCCGTCAGTTGGTGGGGCGCCGTACCGTGGTCTTGCTCATCAGTGATGGGTTGGATACCGGTAGGTCAGAACAACTCGCCGCTGAGTTAGACTGGCTGAAGCGTAACTGTCGCAGTCTGTTATGGTTGAACCCTATGCTGCGCTTTGACCAGTATCAGCCAACGGCGCGTGGGGCAACTGCCTTACAAAAAAAAGCGGACGGTATGTTGGCGATTCATAATCTCGAAAGGTTAGAAGATTTGGCACGTAGCCTGGTTCAGCTTGTAAAAAGATAATCATTTTTTGTGAGAACACGATGGATATGCAAGGTAGCCGCGCGTTAGCGGTGTCGCAACAACAGGCTTGGGATTCGCTAAACGACCCAGAGATTTTAAAAGCATGCATCCCTGGTTGTGAAAAATTCGAACGTGTTGAAGAAAACGAGTATGCGGTAACCGTTGCGGTCAAGATTGGCCCAGTGTCTGCCAAGTTCAATGGCAAGGTTAAGTTGGCAGATATCCAAGCGCCTGTGTCGTATGCCTTGCAGTTTGAAGCGCAGGGTGGTGTCGCGGGTTTTGGCCAGGGCGAGTCAAAAGTTGAATTGGCACCTCGAGAGGGCGGCTGCGAACTTAAGTACACCGTACATTCAAAAGTCGGCGGGAAAATCGCCCAACTTGGGCAGCGCCTGATTGATGGGGTCGCCAAGTCTTTGGCCGAAGATTTTTTCAAACGGTTTGATGAGGCGTTGCAGGCTAAATTTGCAGGTGGCGACGTTGCAGGAAGTGAAGGCGACGGTATCCAAACAACAATGTCCAGTGATTCAAACCGAGCACCAGCACCTGGCGCTTCAAATATCCAGCGTTTGATGTGGCCCGCTGTGGCTGCCGTGGTGTTGGCGATGCTCGTTTGGTACTTCAGCTGATGGCGCATGATTGACTGAGTCGTTTGACTTGAAGATATCGAAGCAATACAGTGGTACCCAAAATATTTTAAAAAATAAAAGCAAGAGGCAAAATGATGGCTATCACTAAAGTTGGTCGGTATCTGGTCGAAAGAGTGCTTGAGACCGAGCGTCCCTACGCACCTGCGCGTGATTTCTTTCCAGACTTAACGCAAGACATGTTGACGACGTGTTTGCGTG
>CAMEAW010000133.1 GCA_945911685.1 Bordetella parapertussis
GGCCGCAACCCAGATTCATATCGCTCGCTGATCGAAAAACTCGGTCTGCGTAAGTGATCAAAATCCATGGGGCAGTCTCCCCGTGAAGCAACCGTGGTCGCTGCGGCATTTTTGCCGCACTGCCCACGGTTTTTCATTTGTAAGGAATAAATGTCATGTTCAATAAAGTGACCAAATCTTTTCAGTATGGCCAACACACCGTTGTGCTTGAAACCGGCGAAATTGCTCGCCAGTCGTCAGGTGCAGTGTTAGTTACTGTCGAAGACACTGTCGTACTCGCAACTGTTGTTGCAAAAAAAGATGCCAAGTCAGGTCAAGATTTTTTCCCCTTGACAGTGGATTACATCGAAAAAACCTACGCTGCGGGCAAAATCCCCGGTGGTTTTTTCAAACGTGAAGGCAAGCCTTCTGAAAAAGAAACACTAACCTCACGTCTGATCGATCGTCCGTTGCGTCCATTGTTTCCTGAGGGCTTCTACAACGAGGTTCAGGTCATCATTCATGTGTTGTCTTGCAACCCTGAAATCGATCCAGATATCCCTGCCATGATTGGCGCCTCTGCTGCACTAGCAATCTCAGGCATCCCGTTTAATGGCCCAATCGGTGCAGCCCGCGTGGGTTATATCGATGGTCAGTATCTGGTCAATCCAACCGCCTCGCAACTCAAAACCTCGCAAATGGATTTGATCGTTGCTGGTACCGAAGCCGCCGTGCTGATGGTTGAATCTGAAGCCCAACAGCTCTCAGAAGAAATCATGCTCGGTGGCATTGTATTTGGTCATACCCAAATGCAAGCGGTGATTGGCGCCATTCACGAACTCGTTCGCGATGCTGGCAAGCCTGATTGGGATTGGAAACCTGCTGCTAAAAACGAAGCGTTGATTGCAAGCGTATCTGCTGCTGCACAAGGCGCGTTAAACGCAGCCTACCAAACTCGTCAAAAGCAAGAACGTACGACTCAGTTGCGTCAGGTTTATTCTGACGTGCATGCCAAGCTCGCTGCAGAAGCAACTGCGCAAGGCACAACTAAGCATGATGGCGTTGTGGTTGACAACATCCTGTTTGATCTCGAAGCTCGTATCGTGCGTAGCCAGATTCTGTCAGGCGAGCCACGCATCGATGGTCGCGACACACGCACAGTGCGCCCAATCAGCATCCGTATGGGCGTCTTGCCACGTGTTCATGGCAGCGCCTTGTTCACACGAGGTGAAACGCAAGCGTTGGTCATTGCAACGTTGGGCACAAAGCAAAACGAACAGATTATCGATGCCTTGATGGGCGAGTACCGTGATCGTTTCTTGATGCACTACAACATGCCTCCATTCGCCACCGGCGAAACAGGTCGTGTGGGTACACCTAAGCGTCGCGAGATTGGCCACGGCCGTTTGGCCAAGCGCTCGCTCGTGCCTTTGTTGCCTAACGCGGCTGATTTTCAGTACACCATTCGTTTGGTGTCAGAGATCACTGAATCAAACGGTTCGTCGTCAATGGCGTCGGTCTGCGGTGGCTCACTGGCTATGTTAGACGCTGGTGTTCCAGTAAAAGACTTGGTTGCTGGTGTGGCAATGGGCTTGATTCTTGACGCTGGCAAATTTGCCGTGTTGACAGATATCCTGGGTGATGAAGATCACTTGGGCGATATGGATTTCAAAGTGGCCGGTACCGAACAAGGTATTACTGCTTTGCAAATGGATATCAAGATCCAGGGCATCACAAAAGAAATCATGCAGGTTGCGCTGGCACAAGCTCGCGAAGGCCGGTTGCATATTCTAAGCAAAATGCGCGAAGCCACTTCAGGCGCGCGTACTGAGCTGTCAGCGTTTGCACCACGCATGCTCACCATGAAAATCAATCCTGAAAAGATTCGTGATGTGATCGGTAAAGGCGGCGCGACCATTCGTGCGCTGACCGAAGAAACCGGTTGCCAGATCGATATTTCAGATGATGGCACGATCGTTGTGTCGAGCGCCGATCTTGATCGTGCCCACGAAGCACAGCGCCGTATCTCTGAACTCACCGCAGAAGTTGAAGTGGGTCAGGTTTACGACGGTAGCGTGTTACGTCTGTTAGATTTCGGAGCCATCGTTCAGGTCTTGCCTGGTCGTGATGGTTTGCTGCACATCTCTGAGATCGCCAACTATCGCATCGCTAACATCAACGACGTTTTAAAAGTCGGTCAACCTCTGCGCGTAAAAGTGATCGAGGCCGACGACAAAGGTCGTCTGCGTCTGTCAGTGAAAGCTATTGGTGGCATCGAGCAACAAGTCGAAGGCGCTGCTCCTGCAGCAATTGAAGCTCCTGCTGCTGCCCCCGAAGCACCGGCTGCACCACAGGCTTAAGCTGTAAAGTTCTAATGTTCTAAGTTGTCTTAGTCTTCAAAACTTTACACTTAAGTACAAAGCATCAAAAAACCCCCGCTCGCACCTCGGTGCTTGCGGGGGTTTTTCTTTGTGGATCACGGCTGGATCAAATCATCCACGTGCGCTGGTGACTCATTCAAAGTAGATCAAAATCTAGCCCCGCCACTTGCTGTCTACGGTACAAGTGGATTTTTTTGATCAGCTGATTAGCCATAAATTTTATGGGTGCTAAAATTCGATTTGAACTAATGAACAACGCACAACTGCAGCAGCATATTCGTTTGCTCGCGCAGGACAGTCATCGGGTTTTGATTTCTGATCATGCGGCTCAAAGGATGCAAGAGCGCCAGGTGAGCGACTATCAGGTGCTTGAGTGTTTGCGATTGGGCATCATTCAACGCCCGCCGGAAACTGATCGTCAAACCGAAGACGTGAAATGTCGCGTTGAGTATTTTGGAACTGCGCGCAATTTGTCGGTAATTGTGGCGTTAGATGAGGCCGAACCCGATATCGTGGTTGTCACAGTAATCGTGCAAAAAAGGTAATTTCAAGTGAAAAACTGGCTGCATTACACGCTTTGTGGTTTGGATAACGTTTGGTTGGCGAGCGGTTACCATGTCAAAGATACTAAATATGGTCGAGCGGTTTCTGTTTTTGATACTGAGGGCTTGCATCGCTTGTTGACACTTGCGTTGATCAACAAAGCGGGTCTATTGAGCGGAAAAGAATTTAGATTCTTGCGTGTACAGTTAGGGTTGTCGCAGCAGGGGTTAGGTACATTTTTGGGTGGCCTTTCAGAAAACGCCGTGAGCCTCTGGGAACGTAAAAATACCGTTCCTTCTATTTATGATCACTGGCTGAGGCTAATGGTGATCGCCAAGTTTAGTGGTGACACTAAAGTGGCTGATGCCATCGAGCGCATCCATACGGTCGAAAAATTGATTCATCAAGATTATGTGGTGAAGGGTCTTGATGCAAAGCGGCGTGTCGAGGTTGTGAAAGACGCTGAACGCGCGTTAATGGCGAACTAGGTTCGGTGCAGCGTCACCGATTAAGTCGTACGAGTCGTCTGCACAAGTCGCTCGTAGCACCCTGCCAATCTAAACAAGCGATCGCGTTTTAGCATCGCCACAACAGGCTCAGGTTGACGTCTGCCAGTTAAAAAAAGCTCTTCAACCGTGGCGTCGATATGCTGCTGTAATTGAGTTGACTGGGTGGGCCACCACTGTGATAACAAGCGATCAGGGTCGATTAACCCGAGCTGTTGTTTGCGTAGTTCAGAGCGGCTAAAGTCTTTGAGATTCCAGGTCAGCACGCTGATCGGTTGCGCAATGTGTTTTGCAACGCCTGCAATACCGGTTGCGGCTACGTGCTTGTCTTTACGATCGGTGTGCCGAAGGTCTACCTCAAATTCGGTCACATCGCCCATGTTTGAGTGCGGAAACTGCTCTTGCATGAGCTGCCATTCGTGTTTTAACAGCTCAGGCTCAATCGGCCAAAGGCGTGCAGCGTTACGCTGCCATTCTTGCCCGATTTTGTCTGTCCAAAGCGGCATCAACATGCCCGCGTGAGCCAGATTGAGAAGTAGCGGCCGCAGCAAACCAGACATCAAAACACACGCGTCTAGCACTAGGCCTGGCGCCTGTTGTAAAACTGGCGACGCAGTAACAGACCCAGGATTTTCTTGATTGATTGTCTGCGTACTTGGCGTGACGCTCAGCGTGGTGTCGCGGTGAGCGTCGTCTTGTGGCGCGTCTACGCTAATCGTACGTGGTGAGGCGTGGGATGGTGTCGAGGGCATCCCGCTATTCTAAAGCGAGCACCGCTGCGCGCACGATTGCTGCAGCATCCACCCCAAAATATTCGCGTAAGGCCGCACGGGTATCGCTGCGACCAAAGCCGTCTGTGCCAAGAGTCAAGTAGCGGCGATCGGCGGGCAGGTAAGCGCGCACGGACTCTGGCAGGGCATGCACATAATCTGTGGCTGCGATGATCGGGCCTTGGCTGGTGCCTAGCTGGGTATAGATAAAAGGTACCCCCGCGGTAGCTGAGCCGGCTAAGCGGGCGTCTTGGCATGCCAGACCGTCGCGCGCGAGTTCGCTCCAGCTGGTGACGCTATAGACGTAGGCAGTCACGCCTTGATCGGCGAGTTGCCGAGCTGCTTTGATCACTTCAGTCAGGATCGCGCCTGAGCCTAGAAGTGTGATCGCTGCGGGCGAAGTGTTGCCGGCCTTTGCAACGTACGTTTCAAACAAATAGCACCCGCGTATGACTTGTTCGTGTACCGCAGCGGGCAAGCTTGGTTGTGCGTAGTTTTCGTTCATCAGCGTAATGTAATAAAACACATCCCGCTGTTCGACCATCATGTCTTGAATGCCTTGATTCACAATCACAGCCATCTCACCCGCAAAGGCAGGGTCATAGGCTTTGCAGTTGGGAATGGTTGCGGCATGAAGGTGGCTTGAGCCATCTTGATGCTGCAAGCCTTCCCCGCCTAGGGTGGTACGCCCAGAGGTGGCGCCCAATAAGAAGCCTCGCGGGCGTTGATCGGCGGCTGCCCAGATCTGATCGCCGACACGTTGAAAGCCAAACATCGAGTAGTAAATGTAAAACGGCAGCATCGCTAAGCCATGCACACTGTAACTTGTGGCGGCGGCTGTCCAGCTGGCGATTGCGCCAGCCTCTGAAATCCCTTCTTCAAGGATTTGACCGTCAAGCGCCTCGCGGTAGCTCAACACTGAGCCAATATCTTCAGGTGCGTAACGCTGACCCACGCTTGAATAAATGCCAACTTGCTTAAACAGGTTGGCCATGCCAAAGGTGCGAGCCTCGTCGGCCACGATCGGCACAATGCGCGGGCCCAATGCAGCATCTTTGAGTAGATTACCCAACATGCGTACAAAGGCCATGGTGGTGCTCATCTCTTTACCATCGGCGTTCAGTGCGAAGCCGCTGTATTGCTCGATGGCAGGCACAGGGACGGTCTCGCACGCAGTGTCGCGCTTGGGCAAATAGCCGCCCAAGGCTGCGCGGCGACTTTGCAAATATTGCATCTCGGCGCTTTCGGAGGCGGGCTTACAAAAGGTCAGCGAGGTGGCTTCCTGATCAGTCAGGGGCAGGTTAAAGCGATTGCGAAACTCTATTAGATCGGTATCGTCAAATTTCTTTTGACTATGTGTAGTCATTTTGCCCTGACCGGCGCTGCCCATTCCGTAGCCTTTTTTGGTGTGCGCCAAAATGACCGTGGGCTGCCCAACGTGCTGAGCAGCCGAAGCATACGCGGCGTGAATTTTGACTAAGTCATGGCCGCCGCGTTTTAAATGATCGATTTGATCATCGGTCATGCCTTGAGCAAGTTTCGCGAGTTCTTCGTTTTGCCCAAAAAACGTGTCGCGGTTAAACCGGCCATCTTTTGCCGCAAAAGTTTGCATTTGTCCGTCGACGGTATTGGCAAAGGCTCGAACTAAGGCGCCCGTGACATCGCGGGCAAATAGGCCGTCCCAGTCGCTACCCCAAACGAGTTTGATGACGTTCCAGCCTGCACCGGTAAAGAGTTTTTCGAGCTCGTCAATGATGCGACCATTGCCGCGCACGGGGCCGTCAAGGCGCTGCAGATTGCAATTGACGACCCAGACCAGATTATCCAGGCCTTCACGAGCAGCCAGCGTTAAGGCGCTCATAGATTCGGGTTCGTCCATCTCGCCGTCACCAAATACGCCCCAGACCTTGCGGGCCGAGCAATCAAGCAAGTTGCGATGGCTGAGGTAACGCATAAAGCGCGCGTGATAGATCGAACTGATCGGCCCAATCCCCATTGAGCCTGTTGGAAACTGCCAAAAATCAGGCATGAGCCATGGGTGCGGGTAGCTCGATAAACCCACAGCACCCTTCTCAGATGCGCGAATTTCTTGGCGATAGTTCAGTAAATCTTGCTCGCTTAGCCGGCCTTCAAGGTATGCGCGCGCGTACACGCCGGGTGCGCTGTGGGGTTGAAAAAAAACCAGATCGCCACGATGCTGATTGGGGCCCGTGCCTTGCCGTGCCTCAAAAAAGTGATTAAAGCCGGTTTCAAATAAGTCGGCCGCGCTGGCATAACTGGCAATATGACCGCCAAGTTCGCCATAAGCCTGATTGGCGCGCACCACCATCGCCAACGCGTTCCAGCGCATGATCGAGGCCAGGCGCTCTTCAACAGCCAAATCGCCCGGAAACACCGGTTGCTGATCGACTGAAATCGTATTGACGTAAGGGGTGCTCAGCTCGGGGCGCCAACCGATCTTTGCGGTGTGGGCGGTACGCACAAGCTCGTCTAATATGAAGCGGGCGCGTTCTGGGCCCTGAGCTGCCAGCACGGCTAAAAGTGCTTCGCGCCATTCGCTGGTTTCTTGTGTGTCGGTGTCAGTCGTCGTGAGCAGGGCGGTCAGACGGGGGTCGATCGAGGCGTTCATAGGCGCGTGAGTTTTTTAAGAGACGTTATTCGGCAATTCGATCATTTTAGAGATAACTATGCAGCATGAGGTGCTTTAAATGTAGGAAAAAAGAACCATTTAAGGCATAAAATACTTTAAATACTTGCTTTATAAAAATAAAAAACTGATAATATTCATTTATGAAGTTAGATACGACTGATCTAAAAATTCTACAAGAGTTACAACTGGATGGGGCACTCTCAAATATTGAGTTGGCCAAGCGCGTTCATTTAAGTCCATCGCCCTGCCTCGCTCGCGTACGCGCACTTGAAAGTGCTGGCGTGATTGATCGTTATGTTGCACTGGCGAGCGCAGCTGCGCTAGGTCTTGGGCTCAATGTGTTCATCAACATTAGCTTAACGAGTCAAAACAAAGAATCATTAGCCCACTTCGAACAACGTATTTGCGAACACGACGAGGTCATGGAGTGCTATCTCATGACCGGCGATAGCGACTATTTGATTCGTGTCGCGGTTGCCGACATCGGGGCCCTCGAAAAATTTATCCTTGAACAGCTCACCCCGATCCCTGGTATTGAAAAAATTCGTTCTAGCTTTGCTTTAAAGCAAGTGCGTTATAAAACAGCCTTACCCTTACCAAGTGCCCAGCGTTAAGCCGCGGCGCTGAGGTATGCTATCAAACACAAGAATGACATGAACAGCCATAAATAAAGGAGCATCACACATGAGTACTCAAGCAGCGCCAAACGATAGTCAGACACACGCTTGGCAAGACGATATTTTTAATGTCTTGAAAAAAGGCGGTGTTAAACAGGTGTCTTACGTGCCCGATGCCGGTCATGCCCACGTGATTCGGCGCATCCACGCTGATCCAGATATGCGTGGCATTGTCTTGACCACAGAAGAAGAAGGCGTCGCAATTGCGGCTGGTGCTTGGCTAGGTGGTGATCGTCATGCGTTACTGATGCAGAGCAGTGGCGTGGGTAACTGTATCAACATGATGTCGTTGCTCGAAAGCTGTCGGTTTCCGTTTTTGACGTTGGTGACCATGCGTGGTGAGTATGCCGAGTTCAATCCTTGGCAAGGTCCGATGAGTCGCGCGACCCCAGGTGTCATGGAGGCCATGGGCATCACGGTTTATCGCGTGAGCAAGGCCGATGAGGTCGAAGATGTTGTCAGTGCGGCACTAGATTCGGTATTTGAAGCGGGTGACCGTGTTGCGATTTTGTTATCGCAAAGCTTGATTGGTCGCAAAA
>CAMEAW010000134.1 GCA_945911685.1 Bordetella parapertussis
TTATTTTGGATCACCGCCACGGCGCTAGGCGTGGGCCGTTGGTTCACACGCGATGCCAAAGATGAAAACCGCAGCACAACTGATACGCCTCCGCCCAAACCACCACCAGCTCAATAACGCACATGTCTTCAACCCCTCCGGCCCCGCCACCCGCCATTACCTTTCTGCGCTGGACTGAACAAGAGCGACTGGCCTCACTCAAGATTGCCATGAAAGACTGGCTTCCGGGCCAAGATCTTTGGATTTTTGGCTATGGTTCGTTGATTTGGCGACCCGAATTTGCCTTCGCTGAGCAGCGCGCGGCCTCGCTAAAGGGCTATCACCGCTCGTTATGTCTCTGGTCGCGCATCAATCGAGGTACCCCTGAAACTCCGGGTCTCGTCTTTGGCTTAGAGCAAACGGGTGTCTGCCAGGGGATGGTATTTAAAATCTCAGCGCAAAACGTCGAGCAGACCTTTGATGCGGTCTGGAAACGCGAAATGGGTACCGGCGCCTACTTACCAAGTTGGCTTACTTGCGAAACGTCGCAAGGCATTGTCAAGGCGATGGCCTTTGTAATCGATCGAAACGGCCCCGCTTACGTCAAACAACCCCCTGAGGATGACTTAGTTGACATTATCTGCCGCGCACATGGTACCTACGGATCGTGCTTTGATTATGTAACGCAAACTTCCGAGTCGCTCAAAGCTGCCGGGATTTGCGACGAACAGCTGGCCGCCCTGACCGAACGCCTACGACACCGACTCCAGCACCCCAACCAGGTTCAGCAACAGCAGCAGTAACAGCCGCCGCTATGGGCGCAGCACGCACAGCCGCAGCAGGCACAGTATGAACGGCGCCAATCACTCGCGCAACGACCGCAACAATCACAGACTCAAGGGCGCGAGCCTTAGCAGAAACGTCCAGCGATCGCCGACAATCCCTTTGGCAAAACTAGGGTTGCCCACGTTACACTGCTAAATGGGTATCCGTTGGGTGCTCAGTTTTTGATTTACCTCACTGGGATTCATCATGTCGATCGCAGATCTACGGCAAAGCTACGAAAAAGGGATTCTTCTCGAGCAAGATATCAAAGCATCACCCTTTGAACAATTTGGGCTTTGGTTTAATCAGGCGCTCGAACAAAACGTTCCTGAACCCACCAGCATGACCCTCGCGACCGCCGATGCGCAAGGTCGACCCTCAGCGCGTGTCGTATTACTCAAAGGTTTTGACGAGGCAGGATTTGTTTTTTACACCAATTACAACTCGCGTAAAAGCCAAGAGTTGGCCGCACAACCTTGGGCGTGCCTGAATTTTTTCTGGCAAGCGCTTGAACGCCAAGTGCGGCTCAACGGGCGAGTCGAGAAAGTGTCTGCGCAAGAATCTGACGATTATTTTCATAGCCGCCCACTCGGTTCGCGACTGGGCGCCTGGGTTTCTGCACAAAGCGAACCCACCACGCTTGCCGAGCTCGAGGCCAACACTTCCGCCGTGCAACAAAAATACGGCGATCACCCCCCACGCCCACCCCACTGGGGCGGCTATCGTTTAACACCCGAGTATTTTGAATTTTGGCAGGGGCGCCCGTCACGACTGCATGATCGACTCACCTTTCAACGCTCTGGCACTGGCTGGGCACTCCAACGTATTTCTCCATAACATGACCGCTTCCGCACCAACTTTTGATTCTGCCAATTTTCGCGCAACACTGGGGCGCTTCCCCACCGGCGTAGCCGTCATCACTGCGAGCCTTCCGGGGCAAGCGCCCGTGGGGCTCACGGTTAGCTCGTTTAACTCTGTTTCGCTTGAACCACCGCTCGTGCTCTTTAGCTTGTCGCGCGGTTCGTCATCGATGGCGACAATGGTGGCGTGCGAACGCTATGTGATTCATGTCATGAGTCACGAACAGCTTGGCGTATCACACCGTTTTACCCGCGGCACGGCTGCCGAGCGGTTTACCGATATGCCTCTTGCACTGGCGCCCGGTGGCTCGCCACGCCTTGCCTTACCCTGCGCCGCTTGGTTTGAATGCTTCAACCGCAGTCGCTACGACGAAGGCGATCACATCATTTTTATTGGTGAGGTTGAACACTGCGAGCGCACTGAGGCCTTGCCCTTGGTGTACCACGCAGGTGGCTACGACCTCACCCCAAATTTTCAAAAATAAATCGAAGTTATAAATCATAGTCATGAGCACAGATATTGATTGCATCGTAGTCGGCGCAGGAGCAGTCGGCTTAGCCATCGCCCGAGCCTTGGCCCAAAGCGGACGCGAAGTCATGGTGGTGGAAGCAGCTGAGGGCATCGGCACCGGCACTAGCGCGCGCAACTCAGAAGTGATTCACGCGGGTATCTATTACCCGGCAGGCAGCCTCAAAGCACGCTTGTGCGTTGAAGGTCGTCACCTTCTTTACGCCTATTGCGCTGAGCACGGTGTCAAGCACAAGCGTTTGGGCAAACTCATCGTAGCCACCAGCGACGAAGAAATCCCAACGCTCACTGAAATCGCAAAAAAAGCCCACATCAATGGCGTTTCTGACCTAAAACTGTTGTCAGCTGCCGAAGCGCAGGCGCTTGAACCGGCCTTGTTTTGTACTGCGGCGTTGCTCTCTCCTTCAACCGGTATCATCGATAGCCATGGCTTGATGCTGGCCTATCAAGGCGATGCCGAAAACGCTGGCGCACAGTGCGTGTTTCATACCCCGCTTGTATCGGGGAGCGTGCGCAGCGATGGCGGTTTTGATTTGCAGTTTGGTGGAGCTGAGGCGATGGCACTGTCGTGCAACGTGCTCATCAACGCCTCAGGCCTACACGCGCCAACGCTGGCGCGTCAGATTAAAGGCATCCCTGAGTCTTCGATCCCAACAGAATATCTGTGCAAGGGCAGCTACTTTAGTTTGCAAGGCCGCGCACCATTTACCCGACTCATCTACCCAACACCACACCATGCAGGCTTGGGCGTGCACCTCACGCTTGATCTGGGCGGGCAAGCAAAATTTGGGCCTGACGTTCAATGGATCGATCAAGTCGACTACGCAGTAGATCCCGATCGCTGCCTTGGCTTTTATGAGGCTGTTCGCACCTACTGGCCTGGCATGCAAGACGGCACCTTATCGCCCAGCTATTCTGGGATTCGCCCTAAGATTTCTGGGCCACACGAACCTGCGGCCGACTTCATGATCGCCGGGCCCGCAACCCACGGCATCCTAGGCCTCGTCAATTTATTTGGCATTGAATCACCTGGCTTGACCTCGAGCCTGGCGATTGCAAAAGAGACGCTGGCATGCCTAGAAATGACTTCATCCTGACTTTCGCCTGCCCTGAGCGCAACGGTGTTGTTGCTCAGAGCAGTACCCTACTCCTGAAGCCTCAAGGCAACATTTTTCGCTCATGCTAAACAATAACCCCGCACCAGAGCATCCTGTCCCTGACGCGCACGGGATTAACTTGTTTGAGGCAGACGCCGGACGCGATCTTCTGGCTTGCTATCTGCCCAAAGATTTGCATCAACACTTACTACCGCACTTGCAACGACTGGGCGCTTTAGCAGGCTCGTTACTCGATGATCTGGCTGGCGTCGCAGACAAACATCCTCCGACACTTTCGGTACGCACGCGTGCTGGCATTGACACCTCGCAGGTCAATAAGCATCCTGCTTATGTCGAGCTTGAGCGTTACGCCTATAGCGAGTTTGGCTTAGCGGCCATGTCGCATCGCGGTGGTGTGTTGAACTGGCCCACACCCATGCCACCGGCCGCAAAATACGCGCTTACGTATTTATTTGTGCAGGCTGAGTTTGGCCTGTGCTGCCCAGTGAGCATGACCGACTCGCTCGCGCGCACCTTGCGCAAGTTTGGCGACCCCGCGTTAGTCGAAAAAGTTTTACCCATGGTCACCACCCAAGACTTTGATGCCTTGCACCAGGGCGCGATGTTCATGACCGAACAAGGCGCGGGCTCAGACGTGAGCGCCACGGCCACGCAAGCCACGCAAGCCTCGGATGGTAGCTGGTCACTCACCGGCGATAAGTGGTTTTGTTCAAACCCTGATGCCGGCTTTGCCATGGTGTTGGCACGCTCTGAAAACGTCGATGGGCTTAAAGGCGTATCGCTGTTTTTACTGCCGCGTACGCTTACCGATGGCACGCATAACCGCTATCGAATTTTGCGTTTGAAAGACAAGTTAGGCACCCGTTCAATGGCAAGTGGCGAAATCCGGCTTGAAGGTGCCTTCGCCTGGTTAGTGGGCGAACGCGGTCAGGGCTTTAAGCACATGGCCGACATGATTAACAACTCGCGCCTCTCAAACGGCGTGCGTGCTGCGGGCTTAATGCGACGCGCCCTGACTGAAGCCCTGTACATTTCTAAGCACCGCAAAGCGTTTGGCAAACGCCTGCTTGACATGCCTCTGATGCAACGCCAACTCAGCAAAATGGCGTTAGCCACTGAGCAGGCGCGCACCATGGTGTACCAAACCGCACAGGCATTAGCCGCTGCAGACAACGATCCAAGCAAACGCCCGTTGATGCGCATCCTGACACCCTTAATCAAGTTTCGCGCGTGTCGCGATGCACGCAAGGTTGCAGGCGATGCAATGGAAGTGCGCGGCGGCTGCGGCTACATCGAAGAATGGAGCGACCCGCGGATCTTACGAGACTCCCACCTAGGCTCAATTTGGGAAGGCACCAGCAACATCGTCGCGCTTGATGTCATTCGCGCCATTCAACGTGAAGAGTCACTGCCCACGTTACGCGACCATGTTCAAGCGCTGTTAGCCCAAGGCACACCGGTTAGCCAAGACCTTTCAGCCCTGCAATCCGAACGCATCGACCAAGCTTTCAAATACGCGGCCACAGTCGCCAACGAAAATCGCTCGGAACAAGCTCGTCAAGCCGCTACGGCGCTTTATCACGTAGCCACCATGGCCGCCATGCGCTGGGAAGCCAAACAGGCCAACATGCCTATGCGCAGCCATTTGGCAGACCTCATCCTCAAGCATCGCTTAGCCGCCCGTGATCCGCTTCAAGGCGATCCTCTGACTGATGCGGCCCTGTGCGAATGGCTTTCGCAGACGGTCTAAAATCCGCTCCGACACGATATGATGTCGGATTACCTCACTTCGCCCCATAACCAGAGCAAAAACATGAGCCAAGCCCCTTCTCCAAGCGCCCCACGTACCGGCGGTCAACTTCTTGTTGGTCAACTTGTCAGCCACGGCGTCAAACACGTATTTTGTGTTCCGGGCGAAAGCTTTTTAGCTGTGCTTGATGCGTTGGTCGATGTCAACATTGAAGTGACCGTGTGTCGTCAAGAAGGCGGAGCTGCCATGATGGCCGCGGCCCAGGGTCAGTTAAATGGTGAACCTGGCATTTGCATGGTGACGCGCGGCCCAGGCGCCTCAAACGCCTTAGCCGGCATTCATATCGCCAAGCAAGACTCGACCCCGTTAATTGTCTTTGTCGGTCAAATCGAACGCGGCATGCGCGAGCGCGAAGCGTTTCAAGAGATGGATTACCGCGCAGTCTTTGGCACGGCAGCTAAATGGGCAACCGAGATTGATGACCCAGCCCGAATCCCCGAGATTCTGTCGCGCGCTTTTCATGTGGCCACTTCGGGACGTCCGGGTCCTGTCGTGATCGCTTTGCCCGAAGATATGTTGGTTGAACACGCAACCGTGCCCGATGCCCCGCACTACGAGGCGGTCGATTCAGCCCCCGCAAAAGGGCAAATGGCAGACCTGGCCGCACGCCTGGCCAAGGCCAAAGCACCCGTTGCGATTTTGGGTGGTACCCGCTGGAATGCTCAAGCGGTCAATGAATTCGTGGCCTTTGCCGAACGTTGCAAGCTTCCGGTTGCGGTGTCGTTCAGACGTCAGATGCTGTTCCCAGCCAACCACCCCTGTTTTATCGGTGACGTCGGCATTGGCTTGAATCCCGCTTTGCTCAAACGTGTCGCCGAAGCAGACTTGGTGTTGTTAGTGGGCGGGCGCATGTCCGAAATGCCCAGTCAGGCTTACACACTGTTTGATATCCCTGTGCCCAAGCAAACATTGGTGCACGTTCACCCCGATAGCGGCGAACTCGGCCGCGTCTACCGCGCAGCGGTGGCAATTAACGCCTCACCGATTGCGTTTGCCTCAGAATTAGCGTCAGTAGCGACGCCTGCTTCGCAGCCTTGGGCGGCAGATACGGCGACCATGCATCAAAGCTATCTGGCCTGGAGCGATCCGGCCCCGATCAAAACACCCGGTACCCTACAAATGGGCGGCGTCATGCAATACCTTGAGGCAAACTTGCCCGCTGATGCCATTATGGCCAACGGCGCCGGTAACTTTGCCACCTGGCTGCATCGCTTTCACCGCTTCACTCAGTTCGCAACGCAAATCGCACCAACCTCGGGCTCGATGGGTTATGGCTTACCCGCCGCCGTGGGCGCCAAACGCCTGTGGCCTGAAAGAACCGTTGTCTGCTTTGCAGGCGATGGCTGCTTCATGATGCACGGTCAAGAGTTTGCCACCGCTGTGCAATACAACTTGCCGATCATTGTCTTAATCATTGATAACGGCATGTACGGCACCATCCGTATGCACCAAGAAAAAAATTACCCCGGCCGCGTGTCGGCGACCAAACTGCAAAATCCTGACTTTGCTGCCTACGCACGCGCCTTTGGCGGTCATGGCGAGCGTGTCGAAACCACCGAACAGTTTGGCCCGGCCTACGAGCGCGCTTTGGCAAGCGGGCAACCAGCAATTATTCATTGCCTGATTGATCCTGAAACCATTACACCAACCACTACGATTTCGAAATTACGGGCGGCCGCACTCAAAAAATAATTTCAAAGCGCCTCACAATTAATTTGAGACACTTTTCCAGATTTTTACAAGGCTCAGTCGAGCGCGATGGCGCAAGCAATTTTCTCAAATGCACAGCTCAAATTGGCGTGTGGGTATTGCGCCTAGCCTCGACCGAGCCTTGGTATCGTTCAATCATTACATTTAGGAGCACGACATGGCCGCTGAAGCCTCATTTAACTGGGAAGACCCCCTCTTGCTGGACAGCCAGCTGACAGACGAAGAGCGCATGGTGCGTGACGCCGCGCGCGCGTACTGCCAAGACAAGCTTTTGCCACGCGTAGTCAACGCGTTTCGTAACGAAAAAACCGACGTCGAAATTTTTCCTGAGATGGGTGAGCTTGGCCTGTTAGGTGCAACGATCCCCACTGAGTACGGCGGCTCTGGCTTGAACTACGTCAGCTACGGGTTGATCGCGCGCGAAGTCGAGCGCGTTGATTCAGGTTATCGCTCAATGATGTCAGTTCAATCATCGCTCGTGATGCTGCCAATCAATGAGTTCGGCAGCGAAGAGCAAAAGCAAAAGTATTTGCCCAAGCTTGCTCGGGGTGAGTGGATTGGCTGTTTTGGTCTGACAGAACCCGACCATGGCTCTGACCCCGCCGGCATGGAAACCCGTGCCGTGAAAACGGCCCACGGCTATACGCTGACCGGCAACAAAATGTGGATTTCGAATTCACCCATTGCCGACGTATTTGTCGTGTGGGGCAAGTGTGTGGGCGGCGACTACGACGGTCGCATCCGCGGCTTCATCCTTGAGAAGGGCATGAAAGGGCTGTCAGCACCTGCGATCCACGGCAAGGTCGGTTTACGCGCCTCAATCACAGGCCAAATCGTTATGGAAGGTGTCGAGATTGGCGACGAACAGATGTTGCCTGGCGTCTCGGGCCTGAAGGGCCCCTTCACCTGCTTGAACTCAGCGCGCTTTGGGATTGCCTGGGGTGCGCTCGGTGCAGCCGAGTTCTGCTGGCACATGGCGCGTCAGTACACGCTTGATCGCAAACAGTTTGGTCGCCCCTTGGCGGCTAACCAACTGATCCAGAAAAAACTGGCCGATATGCAAACCGAGATCACACT
>CAMEAW010000135.1 GCA_945911685.1 Bordetella parapertussis
CCCACGGCCTGAATCACGTCTTCATCTGCTGAAAACCCAGGGCCAACCAGCTTCACGCTTTTATTCAAGCCAGCCGAGACAAACTGCTTCACAAAATTAATACCCATCCCACCTGGCAAGAAGATGTAGATCGCATCTGGCTTGGCGTCGCGAATTTGCGCGAGCTCTGCAGCGTAATCAATCTGACCCAGTTTCGTATAAACCTCTTGGTTTGGCGCAAGTTTGTAGCCACGCTTAAAACCATTTAACGCATCTTTGCCTGCCGGATAATCAGGTGCAATGATGACCATTTTTTTGAAACCACGATCGGCTGCGACTTTACCTGCGGCCTCATGGAAGGCATCGTTTTGGTACGACACGCCAAACCAGTAATCATTACACTGCGCGCCGGCAAACTGGCTAGGGCCTGGATTGTTTGAAAGGTAAGGGACTTTGGCCGCGAATAACGCCGGGCCAACCGCTAACGCCACGTTTGAACCGATTGGGCCTGTGAAGAAATCGATTTTGTCGCGCTGGATATAACGGGTGACCAGCTGGCGCGCCTGGTCTGGGTTACCACCCATATCCGTCTGAATAAACTCAGCGGGCTGCCCGCCTAACTTGTTGCCAAGCTGCTTGATCGCAAGATTAAAGCCATCGCGCGCTTCGGCACCCAGTGCCGCAAACGGACCCGATAAATCGTTCGCAATACCGACCTTAATCGGGGTTTGTGCAAGTGCAATGGCTGGCAAAAGTAAAGCCGCTGCAACGAGGTTTTTAAACAGACGCATGAGAGGCCTCCTGGGCACGATAATTATTAGCGTCAAATAGTAGCAGGTGAGAAATATTTTGCCACGACAAACTTTTACCCTCAAAATAAGCGCTTTGGTGCACTTTTTAGGGCTCAACGCACAAAATGACCACGATAAACGGTGCAACACCAACGCCCGCGCAGGAAGAATTAGACCTGCAGTACAACGCGCGGGCAACGGTGCCTGATATTGCGCCTATGCTGCGTGATTACGCAGCGCTGAGTGCGCAGGCCCGGTCAAGCCTGCCCTGCGCACTGAACGTCTCTTACGGCGAGCACCCGGACGAAACCTTGGATATTTTTTTTGCGCAAGGCAATGCACGGGCGCCCGTTTTTGTCTACCTGCATGGCGGCTACTGGCGCCTACTCTCTAAAGACGACTCAAGCTTTATGGCGCCCGCCCTGACAGCAGCTGGGATGACTGTCGTTGCAGTGAACTACTCGTTGGCGCCGGCTGTCAGCCTGGATCGGATCGTGGATCAGACGCGCCGGGCGATGGCTTGGGTGCAAAGCAATATCGGACACTACCATGGCGATGGTCAAAAACTGATCATTTCTGGCAGTTCGGCCGGCGGGCATCTAGGTGGCATGGTGCTTGCTCGCGGCTGGCAAGAGGCCTATGGCTTTGACGCAAGCGGGCTCGCTGGCGCCGTGCTGCTCAGCGGCCTCTATGACATCACCCCGCTGGTAAACACCCACATCAACGAATGGATGCGCCTGAGCCCCGAAGACGCTCGGCGCAACAGCCCGCTCTTTGAATTGCCCGACAACGGCCCGCCGCTTATTGTGAGCTATGGCAGCAATGAAACGGCGGCCTTCAAGCAACAATCTCAAGATTTTCTTGCTGCCTGGAAAGCCAAAGGATTTAAAGGCGAATACGTCGATATGCCCGACACCAATCACTTTGACTTGGTGCTGCATTTGAATCAGCCTGACAGCCCGCTCTTGCAAAAATTGTTTCGCTTGCTAGATTGAGGTGGCCCGCCTAAATAACGTGCTTGGCCTAGCCAGAGCGGTCAACCGCCAAACGCCCAAGTTGCGGCCGAAGGCCGCCAGCTGACTCAAGCACACCTCTGGCTTAGCCCGCCAATCGTTGGTAGCCCTGGCGGCCGCTGCCCATTTTAAAAAAAAGCGATAATCACGCATCTTTCACCTTTTTAACTGCGAACCACCATGGCCGTTAATCTGCATATTCCGTCTGACGACGCTGTTTACCCTGTTGCCGGCATTGAAATCGGCGTCATTGAAGCTGGCATTCGCAAAGCCGATCGCCGCGACCTGACCGTATTTCGCCTAAGCGAGGGTACCAGTGTCGGTGGCGTGTTTACCCGCAATCGGTTCTGTGCGGCGCCAGTGCTGGTGTGTCAAGCGCATCTGGCTGGAGCACACGCCATCCGCGCGTTGGTGATCAACACCGGCAACGCCAATGCGGGCACCGGCGAACCCGGCCTCAAAGCCGCCAACGAAACCTGCGACGCGCTCGCCGGCTTACTCGGTTTGAAGAGCGCTCAGATTTTGCCCTTTTCAACTGGGGTCATTCTTGAGCCTTTACCGGTTGATCGGATCAAAGCAGGGTTACCCGCCGCGATTAAAAACTTAACGGCAAACAACTGGGTGTCAGCCGCGCACGGCATCATGACCACCGACACCTTGCCAAAAATTTACTCGCAACGTGTCAACATCGGCGACAAGACCATCACGATTACCGGTATCAGTAAGGGCGCGGGCATGATTCGGCCCAACATGGCCACCATGTTGAGCTACCTGGCCACCGACGCCGGTATTGCACAGCCGCTGATGACGCAACTGGCGCGCGAACTGGCCGATGTCTCGTTTAACCGAATCACGGTAGATGGCGATACCTCAACCAATGATTCCTTCATTGTCATGGCAACCGGTAAAAGCGGCCTGCTAGTCGACAGCGTGACGCATCCGCGCTATGCCGCGCTGAAGGCTGCCTTATCTGTTGCAGCAATTGATTTGGCACAAAAAATCGTACGCGACGCCGAAGGCGCCACCAAGTTCATGACGATTCAAGTTGAACAAGCCAAAACTGTCGACGAGGCTTTATTAGTCGCTTACGCAGTCGCGCATTCACCTCTGGTTAAAACGGCCTTCTTTGCCAGCGATCCAAATTTGGGACGTATTCTGGCTGCGATTGGCTACGCTGGCATTCTTGACTTAGATGTGCGTGGCGTAAAACTTTGGCTAGGCGATGTATTGGTTGCCGACAAAGGTGAACGCAATCCTAACTACCAAGAAGCCGACGGCCAACGCGTGATGCAAGAACCCGAAATCTTGGTACGCATCGCGCTCGGTCGCGGTGCGATCGCACAAACGGTTTACACCTGCGACTTCTCACACGAGTATGTCAGCATCAACGCAGATTACAGATCCTAATGAGCAACACTAATTTATCAAACGGCCCAGAAACAGCCGAGCTATTGTCACGCGCCTTACGCGTGCTGGCACAACTTGAAGCGTGGCTGCCACCCACACCACCGCCAACCGACTGGAAGGCGCTCGCTTTTCGGTGGCGCAAACGGGGCGCCTCGCACGGCTGGCTGGATGCGATCGCGCATGTTGCGCTCATCAATACAACCGACTTGCAACACATTGAACGCCAGAAAGGCATCATCGATCGCAATACGCGTCATTTTATTGATGGCAAACCTGCCAACAATGTCTTGATGACTGGAGCACGCGGTACAGGTAAAAGCTCGTTAGTCAAAGCCATGCTAGCGAGTTACGCCGCAAAAGGTTTGCGATTAATTGAAGTCGATAAAAGCGACCTGGCTGACTTGGCAGACATCGTAGATTTAGTCGCCGAGCGTCCCGAAAAATTTATCGTTTTCTGTGACGATTTATCCTTCGAAGAGGGCGAATCTGGGTACAAGGCGCTGAAGTCAGTCCTGGATGGTTCGGCTGCCTCGGCCGGCACCAATGTACTGATCTATGCCACTTCAAACCGCCGTCATCTGATGCCAGAGTACATGAGCGAAAACTTACAGGCTAAGCATCAAGCCGACGGCGAAGTACATCCAGGCGAAACCGTTGAAGAAAAGATTTCATTATCTGAGCGCTTTGGTCTGTGGCTGTCGTTCTACCCTTTCAAACAAGACGATTATCTCGACATTGTGTCGCACTGGTTACGCACTCTAGGCTGCTCAGAGGCCAACATCGCCGAAGCCCGCACCGAGGCCTTGCAATGGGCGCTTGAACGCGGCTCACGCTCGGGTCGTGTCGCCTGGCATTTTGCGCGCGACTGGTCTGCGCGCTATGCCTGACAAAATCATCGATGTGGCGGTGGGGGTGCTACTGCGCCCCGATGGCACCGTGCTACTAGGCAACCGACCCGCAGACAAACCTTGGCCGGGCTGGTGGGAGCTTCCGGGCGGCAAGCTCGAACCGGGTGAAAGCGTTTTACAGGCACTTGCGCGCGAGCTTCAAGAAGAGCTTGGCATTGAGGTCACGGCTGCAACCACTTGGGTCACTTATGTACACAAGTACCCGACCACCACCGTGCGGCTCGCCTTTTGTCGGGTCACCGGCTGGAACGGTGAGCCTAAGGGCCTAGAGGGGCAAGAGTTACGCTGGGTCGACGCGCGCTACGCACACGAGCAACCGCAGTTACTCCCTGCAACCTACCCACCGCTGCGCTGGTTGCAGTTGCCTGCGGTCTACGCGATTTCTGCGCTTGGAGCGCCCGAACATCTTGCAAGCTTTTTACAGCGTTTAGACAAAAATCTAGCCGAGGGCTTACTGTTGTTGCAATGGCGCGAGCCTAATTGGCCTGGCGGCGTTTCAGCCCCAGACTTACAGCAGGCACTCATCACCGTCATCGCTCGCTGCCACGCTGCAGGCGCTCGCGTACTCGTCAACAGTATCCATCCAGCCGAGTGGTGGGCGCTCGCCGATGGCGTGCATCTGCGCTCTGGCGATGCCGCCAGTCTATCGACGCGCCCCGATCTGGCCGTTGGCGCGCTACTAGGGGTTTCAACACACAACCTTGCAGAACTTGTGCACGCGCGGGCACTGAATGCCGATTTTGCGGTGCTAGGCCCCGTTTTACCCACACCCTCTCATCCGGGCGTACCCGGCATGGGGTGGACGAGCTTTGCCGAACTCAATGCGCAAGCTGGGCTTCCGGTCTACGCACTAGGTGGCCAATCGGCCGCAACCCTCGACCTAGTCAGGTCGGTTGGTGGGCACGGTTTTGCTGGGATTCGCGCTTGGATTGCCTGAGTCGTCGACGCGCCTGAGTTCTTGCGTCGACCAGCCACCGCCAAGCGCCGCGATGAGACGCAGACTCGCCGCAAAGCGATTGCCAACCAAGGTGATATAAGTGCGTTCGTTGTTCAAGGCGGTTGCTTCAAGCACCGCCACACTCAAATAATCAATCAAGCCTTGATCGTATTGATTGCGGGCCAACCTGAGCGACAAGCGAGCGGCCTCGACCGCCAAGCGCTGCACCGCATCTTCTTGTTCAAACACGCGCATCTGAATCATGGCGTTTTCAACTTCTTGCAAAGCATTTAAAACGGTTTGGCGGTAGATCGCAGTCTGCACATCAAACTGCGCCCGCGCCTGAGAAATCTGCGCTTGCCGTGCACCACCGTCAAAAATCAAGGCAGCCAATTGAGGGCCTAGCGACCAGAACTGCGCGGGTGCACTAAACCACTGCGTAAAGTCATTGCTGCGAAAACCCGTATTGGCGTTTAACGTCAGGCTTGGAAACCACGCCGCCGTGGCAACACCAATTAAGGCGTTCGCTGAGGCAACACGTCGCTCGGCCGCCGAAATATCAGGACGACGCTCAAGTAATTCAGAAGGCAAACCGACCGGAACCTTAGGCGGCACGAGCGCCAGAGGCTGCGCCGCGATCGAAAACGTTGAAGGTGCACGCCCCAGTAACACTGCCACTGCATTTTCGGCGATGGCCCTTTGCTGCTCAAGATCGATCATTTGGGCGCGGGTACTTTCCAGTTGCGTACGGGCCACCGCCACATCGGCCTGACCCGAAATGCCCGCGTTATAGCGATTTTGAGTAAGTTTCAAGGCGCGTTCGTAAGACGCAACCGTTGCCTGTAGCAGCCGCTTTTGCTCGTCTAAGACTCGCACCTGCGTGTAGCTCAAGCTCATCAGAGTTTGCGCGGTTAACCTCGCCCCGGTGACCTCTGCAGCGAGCGCCAACTCGGTTGCGTCAGTCGATTCAATATTGCGGCGCACACTGCCCCAGATATCGATTTGCCAACTCGCCAGCGCATTGGCGCTGTAGGTGCTAATCGAGGTGCTGTTGACCACTCCGCCCGGGCCGGTGGCCGAACCCCCCGCACGCGCGGCACCGCCCGTGGCCGATACGGTGGGTAGCAAGGGCGCGCGTGAGCCCTGCGTCAAGGCCACTGCCTGCCTGAAGCGTGCCTCGGCTTGGGCAATATTTTGGTTGGCGACGTTGAGCTCTTGCATGAGCTGATTAAGCGTGGCATCGTTATACATATGCCACCAGGCGCCACTAGGCGCGTCGGCAAGCTGCGGCTGGGCCGGCTTCCAGCCAGGCGTCTCTTTAAATTGCACGCCAACATCTACCAAGGGGCGTACGTAATCGGGGCCCACCATGCAAGACGCCAAAAGGCTGAGCGCGCCAAGCAGCAACGCGGCACGCATCACGCGCAACACATACCAGGCCTTGGACATACGAGAGCAGTCAATCATCTTTAAGCGCCCTTAGGCAACACGACAGGTTTTGCACCAGACCAGGGCTTGGTTAACAGCCATAGCCGAAATCGGTCAAGGTACAAGTAAACCACAGGCGTGGTGTACAAGGTCAGCAATTGGCTCACCAACAGACCACCCAAGATCGTGATGCCCAGCGGCTGGCGCATTTCAACCCCAGCGCCCGACGCAAAGACCAAGGGCATGGCACCAAAAATGGCAGCACACGTTGTCATCAGGATCGGTCTAAAACGCGTCATACAGGCTTGATGAATCGCCTCTTTGGGAGATAAGCCCAGTTTACGCTGCGCCTCAATCGCAAAATCCACCATCATGATCGCGTTCTTTTTCACGATTCCGATCAACAAAAAAACACCAATCAAGGCGATTAAGGTGAACTCGGTTTTCATCAACAGCAACGCGAGTAACGCCCCGACCCCCGCTGAGGGTAGGGTCGATAAAATTGTGAGCGGGTGGATCGTGCTCTCGTACAGAATGCCTAAAATGATGTACATGGTGACGAGCGCCCCAAGGATCAGCCAAGGTTGATTGGCCAAGGCGCTCTGCAAAGCCTTTGCTGTACCTTGAAACCCCGCCTGAATTTTTTCGCTTGGCAGATTGATACCCGCAATCGCTTGGTCAATCGCGGCATTGGCTTGCCCCAGCGAGACCCCCGGCGCCACATCAAATGAAATCGTATCGGCCGCCGACAAGCCTTGATGTCGCACACTTAACGGCGCATTGTTGATCTCAAACTTTGCCACGGCCATTAAGGGCACCCGCTGGCCGGTTTGGCTTAAGACATACACGTCACGTAACGACTCAGGATCTTGCGCGTGGCGCGGGGCCACCCCCATCACCACCCTGTATTGATTGCGCTCGCCGTACATAATTGAAATTTGCCGCTGACTAAATGAGTTATTTAATACTGCAGAGATACTCGCCATCGGCACGCCCAAGCGTTGCGCTGCATCACGATCAATCTGCAACGAGACTTGTCGGCCGCGGTCTTCAACGTCGGTGTCTACATCAATCAGCTCGGGCAAGCCTGCAAGTGCTTGCTGCACCTTAGGCATCCAGTCTTTTAAATCAGCCAGCTCGGTGGCCATCAACGTATATTGAAACGCCGAGCTGCTCTGTCGACCGCCAATCCTGATGTCTTGTTGCGCCATCAAAAATAAACGCGCGCCCGGGATCCCCGCGAGTTGAGGTCGAAGCCGTGAGATGACGTCTCTGACTGAAA
>CAMEAW010000136.1 GCA_945911685.1 Bordetella parapertussis
AGGGCTCGGGCGTTGAAGCATCGGTGACGGTTAAGCCCTCGTATGGTTTAACCGACGACGAAGTGTCTAAGATGTTGTCTGACAGCATCACGCTGGCCGATCACGATGCCAAAATGAGAATGTTGCGCGAGCAGCAGGTCGATGCACAGCAATTGATTGAGTCGGTGGTAGCGGCCCTGGCTGCGGATTCTGATTTGTTAAGTGCCGCGCAACAAACGCGTATCGCGCAACAATTACAGGCCACGCAGTTGTGCGCGCAAGGCGAAGATCTTGAGGCGATTCGACTGGCGACCAAAGCGTTGTCAGAGGTGACCGATGATTTTGCTGCACAACGCATGGATCGCAGTATTCGTGCGGCGCTGAAGGGGAAGTCGTTGAACGAGTTGTAAAGGCCCAAGCGTTTGAGCCTTCGCAGTTTGACGCGTGAGGACTTTAGCTCTTTTGTACCGTTGCAAGTGGTGTAATCCTCTTTAGTTTTATTTTTTTGTGACTTGAGCTTTTAAGGTTATGGCAAAAATTACGGTTCTTCCTCATCCTGATGTCTGCCCTGAGGGCATGGTCATTGATAACGCACCTGCAGGCGAATCGATTTGTCGCGTGCTGTTAGACAATCACGTTGAGCTTGAGCACGCATGCGAACTGTCTTGCGCCTGCACCACTTGTCATGTGGTGATCAAAGCCGGCTTTAACACGCTTGAGGCGGCTTCAGATTCTGAAGAAGATTTACTCGATCGCGCCTGGGGTTTATCTACCACTTCGCGTCTGGCCTGCCAGGCAAGAATCGGGTCTGCTGATCTGACGATCGAGATCCCGCGCTATACGATTAATCACGCTAAAGAAAGTCACTAGATTTGGTATTCTTTGCGTTGTAGCATTGTCGACCGATCCACCCTCTAATCAATACGAGAGCTTGTCATGGCCCGCTTTTCTGCAAATCTAGGATTTTTGTGGTCGACCTTGCCACTACTTGAGCGGATTGAGAGGGCTGCTGCTAGCGGTTTCAAAGCGATTGAGTTGCAATGGCCGTATGACACCCCCGCGCAAGATGTCAAAGCCGCCGTTGCTCGGTTGAAGCTGACCTTATTGGCGGTCAATACACCCGTTGGTGATGCCAGTATCGGTGAATCAGGCTTGGCCGCGTTGCCCGGTCGTGAGGCTGATTTTCAACAAGCGTTTAACCAATCTCTGCAGTGGTGTATTGGCAGCGGCGCACCCGCAATACATGTGATGCCCGGCATTTTGAAGCCAGGCACTGAAGCTCAGGCGCGTGAAACGTTCATCCGTAATCTGCAGTGGGCCGCTGATCAAGCCGCACCACACGGTGTCACACTGCTGCTTGAGGCGATCAATCAACGCGACAAGCCTGGTTACTTTTACTCGAAACAAGTTGATTCAAATTCAATCCGCGAAGCTTGTGCGCGTAGCAACATCAAGCTGATGTTTGATGTGTATCACGTGGGTTGCGCCGAGGGTGACATCCTGACCAAGTTGGCGCAGTACATGCCACACATCGGCCACATCCAGATTGCTGCAGTGCCTACACGCAATGAGCCTGACGAAGGCGAAGTGAACTACCCCAACGTGTTAAAGTGCGTTGATGAATTGGGCTACACAGGCTGGATTGGGTGTGAATACCGGGCGCGCGGCGAAGTTGAAGCTGGCTTGGGTTGGTTGAAGGCGTATTGAGTCCGAGATTGCTGTGATCGTGCGTACGGCTGTTCGTGGCGTCGCGAGTTAGTCTATAGCGCCCTGATACGTGTTCACCCGTTTGTTCACTGACTCGCGTGTTCAACAAGCCATGCTTGGATCAGTGCTGCGACGGTATCTGAATTGCGATCCATCATTGGCATATGGCTATTGCCCTGAAGTCCACACGCGGGCAAGTTCAATAGATCAGCGCGCGCTCCATGCTTTAACAGCTGTGCGCGAAAGTACTCTTGTTGCTGATAGATTTTTGACCAAAAAGGCACGTCGTTAACGTAATCACCCCAAACCCAAAGTGTCGGAATATGTCTGAACGCGCTGAGGTCGGTGAGTGTCGGGTCGGGTGAGCCATGGGGCTCAACCAAGACTAACGCTTTAACGTTATCTGGATTGTTCAAGGCGGCTTGAAGTCCAAAGTAGCCGCTTTGACTGTGCACCACGATTACACAAGGCCCCATCTTTTGCACATAGGCATCGTAGGCTTTTTGTGTGGCTGCATCATTCGTGAGCCACCGCGGCACTGCTTGTTTGGCGAGTTGGTCAAAGGCCTCAGTCGGAAATTCAGTTTGGGGATAAGGTAATCGCTGAGCAGAGTTAGGGTGATAAGTGGGGCCAATTCGAAAAAGCTCCCAAGCCTCTTTTTTGGTTCGAAACACGGGTTCTGTTTTAAAAATCTCTGGGTAGCGTGCCCACGAGGCACGGCCACGTTCAACGGCGTCGCTGACGTAGGTATCCCAGCCCGCTCGTAAAAAATACATCTGCCAACCTGGGTTGCCATCGGGCTTCGTTTCGTAGGTGACACCAGTCAGACCGCCACCATGCCAAAGCAAAAGAGGCAATTTAGATTTTGGTTGTGCAAGTTTGATGAATTGGACATACATTTGTTCAACCTCGACCTCACCGTTGGGGTCAACGATCAGCGGCAAGCCCTTGGTGCTAAATGCCATCTCTTTGGGTGGTAACCCCGCTAAGGTGACTTGTCGCCCGCCAAGGTGAAAGCTGCCGATCTCTTTGATCGCGATTGTAGAAATAACATCTTGGGGTGGGGTGTTGGACGAATTGTTCATCAGAGACGTTTGTTGACCTATGCTTTAAAACCCCAGCGACCAATGTACAGCGACATAGCGTTGATGGTTGCGTAAAGTGCAAAGCCAATCGCAACAACGATGAACATGGCTGGGGGTTCGGTTTTCAGCCAATAGACAGCCACCCAACCTGCGACGGCGACAAACACGAGGCGCGTGGTGCTACCGATTAGTACCCAGCCTAATTTGCCTGAGCCTTGCGAGGCAAAAAATAACACTAGGCCCACGCCAAAGAGTCCGTAGCAGGGTCCGACGATGTTGAGGTAGGCGCTACCGAAGGCAATGATTTCTGGGTCGGCAGTAAACCATTGCATCCATAAAAACGGAAACACCCCAACGGTGATGCCGATCGTACCGGTGATGACTGCGACCAAGGCAGCACCCGTCCAGGTCGCGCGAATGGCGCGATTAGGATTACCTGCGCCAATATTGGTAGCTGCCATGGTGGTCAATACGGTGCCGATGCCAAACACAATGGGGATCAGGATAAATTCGAGTCTTGCTGCAACCCCAAAACCTGCGAGCGCGCTGATGCCGTAGGTGCCAACGTAGGCGGTCGCGATCAGGATCGAGCTATTGCTGAGTAGAGGGCTCAACGCACCCGGCAGACCGATACGTAAAATCGTACGAAATAAGCTTGCTGACCAAGCGCCGTTAAATCGCAGCCTGACGGCGGCTTGCGGCCTGAGTAAATAGGCCAGCATCACGCTTGTCGCCAACACATTGACGGCGACCGTGCTTGCAGCGGCACCGGCAATACCTAGTCCACTAAACGCGCCCCAGCCAAAGACTAACAAGGGGCATAAGCCAGCGTGTAACACCGCTGTACCAATCAGCATGTACGAGGGGATCGCCATGTTGCCCGACCCGCGCACAATGGCTGAGAGTGTGTTGGTCAACCAAACGGTAAAACCGCCTGCAAACAATACCGTTGAGTAGGTGAGGGCGACTTGCAGGTTTTCACCGCTGCCGCCGAGCGAGGTGTAGATCGACTCACCAAAGCCCAGCACGATCAACGAGAAAATGACGGCCATCATGAGCGCTGTGGCAATGGCGTGTTGTGCGAGGCGTTCAGCCAACGCACGGTCGCCAGAGCCGAGGGCGCGCGCGACCACTGAATTAATTGAACCACCTAGAGCGCCATTCGACATTTGTTGCATCAGCATGGCAAGCGGAAACACCAGCGCTGCGCCGGCTAAGGCCTGCGTGCCGAGCAGGCCAATGATGTAGCCGTCGTAAGCGATGATGCCAGTCGAGGCAAATAACCCCAAGACATTGGGCGTTGCTAGTTTTAAGATTGTTGATAACAGAGGCCCTTGTAACAGCGCCTCTGTGCGCTTGGATCTGCTGGCTGTTGCGACTGCAGCAGGCGCGTTCACTTAATCTTCTTTGCGCAGATGTGGAAACAAAATCACATCGCGAATGCTTGGGCTGTCGGTTAACAGCATGACCAGACGATCAATGCCGATGCCGCAACCACCTGCCGGAGGCATGCCGTATTCAAGCGCGCGAATGTAATCGGCGTCGTAAAACATCGCCTCTTCGTCGCCTGCATCTTTGGCCACAACTTGCGCATGAAAACGCGCGGCTTGATCTTCGGGGTCGTTCAGCTCAGAGAAACCATTAGCGATTTCGCGACCGGTAATAAACAACTCGTAGCGCTCAGTAATGCCGGGCCGAGTATCGGATTCGCGCGCCAAAGGCGACACCTCGATTGGGTAGTCGATGATATAGGTGGGATGCCACAACTGCGACTCTGCCGTCTCTTCAAATAACGCGAGTTGCAGTGCGCCGAGACCCGCACGCGCGAGGTTAGGCGCGTTCACGTCGACCCCGCGCTTTTTAAGTTCGACGCGTACAAACTCTATGTCCGCTAACTGCGCTTCATTAAATTGTGGCACGTGCGCCAAAATCGCTTGCACGATCGTTAAGCGATGAAAGGGTTGTGCTAAGTCGAGCTCGCGACCTTGGTAGGTGAGGGTGGCTGTGCCACACGCACTGATCGCTGCAGCACGAATAATCTGCTCGGTAAAATCCATCAACCATTGATAGTCGGTGTACGCCGCGTAAAACTCCATCATGGTGAATTCAGGATTATGCCGTGGGCTGACACCTTCGTTACGGAAGTTGCGATTGATCTCAAACACACGCTCAAAGCCGCCCACCACCAGACGCTTTAAATACAACTCGGGTGCGATACGCAAAAACATTTCCATGTCGAGCGCGTTGTGATGGGTGATGAAAGGCTTGGCCGCTGCACCGCCGGGTATCGTATGCAACATCGGCGTTTCGACTTCTAGAAACCCAGCGTCAACCATCACCTGGCGCACAGCGCTAATCGCTTTGCTGCGCGCAGCAAAGGTTTGGCGCGTTTGCTCAGTCATGATGAGATCAACGTAGCGCTGACGGTAACGCAGCTCTTGATCGGCAATGCCATGAAACTTATCGGGCAAGGGGCGCAGCGATTTCGCTAATATGCGAGCGCTCTCGGCATGAATCGAAAGCTCGCCTTTATTGGTTTTAAACATGTGACCCGTGACGGCCAGAATGTCGCCGGTGTCCCAGTGTTTAAAAGATTCGTATACCTCTTCGCCTAAATTGTTGCGATCCAGATAAATCTGAATACGGCCGGTGCTGTCTTGCAAGGTGGCAAAGCTTGCTTTGCCCATCACGCGCTTGAGCATCATGCGCCCGGCAACCGAGGCGGGGTGTTTGGCTTCAGCCAGCGTGGCTTGCTCTTGCTCGCCGTATTGCGTGTGTAAGGCCTGTGCTCGATCAGCTGGCACGAAATCATTCGGGAAAGCCACCCCCTGGGTGCGCAGTGCGGCAAGCTTGGCCCGTCGCTCAGCGATCAGGTGGTTTTCGTCTAGCACGGCGGCGGTGGTTTCGGTCATGATGGTTCTAATTAATGATTAAAAAGGTAGCGCTTGTTAAAACTCTTAAACGTTGTGCTCACGCACATCGTCAATCGTCTTGCCACCAAAGGCATCGCTCGCTAGTACTTTGAGCAAGCGCGTCGCGATCTCCTCAGGCACCGCTAATTTTTGTTGCGAGTGCGCATCTAAAAAGCGATCCAAACTAGGCAGATCATTTTTTGAAGTGGCGCGAATTTTTTCTTGCATGGGGGTGTCGATCATGCCGGGTGCCATTGAAACAATGCGCGCACGTTTGCCTTGATCCAGCTGTGCGACTTCGGCATAGCGATCCATCGCAGCCTTGGTGGAGCAGTACACACCCCAGCCTGAACTTGGATTGCGACCCGCACCTGACGAGATCAGCATCACGCGTAGATCGCTGGCTTGTGTCGCACCTGCCAGCACTACCGCGGTTAAATAGATGGCTGAGGTGATGTTGACTTGAAAGGCCTGATTGATCACAGCGATATCAGTGAGATCTTGCGACTGGGCGATCGGTGTGACCACGCCCGCGTTGTGAATAAAACGCACGCTGGTGTGTTTGGCGAGCAAAGGCTTGAGCTGCGCGGCGGCCTGCTCAAGCGCTTTGGTATCGCCTAGGTCAACGCTGATTTGAGTCAGGGTCGTGCCATGCGTTTTTGCTGTCGCAGCCAATGCGTCAGAGGCCACGCGCGACAGGGTCACAAGGTGGTCGCCGCTATGCGCAAGTTGGGCTGCCATCACGGCACCTAAGCCGCGTGTGGTGCCAGTCAAAATGGTGAGTTGAGTCATTTTTTAAACCCCTTGTTTTAAGCTTGCCTGAATAAACGGATCGAGATCACCGTCTAAGACTTTTTGCGTGTTTGAAATTTCAACGTTGGTACGCAAATCTTTGATGCGGCTTTGATCAAGAACATAAGAGCGAATCTGATGGCCCCAGCCCACATCGGTTTTAGCGTCTTCCATCTTTTGCTGTGCGGCCATGCGATTACGCATTTCGAGCTCAAACAAACGCGACTTCAGCATTTGCATGGCCTCGGCACGGTTGCGATGCTGCGAGCGATCGTTTTGGCACTGCACCACAATGTTGGTGGGGATGTGCGTAATCCGCACTGCAGAATCGGTTTTGTTAATGTGCTGGCCGCCCGCACCGCTGGCGCGATAAGTATCCACGCGCAAGTCGGCCGGGTTGATATCGATTTCGATCGAGTCATCGACCTCGGGGTACACAAATACGCTGGCAAACGAGGTGTGGCGACCGCCGGATGAATCAAACGGACTTTTGCGCACCAGGCGATGCACGCCGCTTTCAGTACGCAAAAAGCCAAAGGCGTACTCGCCCTCGATTTTGATGGTGGCTGACTTGATGCCTGCCACCTCACCGTCAGATTCTTCGAGAAGCTCGGCTTTAAAACCTTTGCGCTCGGCATAGCGCAAGTATTGGCGCAACAGCATCGAAGCCCAGTCTTGCGCTTCGGTACCGCCGGCGCCCGCCTGGATATCTAAAAAGCAATTGAGCGGATCTGCCGGGTTTGAGAACATCCGGCGAAACTCCATGCCCTCGAGCGTGGCTTGAAACTCTGCGGCATCGGCTTCGATCGACTCTAGTGTTTCATCATCGCTGTCGCTGGCTGCGAGTTCGAATAATTCAAGCGAATCCGTAATAGACTGAGCCAGGCTGCTGAGGGTACCAACCACGCCTTCGATATTCTTTTTTTCGCGGCCCAGTTCTTGGGCGCGCTTGGGGTCGTTCCAGACGTTTGGGTCTTCTAGTTCAGCGTTAACAACGTGCAGACGTTCAGCTTTGACATCGTAGTCAAAGATACCCCCGAAGCGCACGTTCGCGCGCCGCGTAATCGGTTAAACGCGAAGAGATTTGATTCTGACGTTCTGCTTCCATC
>CAMEAW010000137.1 GCA_945911685.1 Bordetella parapertussis
GCCATCTCGTTAGTCGACTCAAGCGAGATTAAATACCTCAAGGCGATCGAGCGCATCATCAAAAAGACGATTCCTCAATTACCTGCGCCAACGGGCTGGACCGCCTCACCTCCCTCACCACACGGTGCCGATGACGAGGCCCGTGCCGAAGGCCGGCGCGATGGTCAGCGCCGTCCACAGCAACGCTCAGCACGCCCTAGTGGCGCCGGTGCCGGGGCACGCCCAGCGCGCTCGGGTCAGGGGCCAAGCAGCGCACCACGCCGCGATTCGCAGGGCGATAGCCGCTCGGCGCCGCGTCGTGACGCACCGGCCGCGGGTGCGCGTACACCTCACAGCGCTGGTGGCGCGGTCAGATCCGGCACTGGCATGGGCACTGGCGCACGTACAGGGTCGCGCACTGGTGCACCAAGCGGATCCGCCCCGCGCAGCGCCACCGGCGATCAGGCAAATCGCCCACGTCGTCCGGCTCTCTTTAACAAGTAAATTGCACGCACACAGGCTGGCTGCGCCAGCCTGTAAAATTCGCCACCATGAGTATTCAAACTGAAGTCGCACGGCGCCGAACGTTCGCCATTATTTCGCACCCTGATGCCGGTAAAACGACGCTCACCGAAAAGCTGTTGCTTTTTGCGGGTGCGATCCAAATCGCCGGTAGTGTTAAAGCACGCAAGGCTTCGCGCCATGCGTCCTCTGACTGGATGGAAATCGAAAAACAACGTGGCATCTCGGTCGCCTCGTCGGTCATGCAGATGGAATACCGCGATTGCGTGATCAACCTGCTTGATACCCCAGGTCACCAAGACTTTTCTGAAGACACCTATCGTGTACTCACTGCGGTTGACGCAGCTCTGATGGTGATTGACGCGGCCAACGGGGTCGAGCCACAAACTATCCGTTTGCTGCAGGTTTGTCGCGCCCGCAATACCCCCATCATCACTTTCATTAACAAGATGGATCGCGAAGTCCGCGAACCGCTTGAACTGTTATCTGAAATCGAGCAACATATCGGTATGGACGCTGTGCCGTTTTCGTGGCCAGTTGGCATGGGCAAGGCCTTTGGTGGCGTCTTTGATATTCAGCGCGACCGGATGCGTTTATTCAAATCCGGGCAAGAGCGTCGTAACGACACCGGCGACGACTTTATCGACGGGCTCGACAACCCAGAAATTGCCAGTCGGTTTGGCCGCTCTTTTGAACAAGCTAAAGGCGAGATCGAACTCATTCAAGCGGCAGCACCTGTTTTTGACCCGGCAGCCTTTCTGGCGGGCAAACAGACCCCAGTCTTTTTTGGTTCGGCGATTAACAATTTTGGCGTTCAAGAAGTGCTTGATGCGCTGGTCGATCAGGCTCCACCGCCGGGCTCGCGTCAAGCGCTCGAGCGCATCGTGCACCCCGAAGAACCCAAGTTCACAGGAGTAGTCTTTAAAGTACAAGCCAACATGGATCCGGCGCATCGAGATCGCGTGGCCTTTGTACGCGTCAGCTCGGGCAAGTTTGAGCGTGGCATGCGGCTCAAGGTGTCGCGTAACAACAAAGAGATTCGCCCCAACAACGTCGTGTCGTTTTTATCGCAACGCCGCGAGCTCGTTGACGAGGCCTACGCCGGTGATGTGATTGGCATCCCCAATCATGGCATTTTGCACTTGGGTGATGTCTTAACCGAAGGTGAGGCTTTGCACTTTACGGGTTTGCCATTCTTCGCGCCCGAGCTTTTTCAGGCGGTTGAAACCAAAGATCCCTTGCGTACCAAACAACTTCGCACTGGTCTACTTCAACTCGGCGAAGAGGGTGCGATTCAAGTGTTCAGGCCGTTGGTCGCAGGCGGCGCACTGCTACTGGGTGCGGTCGGTCAGTTGCAGTTTGAGGTTGTGGCCCACCGCCTGCAAGCCGAGTATGGCGCTGAAGCCCGGCTCATGTCGTCACGCTACAACATGGCACGCTGGGTCACCGCCGAAGACCCCAAAGAATTACGCAAATTCATCGATGCCAACGTCTCAAACATCGCCTATGATGTGGTCGAAGCACCAGCGTTTTTGGTGAGTTCAACGGCTCAGCTGCGTGTTGCCGAAGAGCGCTACCCGGCGATTCGTTTTCACGCCATGCGCGAGCATGGCGGTCAAGTGTTTGCCGATAAAGTTTAAACCCCGCCCCTCAGAGATTCCTTATGTCCTGGCGTGTCTTAATTGTCTTTTTAGTGCTTGCCGCCGTAGCCTCATGGCAGGGCGGCGTGCAATTAGGCAATTGGCTGGTGACGCGCGCGCCTGATACTGTGGCGTCGGTCGCCGACAAAGACTACAAAGCCTTAAAGCTCGACGCCCTCGGCCGTCCAATTACCGCGCAGCCGCCACAGCCCCGCATCGATGGCAGCTTGGGTGTGCCGCGCGAGCTTAATCCGATCGAATGGGCAATTGAGGCCATTACGGCTGATGACTTTGAAATTGATCCCAACAGAATGAAGGTAGGCGCCGACGATGACGATGAGAATTCGGTCAGCGAAGGCTCAGAAACCGCAGACGCGAGGCGTTTAGCGCAAGACAACACGCAGCGCACTGACCGCCCTGATGTTGCCACAAACCAGTCTGGCACTTCTGGCTCTGCACAGCGCCCCGCGGCGCCACCCGTACCGCCAGGCATTACCGTGACCGTAACCACATGGCAGCAATCACTGAAACAAGAACTTGAACAATGTACGAAGGTGGGCTTTTTTCAACGCCCAACTTGCTCGCAAAACGCCCGCAACAAATACTGCGCACCCAATGATGCTTGGGGAAGAACCCCCGACTGCCCCGCGCGGCAAAACGAACAACTCCTCGGCAACTAGCGAGCGCCCGCTTGCGACTTGCGTAGCGGTGCCGTCGGGATACGCAATAACTCTCGATATTTAGCCACCGTTCGCCGCGCAATCGTGATCCCATCTTGGTCGAGCAAACTCACCAGTTGGCTATCCGACAAAGGCTTTTTGCGATCTTCACTTGTAATCAAAATTTGAATGCGTGTTTGTACGGCGGTGGCCGACGTGGCCTCTTTCCCCTCGGTGGTTAAGCCAGTACTAAAGAAGCGCTTAAGCTCAAAGGTGCCGTGCGGCGTCAGCATAAATTTTTGCGTAGTTGCCCGCGAAATCGTCGACTCATGCATACCAATCTCGGCAGCGATATCTTTAAGTGTCAGCGGACGCACCGCCCCCCAGCCGCTTGAAAAAAACGCCTGCTGATGGGCAACAATCACCTGCGATACTTTCAAAATAGTTTCAAACCGCTGCGCCACATTTCGAATCATCCAGCGCGCCTCTTGCAACTGGCCGTGCAACGCCGCATGCGCGCCGCTTCGTGGGCTGCCTAGGGCTTCGGCATACATCGCATTGACGCGCAACTTGGGCATCACAGACTCATTAAGCGACACCACCCAGCCCTTACGCGTTTTTCGTACCAACACGTCGGGCACCGCAAAGTCGGCCGCAGGGATGTTCCAGGCGCTTGCGGGTCGGGGGTTGAGCTGAACGATCAACGCATGAGCGCGCTTGAGCAGCTCGGCGTCACATTGCAATACCTCGCGCAGCTTAAGCATATTGCCGGTTGCCAACACCGCGAGGTGATGCCGACACACCGTACGCGTCAGAGCAAGCAACTCTAAATCTTGCAACGCCTCAAGGCGCTGAGGATCGCCGAACTGCAGTTGTAAATCAAGGCACTCGCCCAGATCACGGGCGCCGACACCAGGTGGGTCAAACGACTGCAGCATTTTTAAAGCGCACCGAAAATCCTCTTCTTCGAGGCCAAGCTCCGGCTTCAGCCAACTGGCAATCTCGTCAAGCGGCGACGCTAACCAGCCATCATCATCGAGCTCGTCAATCAATAGCTCGACAATCGCCGCGTCACGCTTGCTTAAACGCGTCAGTCCTAATTGTTCAAGCAAATACTCTCTTAAATTACTTTCGCGAGCGGGTTCTGGGCGCTCAGAAAAATCATCGTCGCGCGATCCGCGCGCCTCGGCCGAGAACTCAAGTCGGTCGCGCTCGGGTGCACGCTCTGAGGCTGGGGAGTAGTCTGTATTGGGCTCGGGTGTTGCGTCCTGACCACGCTCGTCATGGCTCTGGTTGAGGCCAAATTCTGTGTTTTCTTGGCCAACACGCAAACTCGCCGCAGCACCGCCCGGCTCGTACAATGGCGTGCCTTCTTGTTCTAAGAGGGGGTTTTCAGCCAACGCCCGAGAGACTTCTGCCTCAAGATCTAACGTCGAAAGCTGCAACAGCTTGATCGACTGTTGCAGTGCGGGGGTCAAGGTCAAATGTTGACCCTGACGAAGCTCGAGAAAATTGCGACTCATAGGTACAATATTTTGCATGATGAATCGAAACAGCACTACACCGCCTCAAAAAGACACCCCTTTACTGGGAATCATCCTGCTGCGGCTGGCGCTACCGCGTCTTGTGACGCGGATCACCATTATTTTAACGGCTATTGCCCTCGTCATTTATTGCGCGCAACGGATCCTGCAGTCAGGTAAAGCTTGGCTTGAGTTTGCCATCAAGCTCACGGGGCTCTCCGAAATTCTTGGCAAAACAGTCATCGATTTTGTCCTTCAATATCAAAAGTATTTCTGGTGGTTTGTCATTTTTATTTTGGTCTTAATCGCCATCAGCAGCGTGATAAGTTACTTACGCAGCAGCCTCAAGCGAGGCCGGGCGGCTTTAGTACCGCTCAGCGATGTGCGCAAACTCTGTGCACAACTCAGCCCTGAGGGTCTGGATATTTTGAATTGGGTCTGGAAAGATCAAACTCAACCGGTGACTGTTGGTGTTTTACAAACCGTGCTGACCCAGCGCAGCAGCGGGCGAGCACGCAAGCTTGCCTTGGCGCGGGACCAGCAATTCGAGCTTCAGGCGGCGTTACAAAACCGGCCGGTTGACCACCCGGGCGCGGGCGCTCCCAACCGCGTGTTGCCGCCCGCCAACGATGCCAGGCAGCGCGAACCCACCATGCTTGCTTAACTCACTTAATGACTGGTCACACGCTGGCCAAATCATACCCAGGTACCTCTCAAGCACCACACAAGGCTCCCAGTAAGCGTGCGCTGCGCTTGCGTTTACGGCCAATTTATGTTCGACTAGAGGCTATGAACGCGCTTGCCACAGGCCTCGCCTGCCCTCACACACACTGCCCGGCCACGTTAGGTCGCGGTCAAGCTGTGTCTGGCAACTACGCTGACACGCTAGGGCTACTATCGCTACTACTAGCGATCGGTTGCCGGGCCTAGTGCCCGTGGCAGTCCGGCAACCAACCGCCACCCCAGCTATAGCCTTTCTCAAAAATTTTTAGATTTGATCCAAACCCTGGCTTATTTACGCCATCGATGAACACGGGTCGCACGCACCCTGGCATCGCTTAAACAGATTTAAGGTTAATCATGCTTTCGAATCCCGCCACAAAATATATCCCGTTCAAACCCTTCGAACGCGATTTTTCAGAGCGTACTTGGCCCACTAAAAAAATTACACATCCGCCCGTTTGGATGAGTACCGACTTGCGTGATGGCAATCAGTCGCTGATCGAACCCATGAGTGTTGAGCGCAAGCTGCGGTTTTTTGAACTGCTGGTCAAGATCGGCTTCAAAGAGATCGAGGTTGGATTCCCGTCGGCCTCTCAAACAGATTTTGATTTTGTACGCAAGCTGGTTGACGACAAACTGATCCCAGACGATGTCACCATCATTGCACTCACACAGGCTCGCCCCGAACTCATCGAGCGCACCGTTGAGTCAGCGGCTGGTGCCAAGCGTGCCATGATCCACCTCTACAACGCTTGCGCACCTGGCTTTCGCCGTATTGTCTTCAATATGAACCGCCAAGAAGTTAAACAGGTGGCACTTGAAGGCACGCAATGCGTGATGGACTGCATGGCCAAGTATCCGCAAACACACTGGCTCTATGAGTACTCGCCTGAAGTGTTTAGCACCACCGAGCCCGACTTTGCGCTTGAGGTCTGTAACGCTGTGACCGCGTTGTATCAGCCCACCCCACAGAAAAAAATTATCTATAACTTGCCCGCCACGATTGAGGCCACCACGCCCAACATGTATGCCGATCAAATCGAATACATGCATAACAATCTGCATAAGCGTGATTCAGTGATTGTCAGCTTGCATCCGCACAACGATCGCGGCACCGCCGTCGCAGCGGCCGAGTTAGGCTTAATGGCTGGCGCCGATCGCGTTGAGGGCTGCCTGTTTGGTAACGGTGAACGTACCGGTAACGTTGACTTAGTAACCTTGGCCTTAAATCTTTATACGCAAGGCATTCACCCTGGGCTTGATTTCTCAGACATCGACGAAGTGCGTCGCTGCGTTGAATTTTGCAATCAGTTGCCGGTGCACCCACGTCATCCGTATGCCGGCGACTTAGTATTCACCGCCTTCTCGGGTTCGCATCAAGATGCGATCAAAAAAGGCTTTGCGGTACAAAAAACCGATGCCATCTGGGAAGTCCCTTACTTGCCAATCGACCCTGCCGATCTGGGTCGCAGTTACGACGCCGTAATTCGCGTCAACAGCCAATCTGGCAAGGGTGGTGTGTCGTATTTGCTTGAACAAGAACACGGCTTAGCCCTGCCGCGCCGTCTGCAAATTGAATTTAGCCGCGCCATTCAACGCGTCACCGACGAAACCGGCCGCGAGGTCACGGCCGAAGCCGTTTACACAATTTTCAATGCCGAGTATCTGGCACAAACCGAACCCTGGAAGCTCATCAAGCACAGCATTACTGGCGACCCTGGTGCCGCCGAGGGTAAGCTCTTTACGATTGAAGCTGAATTTGAAGTTGACGGCGTGCGCCGCGTGCTGAAAGGCGCGGGCGATGGTGCGATTTCTGCCTTTGTAGATTGCTTGGGGATTCCCGTTCGCGTGATGGATTATCACGAACATGCGATTGGTATTGGCACAGATACGCGTGCTGCTTGCTATGTTGAAGCACGTATCGAAGAGGGCGCAACAGGGTTTGGCGTGGGCATTGATCGCGATATCGTCACAGCGTCTTTCAAGGCGGTGCTAAGTGGCTTAAACCGGCATATCAAATCCAGTTAAGATTGCCATACAGTTGACCCCTCAGGTCAACTGTTCTGATTTTGAAATGAAGCGAGCGGATTTTGAAAGACGCTCGTGACCTGACTTTTCATACTGAAACTTAATTGCTAGATCTGCTCACCAAAAATGAGCAGACCCTAGCGTTCAGCGTTCAACGTACTGAAAAGAGGGTTTCCCATGACGACCACGATTATCCATTCTTTTAAACGAGCGCTTGCCTCGCTGCTACTGCTGACTGGCGCGTTGTTGGGGTACCCCGTCCAAGCACAAAGCGCCGCGGACATTGACAGCGGCACACTCAAATTTGTCTTGTCACCCGAACCACCGTTTTTGTTAACCGCCATCAACACCGCCCTACAGATGGGGATGGTGACCTCAAAGGTGATGGAA
>CAMEAW010000138.1 GCA_945911685.1 Bordetella parapertussis
CCCGCCTGGGCCAGACGACGTGCAATGCCACCTCCCATTGCGCCCAGTCCAATAAAGCCAATTGCGGCTTGTTCAAGCGACATTCAGTTCTCCGATCAGTCTGTTTTTATACTTGTGATTGCTGCCAAGCACTAAACCTCGAAGATCGCTTCGGGCAGTATGGCGCTGACACAAACGTTGGGCAAATCGACCGCATTGCTAATACGCAGATCGACCGCGAGCGAGCAGATGACGTAGGCTTGCTCGCGACTAAAGCCGCGTTCGCCCAGAAGTTCGATCATGTCGAGTAGGGCATTGCGGGCTGCCAACGTTAAATCTTCGCACTCTTGGGTGCCATCGTCACGGATGGGGAGGCCAGTCGTTGCGACAAAATTATGTGGCGCCGCCCATTGCGGTGCCGCAAAATAACCCGGATGAGAAAAGCGGGGAAAGCGAGTTTTGCGGCGTGCGGCTTCACCGGCTAGTAGGCGAAAACGCACCACGGCGGTGGCGCCCATTTCGATGGCGGTGATGCAGCATTCAGAGTCACCCTGCGCGTAGTGTGCATCACCTAGTGAGAACAGCGCACCGTCGACGCCGACCGGTAGTTGCAGGCGCGAGCCGCGAGTCAGTTGACGAATATCTGCGTTGCCGCCGTTTTCGCGTGGTGGCATGGTGCGCAAGCCCGTGCTGGCGATGGGTTCGCGCGTTGGTACTGCATCGAGTGCATCGGGCAGTAACGCGATGCCGCCTCGACGAACCAGATCGGTCTCACGATCATTCCAAATGCGCAATTGGTCGTGTGAGGGGGCAACGCCGGCGGTGCCCATAAAGATACCTTCGGGAATTTTGACCCCCGGAATTTGCGCTGACCGTGCAAAGCCCTGATCGACATGCCAGTGGGCAAGAAATTTTGCATCGAAAATTTCGCGTAAAAAGCCAGCGCCTGGTCGAATGACTGTCCAGCCATAGTCCTGCGGGATCAGGTCAACAAATTCGACCTCAAGGATGTCGCCAGGTTTCGCCCCTTTGACAAAAATGGGCCCAGTAAGAGGGTGCCCTGCTTTTTTGTCGTTGCGCGCCAAATCTTCGAACACCATGTGCGGTTTGACCTGGCCATCAGCCGCGTCTCGGGTCTCGAGCAAGAGGTCTTCGCCCGGAGCGACTTCAAGAAGTGGCTCGATGTCAGGATGCCAACGGTTGTGGCCTGTGCCAGGGTCATCGCGGAGGCGACGGTTGCGGTCGATATGGATAGATTTCATGTCAATACAATAACCTAATCGTTGGCGTTTAGCACAGAGGTATTTCGGCTGATTCTGTTGTTGACTCAGTGTTTGTCAAACGCTGTTGAGCCTGCTTCGGCTTAGCTCAACGAAGCCAGCGTCTGCTCGATGACGGTGCGTTGTGCGTGGCTGCCTCCAAGGGTGACCGAGTGTTTGACGCACCGATTCAGGGCCTGACGCGCGGTTGACACATCACGCGCGAGCCACGATGCTAAACCATCCACCCACCCTAAGGCGCTAGAGGCGCCGCCATGCCCTGCGTCAGCGTGTTTTTGTAGGCGCAGGCGACTAGCCTCTAACGCACTCGGCTGCCCCGTGCCGGCCGCAAGCATGGCCAAATGTAGCTCTGCAAAAACATTGCCTCCATTTGCAAATTTATCTTGTGCAAATTTCTCTGCTGCACGCCAGCTCAAATCGGTTAGGCCTTGTAGTTTCAAGCGCCACAACAAAGAGGTGGTATCCGTCATGCCCACCAACGGCGGCGCATAGGCAAGATGGGGTTCAATCACCGTGCGTAAACGTTCAATCGCCTCGTCCGTCTGACCCAATTCAAGTTCGCAGAGCGCGGTGTGCCAGTGGATATGACCAAAAAGCATCGCTGTGTCGGGGTACTGCGCCAACCATGCGTTGGCAAAACTCATTGCAAGTTCTGGTTCATTGCGCTCAAACCTTGCATGCATCATGACATGGGCCGCGTTGCCATTTTCGGGTCGAAGTTCAAGACTACGAGAGACGAAGGGCAAACCGGCCTCAGGCTGATTGGTTTCAATCAGGACCCAGCCGCGATGGCTGAGCAACCAAGGGTGATCGCTCGGGTAATGTGGGACGAGTTTTTGTACGAGGTCAAAACGTTGTTGATCATGATCGGCCTGACCGCTGAAGGCAATCAAGCCGAAAGCGCCTAATGCAAGTGATATGACTAGCGCATCGAGGGGCCATTGCTCGGCATGCGTACGTAGGTTTTGCAGAGCTACCGCTGAACGGCCTTCAAGCATCAGGTTGATGATGCCGATATGAGACTGCTCGCGTTCTGTCACCGCTTTGACTAATAGTAATGCTCGCTTAGAGGCCTCTTGCGCTTGAACACCGCGACCTGCAGATTGCAACAGCAGCGCACGAGTGCTGTGTGCCAACGCAAAGGCAGGTGCGTGTTCAATGGCTAAATCAACCGCCGCCAGCGCCCCAGGCCAGGCGTGTAACTGACAATCGACCGCATCATCGTATGCCTCGAGGGCCTCTTTAGAGTGACACGTTACAACCTGATCAAAAGAATCTTTCAAGAATCACCTGATAAATGTGTTGTATCCATTAAAAAATCTGTCACGCCAACTAAGAAAAACCTGTACTCCCTGTCATGCTTTAATTTTTGGCAAGCCATGCCTCAGTCAGATCGTACGTAGATCACTGCGCATAAATGACTGCAAAGTATTGTCGTTGATCTGTCCAAACTTTTACCGACTGAAAGCCAGCGCGGTTCAGTAAGTGTTGAATAGAGGCGATCGAATATTTGTGCGAATTTTCGGTATGTATCATTTCGCCTTGTTTGAAGACGCGTTGCCTACCATGCCATGACACAACAGTATCGCGCAGCGCTTCAAGATAAAGTTCAACCCGTTCTTTTGAGTGATTAATCACCACTTTATGACAAAACTGGCTGACATCAAAGTTCGAACCGATAATCGCGTTTACAGAGCGAAGAATATTCAAATTGAATGCGGCGGTTATTCTTAGTGGATCGTCATAGGCCGCGTGTAATACATCCTCTGCCTTCATGAGATCAACCCCAATCAGCAAACCGCCGCCTAGTGTTTCGCGTTTGATTTGTGTCAGCAAGGCTTCGGCTTCAGCTGGTAGAAAATTACCGATGCTTGAGCCTGGATAGAAAAAGGTTCTTGGTGCTTGACCGATCACAGCAGGAATTTTTAGCGTTTGCGAAAAGTCCATTCCGATCCCGTACATGGGGATCTGAGTATGCTGACTTTGTAGTTTTTCTAGGGCTTCTTTTAAGTAGCCAACTGAAAAGTCTATGGCCACATAAGACGATGGCTGAATCGATTCAAAGAGTCGGGCAGCCTTCTTACAATCCCCCGCACCCAAATCAATCAAAACAGGATTCTTGCCAACGGCCGCTGCAATTTCACTTTTGTATTGCGTCAGCAAACCTGCTTCAACGGCGGTTGGGTAGTATTCGGGCACGAACGTGATGGCAGTAAAGAGATGAGCACCAAGTGCGTCGTATAAAAACTTAGGCGAGATCGATGCCGCCTCTGCCAATAACCCTGCTTCAATCTCAGACACTAGACTGTTGGGTTGGTTGACCTGAGGGCTGTCAAGAAAGACGGGCTTTTGCATACAAACATGTGACCTTGGCTAGACTGAGCGGTCTGTATAACATGAGATAACCGGCAAAAGCTGAAAATCGGAGTGGACCTATTCTTAGGCGCTCTTCTCTGTCGTGTCGGTAAGCGATTTTGAAGGGTCTAGTCCAAGCTGAGCCCACCGCAACACATTTTGCGCGAGCTCGCGGTTTTTCAGGGCTTCGAGGTTCGCGGTTGACCGTAAGAGTTACAAGGGCTAGGTGCCTAATTAGGCTGACATTGCGTACAATTAGGGCGATTGATTGAGTGATTATGACCACCTACACCGACGTTTCCCTCTTCCCACGTAACGCCAAGCCCCTGAGCAGCTATCGCAAGTTCTGGGCGGCGCGCTTTGGCGTGGCTCCCTTCTTGCCAATGAGCCGCGACGAGATGACCCAGCTTGGGTGGGATAGCTGTGACATCATTATTGTCACGGGTGACGCCTATGTCGATCACCCCAGCTTTGGCATGGCCGTAATCGGGCGGATGCTTGAAAACCAAGGTTTTCGCGTTGGTATCATCGCCCAGCCTGATTGGCAAAGTGCCGAGCCATTTAAAGCCCTTGGTCAGCCAAATCTCTTTTTTGGTGTCACCGCTGGCAACATGGATTCGATGATCAATCGCTACACCGCTGATCGCAAAATGCGCAGCGATGATGCCTACACGGCGGGCGATGTTGGGGGCAAGCGCCCCGACCGTGCCGCAATTGTTTACACACAGCGCTGCAAAGAAGCCTACAAAGAGACCCCTGTGATCTTGGGTGGCATCGAGGGCTCACTGCGACGCATCGCGCATTACGACTATTGGTCTGACAAGGTTCGCCGTTCGGTGGTCATCGATAGCAAGTGCGATCTGCTGCTGTACGGTAACGCTGAGCGTGCAGTGGTTGAGATCGCACATCGGTTGGCCGCAAAAGAGCCGATCGCTCAAATGACAGATATCCGTGGCACGGCCTATATGCGCCGCACCACCCCTGAGGGCTGGTTTGCGATCGACTCAACCAGCGTTGATGCACCCGGTCGCGTCGAGGCTCATGTCAACCCTTACTTGATGATTAGCGAGCAGGCGCTTGAGCAAGGCGAAAGCTGTGCGCGTAACGATGAGGCGCGTGAAGTGGCCGACGCAGCAAATGCTAAAAGCGCTAAGGCAGCCAACGCGAAAGCGTTAGGCGTTCATGCAACAAGCGCCAAGGCCGTAATCGCTAAGGCGCAAGAAGGTGCAAAGGCAGTAGGCAGCGGCAAGTTCAGCAGCGGTAAAGGCAGCGCAGGAAAAGGCAACTTAGCCGCCAACGAAGCACCGCTTGTATTTGCGCCTAATCCTGCCCTGCAAACTAAAGGCAAACTCAAGGTGCCGCCGCGCGATCGCAGCGTGATTCGTTTGCCTTCTTATGAGCAAGTGAAATCGGATCCGGTTTTGTATGCGCATGCCAACCGCGTGCTGCACCTAGAAACGAATCCAGGCAATGCCCGTGCGCTTGTACAGGCGCACGGTGAGGGGCGCACAGCGCGTGATGTGTGGATCAATCCGCCACCTATTCCGCTGACAACGCCTGAAATGGATTTGGTATTTGACTTGCCCTACGCTCGTAGCCCTCATCCGGTGTATGCGGATGAAAACGGTGGTCATGATGGCACAACCAAGATCCCCGCCTGGGAGATGATCCGCTTTAGCGTGAACATCATGCGAGGCTGTTTTGGCGGTTGCACGTTTTGCTCGATCACTGAGCACGAAGGCCGAATCATTCAAAGCCGCAGTGAAGACTCTGTGATTCGCGAAATCGAAGACATTCGCGACAAGGTACCCGGTTTTACCGGGGTCATTTCAGATCTTGGTGGTCCAACTGCCAACATGTATCGCATTGGCTGTAAAAGCCCTGAAATTGAATCGGCTTGTCGCAAGCCAAGTTGCGTGTACCCCGATGTTTGTCAAAATCTAAATACTGATCACAGCTCGTTGATCCATATGTATCGGCGTGCGCGTGCGATCAAGGGCGTGAAAAAAATCTTGATCGGTTCAGGCCTGCGTTATGACCTAGCGGTGAAATCGCCTGAATATATCCGTGAGCTCGTCACGCATCACGTGGGCGGCTATTTAAAGATTGCGCCCGAGCATACCGAGATGGGGCCTTTGTCTAAGATGATGAAGCCTGGTATCGGTAGCTACGACAAGTTTAAACAAATGTTTGATAAGTTCAGCGCAGAAGCCGGCAAAAAACAGTTTTTGGTGCCGTACTTTATTGCGGCGCACCCCGGCACCAGTGATGAAGACATGATGCACTTGGCGGTTTGGCTCAAGAGCCATGGCTTTCGTGCCGATCAGGTGCAAACTTTTTACCCTAGCCCGATGGCGACGGCCACCGCGATGTATCACTCTGGACGCAACCCCTTAGGGCGTGTCACACGTACAAGCGAAACTGTTGATATCGTGCGAGGTGATCGCCGTCGCCGTTTACATAAGGCGTTTTTGCGCTATCACGACGCAAACAATTGGCCCCTGCTACGCGAGGCGCTCAAGGCGATGGGGCGTTCGGATCTGATTGGCAACGGTAAAAAGCATTTGATTCCGTTTCACCAGCCCAGAACAGACGGCAGCTATACAAGCGCACGCCGTAAAAACAGTACTGAATCTATCGTGCGCAAAGCGGTGACGCCAGGTCGCATCTTGACCCAACATACCGGTTTACCGCCGCGTAAAAAGTAGGCAAAAAATAGGCAAGAAAAAAGCCCTGACGCAATGCATTGTGTCAGGGCTTTTTTCGATCAACTGGCTTTACTCGAAGACTGCTGTTGTGACATCAGTACTCTTGTTGTAACGCAGAGTGATCTTGTTGATTGAACAGAGATCTATGTTTTCCCATGTTCTGTCATCGTCTTCGCCGTAGCCGTCCCAATGTATCTTCATGTCATAGATACAAACTGAACCTTGTTTGTTGAAGACCATTTCGCGTGAGCGGCCATTCGCCAAAATTGATCTGCCTAGGCGGTCTGGCCCCCAGCTTTTTGATTTACTAGGTGTAATGTAAACGGATTCGATATCGTAGCCTGTACGATTGGTTAATGTGAAATCGGCATCGCCGGCAAACGCAACGTGACCGATCGCTAAAGATGCTGCAACGACCAATGATTTGAAGAAAGTTTTAAAGTTCATTTAATGCTGCCCCATGCGTGTTACGCGCTGAACGATCGCGCACTGAAATTCTCATGTTTTCCATGCGCCTCGGTCAAGAGGTTTTAGGCCAGAGCGTGGGCGGTATTGCGAGGTATTGCACAAATGAGAAAAACTCTGCACCGGAGGGCTTTGCACCGAAACGTCGCATCAGGTCGTCGACCCTAAATAAAAACGCTACACGCTATAGCGTTTGATAATCTCTGGGTCAGGGTCGCGCCCCAAGCCCGGCCCTGAGGGTACAGCGATAAAGCCATTCTTGACCTCAATCGCATCGCCCAAGGGGTTTGCCCCTAGGTCGGCAAACGAGTATTCGATCATCGTTGCGTGGGCAAGCGCTGCAGCGATCTCCATCATGGGCGAGATGCCACCAATTTTGGTGACACTCGGTTGCGCAATATCCACCGCGCCCGCTTTAAACATTTGCTCAAAGTTCTTCACACTCATTGCGTTCTCGCCCGCCGCGATTTTTAAACCACTCTGTGCTCTGAC
>CAMEAW010000139.1 GCA_945911685.1 Bordetella parapertussis
AACAATGTGCTCAATCCGCTTGAGTCTAGTTACCTGAATGCTGCATGTGAAAAGACGACGTTTGGCTGGCCGTGTGATGCCCAGATTGAAAAGTTGCGCAATGATTTCTCGCGCGAAACGGATCTCACCAAACAACTCGCGCTTGTTGAAGCAGTACAACTACGAGCGATCGAGTATCCGGTCTATATTCCCTTGGGGCAGTGGTACCAACCTATGGTGGCGCGCAAAAGCTTAAGTGGCTTGACCAAAGCCCCTGCGCCAGTGTTCTGGAACATCACGAAAACCGGCAAGTGACGGACTGCTGAGCCGTGTTTCGTTACATTTCAAAACGTGTCTTCGCCACCGTGCCAGTCATGGCAATCGTGGTCGTGCTGGTGTTTTTGATGTTGCGTTTAAGCGCAGCCGATCCAGCCGCCATCATTGCGGGCGATAACGCCACCACTGAGGAAATTCAAGACATACGCGTCAAGCTTGGTCTGGATCAGCCCGTGCTCGTGCAATTTGGCGTTTGGCTGAAAAAAGTGTCGACAGGCAACTTGGGCGAATCGTTTTTCTTTAAAAAACAAGTCTCAGAACTTATCCTCGACCGAATAGAGCCCACGCTGTCGCTTGCGCTATGCACCATCATTTTGTCTGTAATGATTGCGGTGCCGCTTGGCGTGTTGGCGGCCTATTACACCGGAACTTGGATCGATAGGCTTGTGATGGGCTTGGCGGTGCTGGGGTTCTCGATACCCGTTTTTGTGGTCGGTTATCTCTTGATGTACGTGTTTTCGATCGAGCTCAGTTGGTTGCCTGTGCAAGGGTATCAGCGCTTGTCTGAGGGCTTCTGGGGCTGGTTGCAAAAGTTATTGTTGCCTTGCTTTGCGTTGTCGGCCGTGTACTGTGCGCTGATCGCGCGCATCACCCGCACAAGCGTGCAAGAGGTGTTGGGCGAAGACTATATTCGTACCGCACACGCAAAAGGTTTGACCAATCAAATTGTACTGATGCGTCATGCATTGCGTAACGCTGCAGTCCCCATTGTGACGGTGATTGGGATCGGCATTGCTTTGCTGATTGGCGGTGTGGTCGTCACGGAAAGCGTGTTTAGTATTCCAGGCTTGGGTCGACTTACGGTTGACGCGGTGCTCGCGCGTGACTTTCCGACTGTTCAAGCCCTTGTCTTGTTATTTTCGCTAACGTCAGTGATGGTTAACTTATTGATTGATCTGTCTTACACCTTGTTTGATCCGAGGATACGGTATTGAGCGCCGTCAATCCGTCGACGGGTCGCGTGTCGGTCTGGCGCGCGCTCGTGCGAAGTCCAAGCGTGATGGTTGGCGCAGCGATTTTGCTGTGTGTGTTGTTCATCGGTCTAGCGGCGCCGTTTTTGCACACCATGAGCCCCGATGAGATTAACCCCAGCGTACGCAACAAATTGCCGGGCTATGAGTCGACCCTGCGCGATGATGAGGGTAATAAAATTAAATTTGTTCATTTGATGGGCACAGATTCGCTTGGTCGCGATATCTATAGCCGCGTGGTGTATGGCGCGCGAGTCTCGTTACTGATTGGTGCGACGGTGGCTGCGATGAGTGCGTTCATTGGCCTGATATTAGGTCTGTTGGCAGGTTATTTTCGCTGGGTCGACGCCATCGTGATGCGGGTGATGGATGGCTTAATGGCGATACCCGCGATTTTACTGGCGCTATCAATGGTGGCATTGCTCAATGCTGGCTTGTCAACGGTCATTCTGGCGATTGTGATCACTGAAATACCTAGGGTGGTGAGGTTGGTGCGTTCTGTGGTGTTGTCGGTGCGTGAAGAGCCTTACGTTGAAGCCGCGATTTCGGTGGGGACGCCCACACCCGTATTGCTGGTTCGTCATATCCTGCCCAATACGATTGCACCGCTGATCGTACAAACCACTTATATCGCTGCGCACGCCATTTTGGTTGAGGCGGTGCTGAGCTTTCTGGGCGTTGGCATTTCTCCTGAAACGCCGACGTGGGGCAACATCATGGCAGAAGGCCGGGCCATGTTTGTCATGTTGCCACATAATATTTTCTTTCCAGGTGTGTTCTTAGCCGTGACGGTGCTAGCCGTGAATCTGTTTGGCGATGGCCTTCGTGACCTGCTGGATCCTCGGATGAGAAAGAGGTTATGACAGACCCGACCGCGCTCCAGCCTCCTAAGCAGACAAGTGGCACGCAAGGGCTGCATTCATCCGTGGCTGCAGTTCAGCCCGTGCTTGAAATACAAGCGTTAGACATTTCATTGCCGCGCGGTGCAGATCGTGCCCATGCGGTTGCACAGGTCAGCTTGACGGTCAACCCGGGTGAAATTGTTTGCTTGGTCGGCGAGTCTGGTTCAGGAAAATCTGCTATCGCTCACACTGTGATGGGTTTGCAAGCTAAGGCCTTGGTGCCAACTGAGGGCAAGATTTTGTTGCAAGGTGAAGACGTCTTAACGATGGCACCAGCGCGACTGCGGCAATTACGTTGCACCACCATGTCGATGATCTTTCAAGAGCCCATGACGGCGTTGAATCCGGTTTTTTCGTGTGGTGAGCAAATCGATGAGGTCTTGCGAACACACACAGCGCTAACAGCCGCAGAGCGCCAGGCACGTGTGCTCGATATGATTCAACAGGTCGGGCTTCCCGATCCGCTCAGGATGCTACGTTCGTATCCGCATCAATTGTCGGGCGGCCAGCGGCAGCGCATCATGATCGCGATGGCTCTGGTACTAGAGCCGCTACTATTGATTGCTGACGAGCCCACCACGGCACTTGATGTCACCACACAGGCTCAGATTCTGGCATTGATTCGTACCTTGCAGCGTGAACATGGTACCGGCGTGTTGTTCATCACACATGACTTTGGTGTGGTGGCTGAGATCGCCGACCGAGTTGCGGTACTGCGCCAAGGCGAGTTGGTTGAGTTTGGCCAGAAACAGCAAGTGCTAGAGCATCCCGAACATCCGTACACTCAAATGTTGATTGCAGCCGTGCCCAGTATGACGCCGCGCGTGCGTGAGGCATCGGCGCGGGGCGAGGTGATCTTGCATACTGAGAGATTGGTCAAAACCTATCCCAATAGTCGGACGCCGGCGGTCAACCAAGTCGCGCTTGAACTGCGCCGCGGCGAAACACTAGGCATTGTGGGTGAATCAGGCTCAGGAAAATCTACCGTCGCGCGTTGCGTCGCAAAATTAATCACGACCACAAGTGGCTCGATTTTTCAGCACGGGCAAGACATTGCGCCGTTGTCGAATCGGCAAATGCGACCTTTACGAAAGTGTGTGCAGATCGTCTTTCAGGATCCTTATCGCTCACTCAACCCTCGTCGCACCGTTGGCGACTCGATTATTGAGGGGCCAATGAATTATGGTGCAACACGCCAAGAGGCTTGGAAACACGCTAGCGAGTTAATGGAGCTCGTGCGACTTGAACCGACGATGCTGCAACGGTTTCCGCATGAGTTTTCGGGTGGTCAGCGCCAACGGATTTGTATTGCGCGCTCTCTGGCGATGAAGCCCGAGATTTTGATTGCCGATGAAGCGGTGTCTGCCCTCGATGTTTCAGTGCAAGCGCAAGTACTCGGTTTGTTAGACGAGGTGCGTGAGCAGTTGAATTTAGCCATGCTATTCATTACCCACGACTTGCGTGTGGCGGCGCAGGTTTGCGACCGGGTCGCGGTCATGTCAAAAGGTGAGATCGTTGAAACCGGTCGAACGGCTGATATTTTTTTAGCGCCAGCGCACGCTTACACGCAGACCCTGTTCGCGGCGGCACCAGGACGCGATTGGTTGTTTGAAGCCGGTCGCGCCAGACTCAAAAAGACAGGCGATATCTACCAGGCCGAAAGCCTCAGCTCAAAATGATGACGCCGTAATAAAAGAACGATGTCGTATCACCAAGAACTTTGAAGCCTAACAAACAGAACCACGACGCCTTGCAAAGACAACGATGAATGACTTGAAAAATAAAGTCGTGCTGATTACCGGTGCGAGTTCGGGCATCGGGGCGGCAGCCGCCTTAGCGTTTGGTCGCTATGGCGCGCGCGTGGCGGTGCATTATCGTTCACAACGAGACTCCGCCTTGGCAGTGGTGGCACAGATTCAAGCGGCGGGTGCAAGCGCTGAGGCGTTTGGCTGCGACGTGATGGATTCGGCCCAGTTAGTTCAATTGGTGCAGGCCGTGCACGCGCGCTTCGGCCGTATCGATGTACTGATTAACAATGTGGGCGGCATGCTGCGCCGCATCGCTTTGTCTGAGGCCAGTGATGCAGCGATTGATGAGGTGTTTCATTTTAATGCGCGCTCAATGATGGTGCTTTGCCGCGAAGTCATCCCGCACATGCGGGCGCAAGGCGGTGGCAGCATCATCAACATTACGTCGCAGGCTGCCAACACCGGTGGTACGCGAGGCGCGGGCTTATATGCCGCCTCAAAGTCTTACATCACAACCTACACGAAAGGGTTGGCTCGCGAGGTGGTTCGCGAAGGGATTCGTGTGAATGCGATGGCGCCAGGTGTCATTGATACGCCTATCCATGCGGCTCACGCAAGCAACACTTTGACTGGCAAAGACGATTTGCAAGCAAAGTTAAAAAAATCGATTCCGATGGGGCGCTTAGGGCGACCAGAGGAATGCGCAGGCGTATTGCTATTTTTGGCAAGTGACGAGCTTTCGAGCTATGTCACAGGTCAAACCATCGGCGTCAATGGTGGCAGCACGATGGCGTGACGTTGGGCCTCTGCCAGTCAGCTTGAGCCTGAGCGCCACGCACAAAATCGTACGTGCTTTACAGTCAGTCGTATTCGCTGCTACAAAAAAATCGGGGAAACCTCGGTGCTTTATGGCGGAAAAGCGTTCAAAATTTGGTGTTGCGCTGCACCGACCAGCGTGCCGATAGCGCGCCAAGTACGGCGACTGAGGCCACCGCAGTGGCAAGCATTTCGGGTGGTGGCAACGACAAAGCAAACTCGGCGTCATAGCTGCGTGCCAAACTAGCTAAAGCCTCGTTTAATGGGATCAGTGCGAGACGTGCGATACCAATCCCGATGAGTGCCGCTAGGCTACAGGTGACCGAGCCTAAATACAAAAATGGTCTACGCACGAAAGATTCTGTGGCACCCACCAAGCGGGCGACACCGATTTCTTCGCGCTGCGATAAGGCCTGCATGCGCACAGTATTGAATACTGTCGCCAGCACCACGAGCGCGACGCTTAAGGCAAGCAGCAGCAAACCGATACGCCCAAATCTGAGTAGCGCCTCAAGTCGTTGTACCCACGCTGTATCAAGTTGTACGAGGTCAACCCCCGGCCACTTGCGCCAGACTTGTGCAAGTTTGTCGGCCCGCTCTGCCAGTTGGTCGCCGGGCGTGAGGCTAACGACGATGGCATCAGGCAGTGGATTGCCGGGTAATACTTTGAGCGCTTGTTCCCAAGCTGGGTTGCTGCGCAGCTCGGTGAGCGCACGGTCTTTGGTGACAATGCGCACCCCCGCGACTTGTTCGGCGTGTTCTTTGCGAATACGCGTTACAACTTGCTCAGCAGCGGCCTTTGGCGCATCAATCTTTAAAAATACGGTGAGTTCTGGGGTTACAGAGACCTGGCGCGCGACTGGCTGCATCGACACCAACAGCGAAGCACCGAGCAAAGGCAACGAGAGCGCTAGCGCTATGACGAGCAAATTCGTGAGCGACGAAATAGGCGCGGCGGCCAGTCGGCGCAGCGTGACGGCGAGCGCGTAACGGTGTTGGCGTAACAGGCTCTTCATCGCAAGGTCTCGCTTCGCCCCAAGCGGGCGTGCGTCTGTTGCTCTTTTGGTTGGTCGCTGCCTTTGGTGTAAGTGTGCGCCTGCTCGCGAGCAGAGTCGGCAAACTTGCCAGGTTCGATCTTGAAGGCTCGCGTGGCATACTCGGCCATCAAGGCGTCGTCATGCGAGGCAATCACGGTCGTGACCCCAACACGGTTAAAGTCTTTGAACACCGACATAATGCGTCGAGCTGTGTCGATATCTAAACTTGCAGTGGGTTCGTCGGCGATCAAAATGGCTGGGCGATTGACGATCGCGCGCGCGATCGCTAGTCGTTGTTGTTCGCCGCCCGAGAGCTCGATCGGACGCGTGTTTTCTTTTGAAGAGAGCCCAACTTTTTCAAGTGCGGCTCTTGCGCGCGAGCGCGCCAGACCGGGCGCAAGCCCGGTCACGGCGAGCGGCAGCAACACGTTATCGATGGCACTTCGGTCGTACAGTAAATGGGTATCTTGAAGGATGACACCGACTGCTCGCCTTAGGTAAGGGCGCGCCCGTGCAGAAAGCTGATCGAGCCGATGTCCGTGCACTTGAATCGAGCCGCGGCTAGGGGGCTCGAGGCCCCCAATGAGCTTGAGTAAGGTCGACTTGCCAGCGCCTGAGGGGCCGGCAACGTACACGAACTCGCCGGCCGACACCTTGAAGGTCAGGTTAGCTAGAATAGGACGGCCTTGGCCGTACGACTTGTAAACGTGCTGAAATTCGATCATGGGCTATCGCTTTTAGAACCTAATCATAACTCTGCCCAAGGTTTCGGGGATTGACGGCGAGGGATTTCCCCCATACAGTGTTTCGAGGCGTGCAGCTACTATCTGTGGCTCGCAAGCATCGGTTGCCACGGCGTGCTTTTTCGGCCGCCGCCCCCCCCAACGTTGTTATCCGGAGATTTAGCCATGAAATTGCTTAAATTAGCTGCCGTCGGTGCAGCGCTGATCGCTGCCAGCACTGTTGCTCAGGCAGGTGCTACGTTTGATAGCGTCAAAAAGAAAGGGTTTGTGCAATGCGGCACAAACACTGGTTTGGCCGGTTTTGGCGCACCTGACAGCAAAGGTGTTTGGTCTGGTCTCGATATTGACATGTGCAAAGCTTTCGCTTCTGCGATGTTTGGTGACCCAACAAAGTTTAAAGTCACGCCGCTGACTGCGCAGCAACGCTTTACAGCACTGCAGTCAGGCGAGGTCGATGTTCTGGTGCGTAACACCACACAAACCATGACCCGCGATACCTCGTTAGGTTTGATTGGCGTAGCCGTCAATTTCTATGACAGTCAGGGCATTATGGTGCGTAAAGACAGCGGCATTAAAAGCGCAAAAGAGCTCAATGGCGCCACGATTTGTGTGCAACCTGGCACCACAACAGAACTCAA
>CAMEAW010000140.1 GCA_945911685.1 Bordetella parapertussis
CCCGTTTGTCTCAAAACCTCATGACTTTTTGGGTGTGGGTTCAGAGGTTCATCGTTGGTCATTTTGGCGAGAAAGCTGTGAACTTTGGCTAACGAAAGTTGGTGGTGAGGTGTGGTTTGTGGAGAAGTCGCGTAATGCCACGAACGGTCCTTATTGATTTTGACCGGCTGCGCGAGCTCAACGCCGCCATCTCGACCGCCAATACCAGCAATTCTGGCCAGCCCTTGCCCAGCGATCGATAGTTTTTCGTGGACGTCTTGGGATGAGTTGATGAAAAGCTATCTGAAGCTGGTGATTCAGTATTCTGAGTGTGCTAGCAAACATGCTGCGGTAAGCGAGGTCAATAAATAGGATTTGGTACTTTGACCGTAGCGGATAATGCGGACGTAAAAAGCCACCCTAGAGTGGCTAGTACTCACGCCCAAATGGGTGTGGGTTCTCTCTAATAGGCAGAAGTTTGTTTAGAACCTATAACCAACGCCAACGAGGACTTCGTAACCGCTAGACTTTAGACTTTGTGATGATGAATAAGAAGCACCGTTGTCGACTCCGCTGCTATTGTAAGACTTGGAGTTGTACATAAAATAGTTAGCTTCAGCAAAACCATACCAACCACCTGAGATGATTTGCTTGTAACCCAAACCTAATACATAACCCTGAGCAGTATGATCTGGACTTTCATTGTTAGCAAAAGATACATTACTCTGAGATTGTGAATAGCCAACCTTTCCATAAATTAACTTATCTTTATCAACTGCGTATGCAGGGCTTAAGAAGACATTTAAATGACTAGTCACTTTATAAGTCGAATAAGATTTTATGCCGGCCGAACCGACGGTAACAACATTGTTCGGACTGCCAACGACTGGGGCATAGTCAACCCCAAGACCTAACAAAAATTTATCCGATAGGGCAAACATGTAACCCGCCGTTATCTGTCCGGTAAATTCGCCAGTATTCTCGTAAGTGCTACTCCGAGCATATGTGCCCTTGTATGGACCATTATTGACGGTTAATGATACGTTATCGGCAGTGGGTAATGTGTCGGTGTAACCAATACCAACCTGTGTATAAAAGCCCTCAAAGGCGGATTGCGCTATTGCTGTGCTGGACATCGTTAACGTCGCAACGACTACAAACAATTTGTTTTTCATGAGTGAAACACCTTTGATTTTTACAAGACCCTTGGCGGATGGCCAACCCCTAAATAGTATACAGAAACCTTCCGTAATAACTAACGGAATTTTTAAGGTGGTTGTCACCCAAATTTGGCTTAGTAATTTTCGCCAGTCTTGCATACAGCCTAACTTGCGTTTGCAAGGCCTCAGGGGCCAAGACCCTTTGTTAAGTTGCGGGCTCAGTGGTTGTTGACCCAGTTTTCTACAACCAGACCAGCGTAGTTCACTAAGTCTGCTTCGTTGTTGGTGACCAGCTTCACGTTAAGAGCGACGGCATGTGAGGCGATGAGCTTATCCAGCGCATCACGGTTGCGATCTTTGTATGCGGCACGAATCGGTCCGTAGGCTTTGGCCGCCTGAGCTTCAAAGGGCGCCACCAAAATGTCTTCTAGAAAATTGTCCAGTGCCAAGCGATTCGTGACTTGCGGTGCTGCACTTGTAGATGCGATTCCAAACTCAAGCTCTGCCAGGGTTACTGCGGAAATTACAACGTCGCCTAAAAAGCAGGTGGCTAAGCGCTCCCTGACCTCGGGTGGCTGGTGCTTCATGAGGTAGATGCTCTCTGGCTGCCCCTTGCGACAGTCAAATCCTTGCTCGACTGATCCATATAGATTCGTGGATCGGCCTGGCTGCAAGATTTGTACATCACGCGAGTCACTTCAGTCATTGGTTAGAATCCCTTTCGCAGACCAAAAGCAAAAAACCTGAGATTGCAGCACCTCAGGCGGTTTGTGATGTTGTCATGGCTGCCCCGCCAAAACTAATGTTCACGACTCTGTCTCATAATCGCTCTAAATTTTGGCCTGATCGTGCTAAAATTTGGCTATGTCATTAAAAGATGCCGTTTTTACAGATAGCCAAGCCAAAGTTTATCTTTGGATTTATGGTCAGCCCGAACGCTCTTATCATCTGAGCGAATTGCGCCGCCTAACGGGTTTAGGTAGTGCGTCTCTTCAGCGAGAAATCAACAGGCTAGTAGTCGCCAGCCTCGTCAATTCAACGCTGAAAGGCAATCAACGACAAATATCTGCCAATCGCCAAAGCCCGTTATTTAAAGAGTTAAGCAACCTTACGCGTAAAGTCATGGGCGCAGCAGCGCTGCTGAAAGAAGCACTGTTGCCATTCGAACAAAAAATCGAAGTCGCCTTACTTTATGGTTCTGTCGCAAAGCAATCAGATACCGCTGAAAGCGACATTGACATCATGATTGTCGGCAGAGATCTAACGCTCAGTGAGTTACTGCACCAATTATTACCGGTAGAAGAAATGCTATGCCGAAAAGTTAACCCGACCTGTTACACGGTTGGCGAATTCAAAAAAAGATTAAGCGACACAGACTCGTTTGTGAACAAAGTACTGAGCCAACCCATTATTCAACTTTTTGGAAATATGGATGACTTTAGAAGCGCTCAGTAATCTTGCCAAAATTGGTAAGGTAAAAGTTGAACCAATGAACCGTGCGGAAATTGACCGCATGTTAGTGATGGCGCGCAAGCGTCTTGCAGACTCGAGCTATCCGCAGGTGTCTCAAGAGGGGCGCTTCGCTAGTGTCTATAACGCGATACATGGGGCTGCACTTGCAGCACTTCGATGGCACGGCTATCGCAGTGAAAACCGCTACATTGTTTTTCAGTCTCTTGGCCACACGCTAGCGTGGCCACCCAGTCAGTGGCGAGTGCTTGACGCTGCACATCAAAAACGCAATTTGGCTGAATATGAAGGTTTTCTTGAAATCGAAGAGTCAGCAATTGCTGAGCTCAGGCTACTTGCAGAAAAATTGTTTGCTGATGTCGATCGACTGATCGGTGCTGGTAAAGATACGAACATAGCCACTAAGGATGTTGCGCAAGATTGATGGCGGTTAGTATCCCTCTCGCAGATCAAAAGCAAAAAACCTGAGATTTCAGCATCTCAGGTGGTTCGTGATGTTGATCGTGCTGCCCCGCCAAAACTATTTCGAACTGATTCCAATTCGTTGGGGCTGCTTGGGGCCCCACCCCATAAAGGGGGATGAATGTTGGCTGTTAAGAGAGAGCCAATTTAGCCGAAACTAAGCGGTTGATGCTCACCCCCAGATCGGCAGCCTCGGTAGCGAGGCGACGATGCACGAGCGATGGCACTCGAACCATGAAGCGGCCGCTGTAGTTCTTTTCAGCGAGCGCTTCTGGGATGGGTTCACCACAGGCAGTCATTTCGGCAACCACCTCACCCACGACTCGGCGAATACCGGAAAGTGCTTTTTCAGGGTTGGCTGCAAGCCAAGAGAGCGAGGGAAACTCTGTGCATAAACCCACGTGCTCGTTGTCTTCGGCAGACCAAGTGACTCGATAGGTATAGTGATTGATGTTCATGGCTTAGCTCCTAAACGCTCAATGGCAAGAAGGACTTGTCGAACTTGATAAGCCTTTGCCTTTCCTTTGTTGTTCTGAATATTGACCCTCGGACTTCCAGGCCATGGCGTTTTGTAGATGGCGTGACTGCTGCCGTTTTGCCTGGGTTTTCCAAAATAGGTTTCATACACACGTTGTAGCTCGGAGAAGCGCACATTGGCAGCTTCAGTGCGCATTTGTTCGAGAATTTTTTCAACTGTGCTCATCTATAAATGGCATCAATAGTGATATCAAATGTCAAATACAAATGACTCGACAATCTACAGAGCTGCCTTGATCTTATGCGTAAGATTGGGAAAACGGCGCGGCAGGGGTAGTTAGTACCCCTCCCGCAGACCAAAAGCAAAAAACCTGAGATTTCAGCACCTCAGGTGGTTTGTGATTTAGTCAGTACTGCTCCGCCAGTAACTTTTTTCAATATTTCACTTTTTCAAAAGGATAGAGCCGTACCGATTGCGCTGAGTTTTAGGTTTTTTTTGCTAGACCAAGCAGTAGCTTTGCCAAACTCAGTTTCTAGAAAACTGATAAAGGCTTTGACCTTCGCACTTGGCAGGCGCCTCGACGTGTGCAGCACCCACAATTCTGAAGGTTGATCGGTCGCCGCGCCCCATGAAACGAGGCGACCAGCCTTCAAGTCATCAGCGACAACAAGATTCGGTAGTTTTGCAGCACCAAGCCCCGTTAAAGCGGCGTCACGAATCATCACTAAAAGTGGAAGTTGCAAGACCGTTTGCGTCGGTATCTCCTTGGCCGTTGGTCCTAATATTCGCCAACTTTTAGCACTTCGCTGAGATTCTCGAACAATGACGGGGAGCGGACTTTGTAGTGTTTGGCCCGCACGGGCATAGCGTTTTTTTAGCTCAGGCGTTGAGACGATATGAACTTGGTCTTTTACAAAGCAGCGACCAACGAGTTCAGAGTTTGGCTCTGGATTGACCCGAATAACGAGGTCATAGCCTTCACTGACTAGATCCACCTGACGATCTTCAAGCGTGATCGACAGTTTGACGTCGGGATAGGCCATTGTGAACTGGGCGGCAATACGACCCATCAACAACTGACCCAGCAGAGTAGGCGCATTGATTCGCAACAAACCGTGAGGCTTTGTATGCCCATCGCGCAACACTTCACCAGCTTCAGTAATCTCTCTAAAAGGACCGCTGGTTCGCTCAAATAGCGAAGCGCCTTCTTCTGTCAACCTAATCGTCTTTGCGCCACGCTCGAAGAGCCTGACGCCCAAGGCTGACTCCAACGCCATCACTTTGCGTGACAGGCTTGCCTTTGGTCGTCCGCTTTTACGGCTTGCTTGCGCGAACCCTTTATGCAAGGCAACTAATAGAAAGTCTGACAAATCGTCAAGGTTCATGATGTTCCATATTTGGGACGGACTGTCTTGATTTTAGGTGTTTCGTTTTGATTTTGCCACCTTATCATCCTATCAGTGGCTCGGTGTTCTCTCGGACTCGACATCAAAAAAGGAAATCGACATGACCATTCTCATCACAGGTGCGACCGGAACCATTGGCTCGTTGCTGGTGCAACAGCTTGCGAACCAATGTGTGGCGGTGAACGCCCTTACGCGCGACCCGAACAAGGCTAAATTTCCGAGTGGAGTTACCGCAGTGTCAGGTGACATGTTGGATGTGGAGTCTATGCGCAAAGCCCTTCAAGGGGTAAGCACGCTCTTTCTGCTCAATTCTGTGTCTAATCAAGAGCTGACGGAGGCGGTATTGTCACTCAATCTGGCTCGTCAGGCTGGCATCGAGCGCGTTGTTTACTTCTCCGTTTTCAATGGCGAGGCTTTCTCCAATGTCCCTCACTTCACCTCGAAGCACGCCGTTGAGCGCATGATTTCGCAGATGGGCATCCCCGCCACTATTTTGCGACCCAACTGTTTTATGCAAAACGATGCCATGTTTTTCAAGGATGCCTTGATGGGGCCGGGCCTGTACCCCTTTCCGATTGGTGATAAAGGCGTCTCTATGGTCGACGTGCGCGACATTGCCGAAATCGCAGCGCAGGCTGTGTTGAAACGTGAGCGTGCCCCTCAAGCGCTGCCTAATGAGATCATCAACCTTGTAGGTCCAGATGCACTCACCGGATCCGGTATCGCCAAGATTTGGGCAGCGGCGCTGAATAAGCAGGTCAACTACACAGGTAGTGACACTGCACCATTTGAAGCGCGACTGGCCCAACACGCGCCAAGTTGGATGGCGATGGACATGCGTCTGATGCTTGATCGTTTTTGCTCAGATGGCATGGCTGCGAACGCTGCAGATGTAGGCAAGATGGCTGAGCAACTTGGCCGGAGGCCGCGTTCTTATGCAGATTTTGCTGCCGAGACCAGAGCGCAATGGGAGGCTTAAGAATCTTACCGGCAATTTGCCGTACAATGCTAAGATTACTGAGGAGCTTGTCATGCCGTCCAAATCCCTAGCCTTGCCCCGTACGACAAGACTCCAGTCTGCGCGACTAGAGGCTCGGATCAGCCCTGACCTGCATCTGATTGTCAAGCGTGCTGCAGAAATTCAAGGTCGTACGATGACCGACTTTGTGATCCATGCTCTTCAAATAGCGGCTTCGCAAACAATAGAGCGCGCTGACCGGGTGCGCCTGTCAGTGCTAGACCAAGAGGCTTTCGCAAATGCTTTGATTGCACCTGCCAAGCCTAATGCAGCACTCAAGCGCGCTTTTGCCAAGGCCAACAAGCTTCTTGCTGCGTGAAGTCACCTGTGACTGTTCGTCCAAAGGTACCTAAATTTTCTGTTTTGGCGCTAGATCTCGCTGCTGATCGCGCGAAGTTTACCTGCGGCATTGAACCACTAGATCGGTACTTTCGTACTCAGGTTAGTCAGGACATTAAACGCCGAGTGTCTGCTTGTTTCGTGGCGAACGACAATATGGGACAGATCGCGGGCTATTACACGCTGGCCTCGGCGAGTATTTTGCTATCCGACCTACCCGAGACGCTTGCGAAAAAACTACCTCGCTACCCCAGCGTGCCGGCAGTGCGAATGGGGCGTCTGGCCGTGAGCGATTCCTTCAAGGGCAAGGGCCTCGGAGCCGCATTATTAGCCGATGCCCTCAGGCGTGCGGCCACGGCAGAGATCGCAGCGTATGCGCTAGTTGTTGATGCCAAAGACGAGTCGGCCGCCGGTTTCTACGCTCACCACGGGTTCATCGCGCTCCCAGAACAACCACTTTTTCTCTTGTTGCCCCTTGCGACAGTCAAATCCTTGCTCGACTGATCCATATAGATTCGTGGATCGGACTGGCTACAAGATTTGTACATCACGCGAGTGACTTCAGCCATTGGTTAGTATCCCTCCCGCAGACCAAAAGCAAAAAACCTGAAATTGCAGCACCTCAGGCGGTTTGTGATGCAGCCAGGGCTGCCCCGCCAAAACTATTTCAAACTGATTCCAAATCGTTCGAACTGACTCCAGTTCGTTGGATGCTTCCTTGAGTGTTGGCTGTTAAGAGAGAGCCAATTTAGCCGAAACTAAGCGGTTGATGCTCACCCCCAGATCGGCAGCCTCGGTAGCGAGGCGACGATGCACGAGCGATGGCACTCGAACCATGAAGCGGCCGCT
>CAMEAW010000141.1 GCA_945911685.1 Bordetella parapertussis
AACAAAGGAGGCGCCGGTGGCAATATTGCTGCGGCAGAAGTTGCGCGTGCCGAGCCAGACGGGTACACAATTTTTTATGCGACTTCAGCAATCGTTTTAGGGCCACTCTTGTACCAGAGTGTGAAGTACGATCCTTTTGTAGATTTTGCGCCCGTGATGTTGACGGCGACGAATCCTTTGGTGTTTTTAACGACGCCAAGTTTGGCGCCACGTTCGCTGAAAGAGTTTGTGGCGTACGCAAAAGCTCAAGGCAATATGAACTATGGTTCAAGCGGTGCGGGCACGATGACCCACTTGCCTGCCGCGGCCTTCGCACGAGAATTTGGTTTAGAGTCTAGCCACATTGCCTACAAGGGCGAATCTCCAGCGCTGATCGATGTCGCCAGTGGTCGTACCCAGTTCATGTTTTCGACTTTAAGCGCAGCAGTGGCGATGCTGACTGATGCGCGAGTGCGCCCGTTGGCGATTGCGGCGACGCAGCGCAGCCCATTGTTTCCGGATGTGCCCACTTTTAATGAGGCGCTAGGCACGACAGATTGGGTGATGGGCGCTTGGCAAGGCGTGGTTGTGCCGAAAGGCGTTGCCCCCGAGATCATCAAAAAATTAAGCAGTGTGCTGGCGACCGCACTGCAAGAGCCTGCGCTTAAAACTAAACTCGCTCCGCAAGGTACCGTGCTTTTAGGGGGTACGCCTGCGCAGTTCACTCAATACATGAAAGAAGAGCAAGTTCGCTGGAAAAAAATCATCACCGAGAGTGGCGCCAAGGTCGAATAGCTTATTTTAATTCCGAGAGTGGCGTGAAAGTCGAATCGCTTATTTCATACCAATTTTGTTTTCGCGAATCAATTTATCTAACGGCTTGGCCTCATCGACTAACATTTTTTCAAACGCTGCTGTCGTCATTGGGGTGGGGGGTATCGCTTCGTTGGTGAGCCAGGCTTTCATGGCTGGCTCTTGGATGATTTGATTAATCTCTTTGTTTAACCGTGCGACTAAAGCCTCGGGTAGCCCTTTAGGTGCAAAGACGCCCAGCCCATCAATGAGCTTGACCCCAGGCACCGCCCGTTCATTGACAGTGGGCAGATTGGGCAATGTTGGTGAACGCTCGCCGTTTGTCAAAGCGACTGCTCGCGCACGATTGTCATTCACATAGGGCCTTGCAAAGAGCCAAGTCGCGAGCATCACATCAACCCGACCCCCAAGAAAATCCGCCATTGAGGCGGCCCCACCCTTGTAGGGGATATGGACCATATCTAGTTTGCCGAGTGAGTTCATTTGTTCAATTAAGAGATGGTACGAGCTGCCAATGCCAACACTTGCAAAACTAATTTTTTGCGGATTCGCACGCGCGTAGGTCACCAGCTCTTCAATCGTTTTATAGGGTAAGTCTGGTCGTACCAGCATCACCACTGTCATTGGCCCGACAGCGGCCACGGGCGTCAACTTGTGTTGTGCCTCGGTGACTGAGTCGATCATGATGTTGCCGTATGAGGTAAACAGAATAGTCGCGCCGTTAGGTTGTGCATTTGAAACAAAGGCGGCACCTAAATTTGCACCAGCGCCTGCCTTATTTTCAATCACCACCGGCACGCCTAAGGCCGCACCCAGCTGGTTGCCAAGGCGTCGGCCAACCGTGTCAGTAATCGCACCAGGAGGATACGGGACCACAAGAGTCACCTGCTTAGTCGGCCACGCGGGTTCGTTTGCAGCCCAAGAGGTTGGCACGAGACAAGCTTGGACGAAGACTAATACAAGCGCGAGTTTGAGGCGTACGATCAAAGCGTGAAGCATGATTAACTCCTAAGGCCTAGCCACTGTTTAAATTGTTTAAATTTTGTTCGGATAATTGACCAGAGCAAGGCGTTTGCAGACAGAGCTTCGTTGGTCGGTTCAGGCGCTGGGAGTGCGGCTGCGGTTGCTGCACTGCCTTGGCCAGTCGTATTTGCGCTGGTCGCGCTTTCGCTGGCGGTCGCTGCTGTGCTTGGCTGTGGGGCGCCCTCGCTTGTCGGTACACTTGCCTCTTTACTGAATTCTTCAGCGCAGCGTTGAGCAAATACATCCATCAACGCCTGCGTGACGGCGATGCCACCCGTGCTGCCGAAATCAGCCAACACACCGCCTAACTCGGCATCCGAGGTCAGTGCCACGATGCTGGTTGGCTTGCTTGCCGAGGCATCGTCGCGCACCGTGTACACCACGTTGACCTCAGCACGCGCACCAGCCCGCATATCTGCAGCACCGCGCACGTGCAGTTTTCCAGTCAAGGCCTCTAAATCGACCGAGGCGGTCACTTTGCCTTTGAACTTAATTTTCTTTGGTCCAAAGGCAACCAACATTCCGCCTAGATAGTTGCCATCGTCGTCGCGCCCATCAATGCTGGCGCCCGGCATGCACTTGACCATTCGCTCGACTTCAGCAAAACGCTCAAGCACCGCGCGGGGTTGCCCTGGAACGCTAAATTCTCCTTCAAAGCGCATGCTTAAGCGCCCTTGTTCAGTCGACGTAAGTGTGGCGCACGATTTTCGCGACCAAAATGCAGCTTGCCGTAGGGGTCGCTCATCTCGGATGGTGACACGCGCGCATCGATGATAAATAAGCCGCCGGCTTTGATGCCGCGTTCGATCGTCGGTGCGAGGTCAGCCTCGGACGCGAGTCGTACCCCATCGCCACCGAAAGCTTTTCCAATGGCCGCAAAATCTGCCGACTGCCATTGTGCAAGCGATGGATCAAAGCCTTTTGCTTTGAGCTTGTGTACCTCAGCGCCGTAGCCTGCATCGTTCCAGATAATTAGCACCAGTTGAATCTTGTGTCGGGTAACGGTGTAGAGTTCTTGCAAGTTCATCATGACACTACCGTCGCCTTCCATTGCAACGTGCGCACGCCCGGGATGCCCGACACTCACGCCAATTGAAAGCGGCAGCGCTTGGCCCACTGCGCCAAAGTGATGCGAGAAGTGAACCAGAGCACCCTCAGGTAAAGCCGTGTACATCGCCGGAAACGAAAAATAATGCGCGGCACCGATGGTGAGCACAACATCTTTAGGCAAACCTTGCGATAGATTCTTTGCGAGTAGACGTGGATCCAAGCCATCGGTTGGCTTGGTAAAGACGGCGGCCGGTGCGTTTAAAGTGTCGCGAGTCGCTGCGGTACGGAAACCTTCTTTTTGTACCTTGCGGGCCTCAAGCAGCCTGCTTAAGGCAGCCGCGGTTTTCTTGGCATCACCACAGACGTACAGACCAGGGATGACGCCAATCTCGTCAGGGGCCGCTTTGATATCGATACGTGCCACTTCGGCTGAAGGGAACATCAAACCGCCCTCAGCGGTGTAGTAACCCAATTCAGCGCCAAGCGCCAATACAAAGTCTGACTCGGCAAATAGGTGCTCGGCAGGTGCCGACGCAAAGGTCCCTGAAATACCGAGGTTGTATTCTTCACCCAGAAACAAATCTTTCGCTTGCAGTGAGGTGCCGACTAAGGCACCGAGTTGCGCAGCAAGTTTAAGAATCTCTGGCTTCGCATTCCCGCGTTGCGCGCCAAGGCCCGCGATGATTACAGGCCGTTCGGCAGCAATTAGCTTTTCTAGCAATGGCTGCAGTGACTCGTCGCTTGGGGCGCCAATCGGGGCAGGCAAGAAATTAGTCGAAGGCCGGTAGTCAAAATCCCAGTCAAAAGACTGCTCTTGCAGCGCCATATCCAGGTTGAGCACAACCGGGATGCGATGCACGCGCGCGGCATAAAACGCCTCTGCCATTTCATCGGCTAAGTTATCGGCACTGCTGATGTCGTGAAACCGAGCGCCACAGGCCTCAACAAAGCGCCGTTGATCCATGGATTGAATATTGTTTTTTGCACCTGCAGCAATTTGCCCAGTAATTAAGACCATCTGCGAGCGGTTGCGCACGGCAATGCTCAGAGATGTACCAACTTGCGTAAGACCAGGGCCACAGGTAATGGTGCACAGGCCGACTTGGCCAGTGGTGCGCGAATAGCCATCTGCCATCGAGACGGCACCGGCCTCATTAAACGACGAGACAATATCGATTTTGCCCTGACGCCCTAAAGCGCCCCACAGCGACATATTGCCATCGCCCATCAGGCCAAAGAGTGTTTTGCAACCTTCAGCAACCAAACCAACCGTGACGGCTTCATAGACTTTCATGTGTGTCTCCTGGGTGACGCACCGCTTGTATGGGTGCTTTGTATTATTCTGCTCATAATAACCGCACATAAGCTAGAAAATTCTAATAAATACTTGTAGCATAGCGCTAAGGTTAGTGCCTAGACGCTGATCGAAGCGCGCCATTAAAAATCTCAAAACAGGGCGGCGTGGTTCCAAACAAGGGGAATTCAATGAGGATGCTTAAGGTCGGCTTCGCGGCCGCTGCGTTGTTTTGTGTCAGTTCAGTGTCGGTTGCGCAACAATACCCACAAAGAGAAGTAAGAATGGTTGTGCCGCAAACGACAGGAGGCGCCACAGACTTGTTGGCGCGATTGTTTGCGGAAAAATTGTCGCAACGCTGGGGTCGTTCAGTCTTTGTTGAAAATAAAGCAGGTGCGGGCGGCATCATCGGGGCGCAATTTGTCGCGACAGCCCCGAATGATGGGTATACCCTTTTGATGTCAAGTGATGGACCTCAGGCGATCAACGCTAGCCTGTACAAGTCTTTGCCTTATGACCCAATTAAAGACTTTACGCCGATCGCAACGATCGGCTCGGTGGCCTTTCTAATCGCAACAAATAATCAGTTGGGGGTATCTGATTTTCCTGCGCTGGTGAAGCTGGCTCAATCTAAACCTGGGCTGACGTTTGGCTCAGCTGGAACGGGCTCCTTGAATCATTTGATTGGCGAAATGATTAATCAGGCGACGGATATGAAGTTAGAGCATGTTCCCTACAAGGGCGCAGCGCCTGCTCTGACAGACTTGCTTGGCAATCACGTGTCAACCGTTGTTGCGAGTGTTCCTTCGATTGCGCAGCAGGTTGATAGTGGCAGTTTAAAAGCGTTGGCAGTCACGAGTGCCGCGCGGTCTCAACGCCTGCCTAATTTACCGACCATCTCAGAGCTCGGTTACCCGCAGTTTGGCGTCAGCCCATGGGTTGGTTTGCTTGGGCCAGCCAATATGTCGACCGAGATTGTCGCCAAAATTAGCGCAGACATCGCTGTGATTTTAAAAGAGCCTGCTGTGATTGCGAGAATTCTCTCTATTGGTATGGAGCCTTTAGCTACGACGCCTGAGCAGTTCAGGACGTTACTTGCACAGGATATTGAAAAGTGGGGCCGTGTAGTTAAAAAGGCAAATATTGCGCCACAGTAAAAATCAACCCTTTTGTTCTGGATGAAAAACAAAGTCATGTCGAATGCTACACAAGTGAAGGATGTTCCAGCGGCAGCAATAAAGGCGCAACGCTATGACGCGGTTGTGGTTGGAGCGGGTTTCGCGGGGCTCTATATGCTTAAACGGTTGCGCGCGCTTGGCCTGAGTGTTCGGGTGTTTGAAGCGGGCTCAAATGTCGGAGGCACTTGGTTTTGGAATAAATATCCAGGTGCGCGATGCGATGTTGAGAGCCTTGAATACTCGTATTCGTTTGACGAAGATCTTCAGCAAGATTGGGTTTGGCCAGAGCGTTACGCTGAGCAACCCGTTATTTTGAAGTATCTGAACCACGTGGCGGATCGGTTTGATCTGCGTAAAGATATTGAGCTGAATCAGAGGATATCGTCTGCGCACTACGATAGTGAGCGCTGCCTATGGACTCTGTCGACGCAACAGGGTGACTTTGTAGAGGCGCCTTTTTGCGTCATGGCAACCGGTTGCCTCTCGACGGCAAAGCTCCCCGAGATTCCGGGAATCGATCGTTTTAAAGGTAAGTGGTATCACAGCGGACTATGGCCGGAGCAAGGTATCGACTTCACGGGGCAAAGGGTTGGCGTGATTGGTACGGGCTCTTCAGCGGTGCAAATGATCCCGTTGATCGCTAAAGAGGCTAAGCAGTTGTATGTGTTTCAGCGTCACGCCAATTTTGTGGTCCCAGCACATAACAGGGCTCTTGACGCCGCGGTGCATCAGGCTCACCAGGCGAATTACGTTGAACACCGGGCAGAGGCGCAGTTGACGCCATTTTGTATTGGGGGGCATCCTAAGCCAACCAAAAAGGCTTTTGAGGTTTCAGCGCAGGAGCGCCAAGAAACGTACGAGACCAAATGGGCGAAGGGCGGTGCGATTAGCTTTCTTTATACCTATACCGATCTTTTGGTCAGTAAAGAGGCAAATGAAACTGCGGGTGAATTTGTTCGACAAAAAATTCGACAAATTGTAAAAGATCCTCAAACGGCCGAAGACTTATGTCCAAATGATCACTACATCGGGACAAAGCGTTTGTGTGTAGACACAGGATATTTTGAAACCTACAACCGCAATAACGTACGGCTGGTGAATGTCCAGAAAGCACCGATACAGCAGATTGAACCTGAAGGGCTAAAAACTGAAAACGAGAGTTTCGCCTTGGATGCGATTGTTTTTGCAACGGGATTCGATGCGATGACCGGCGCGCTCTTTGAGATTGATATTCGAGGCAAGCAGGGTGTTGAGCTCAAAACAAAGTGGGCAGATGGTCCAGCAACTTATCTGGGTCTCATGACGGCCGGGTTTCCCAATATGTTTATTGTGACCGGGCCAGGAAGCCCCTCTGTAAAAACGAATATGGTGTGTGCGATTGAACAGCATGTCGACTGGATCGCGGATTGCATCGAACAGATACGATCGCAGCGGCTACATGAGATCGATGCAGATCCAAGTGCTCAAGCGCAGTGGACTCAGCATGTCAACGACGTGGGTGACTCGACACTCTATCCCCTAGCGAACTCTTGGTATGTTGGAGCAAACGTACCAGGAAAGCCTCGCGTATTTACGCCGTACGTAGCTGGGTTGGATGTTTACAGAAAAAAATGCGACGAAGTGGCGGCCCAAAACTATGCGGGATTCTTGAAGCGCTAAAGCATAATTTTTGCAGGCGCAGCCAAGGGCTCATTTTTTAATTTTTACTGAGAGAGATCAGCATGACCAAGAGTCGATATTTTATTAAAGAAGCAGATGTCACCCCCTA
>CAMEAW010000142.1 GCA_945911685.1 Bordetella parapertussis
GCTGACGCTTTGCAACACGCCATGAAGCAACATGGTCTAAAAGCCAGCGACATCGCCTCGGTGGTTACACACGTCCACCAAGGGGCCATTGATGTGCTGGGCCCCGTGACTGATCCACAGACCGTACATCAGTCGAAGTTTTCGATGGGCACTGTGTTGGCGCTGATCGCTCTGCGCAACTCGGCCGATTTAGCTGGGTTCGACGGCGCGTTGAAAGATGCCACGGTTGCGAACTTTCGCGATCGCGTCACCATGGAGCTCGACGAAGAGGTTGACACAGCCTATCCGCAGCGCTGGATTGGTAAAGTCACCGTTAAGACGACCGACGGTCGTTCAGTCACCGGTCGTGTCGACGAGCCGAAAGGCGATCCAGGCAACACCTTATCGCGCGACGAAATTGAATTCAAGGCAATGCGTTTGGGTACCTATGAAGGCGCCGCCACTGAAGCGCAGGTCAAGGCACTGATTCAAACCGTTTGGGGCATTCGTGGGCAAGGCGTGCTTGGTGATATCTTGGCTAAACCCTAAGCTAGCAATATCTGAGAAAAATAACCTAAAAAAGGATGACGACATCATGCGTTTAAACAATAAAGTAGCCATCGTGACCGGCGCCGCAAGCGGCTTTGGTGCAGAAATTGCCCGGTGCTATGTGCGTGAGGGTGCCAAAGTTGTGATCGCCGATCTCAACGAAGCGGGCGCGCAAAAAGTTGCGGCCGAGCTTGGGGCTGCAGCCGTGGCCGTTAAATGTGATGTCAGCAAGCGCGCTGATGTCGATCGGGCGGTTGCTTTAGCAGTGTCGACGTTTGGCGGCGTGGATATTGTTGTGAATAACGCTGGCTACACTCACAAAAATCAGCCATTTTTGAATGTGGATGAGGCCTCGTTTGATCGTTGCTTTGATGTCAACGTCAAAGCGATTTACCACATGATCAACGCCGTCGTACCCATGATGCGTTTAAAAAAATCTGGCTGCATCATCAACACGGGTTCAACCGCAGGAATTCGACCTAGGCCCGGCTTAACTTGGTATAACGCCTCAAAGGGCGCAGCAAACTTGCTGACCAAGTCGCTTGCCGTTGAACTTGCCCCGGATAACATCCGCGTCAATGTGATCTGCCCGGTGATTGGCGACACGGCTATGCTAAGTGATTTCATGGGCGTCCCAGACACCCCCGAAAACCGCGCACGCTTCATTGCCACCATCCCCATGGGCCGCATGAGTCAACCGCGCGACATCGCCAACGCGGCGGTGTTTTTGGCCTCTGACGAGGCGTCGTTTTTGACGGGTGTTGAGTTGCCGGTTGACGGCGGTCGCACAATCTAAGCCCGTGAGCTCGCTTGCAATCGAGCGAGCTCGCTAATGCCTTTCTCGGCCAATTGCAATAGAGTGTTGAGCTCGGTACGGTCAAAGGTGTGACCCTCAGCGGTGCCCTGCACCTCGACGTAGCGCCCGGCCCCAGTCATGACGACATTCATGTCGGCATCGCAGCCTGAATCTTCGGGGTAATCTAAGTCGAGCACCGCCCGACCATCGACCATGCCAACCGAAATGGCGGCTACAGAATCTTTAAGCGGATTTTTCGTCAGCAAGCCTTTTGCAAGCAGACCATCCACGGCATCGGCCACAGCGATCCAGGCCCCTGTAATGCTTGCACAACGCGTGCCACCATCAGCCTGAAGCACATCACAATCAATCTGAATTGTGCGTTCACCCAATAACGACATATCCATCACCGCGCGCAAGCTGCGCCCAATCAACCGCTGAATCTCTTGTGTACGCCCCGATTGCTTGCCCTTAGCAGCTTCGCGATCAGAACGGGTGTGGGTTGAACGCGGCAACATGCCGTACTCAGCGGTGACCCAGCCCTGCCCTTTGCCTTTTAAAAACGGCGGTACTTTTTCAAGCACACTGGCCGTGCACAAAACTTGCGTCTCACCCATCGAAATCAACACCGAGCCTTCGGCATAGCGCGTAAATTGACGTTTGATACTGACTTGACGCATCGCGTCAAAAACGCGACCTGAGGGGCGTGGCTGGCTAATGCTAGTATTTGACACGTTAAGTTCTCACAAAGACTAAATAAATAAGGTGACGCATGCTTGAGGGTTGTTGTAGGCAGCAAATGCGATGGACTCACAGTATACGCAGCGCTCGAGGTGCTGTGTACCGCTTATGTGTGGGTGGGCTCATCGCGGGTATCGCCGCTGCCGCGACCCTCCCCCCTGCCCGAGCGCAGACTCTGACGCAAACCCAGGCTCCTGTCCAATCACTTCCTCAACCCCTGCTTCAACCCTCACTTCAAGTTCAGACTCGGCCCGCCCCACCCTCGGCGACTGCTCCAAACACCGCGATCGCACGATACGACAATACGTTCTCTATTTTTCACCCCGAGCGCGGTCAGCGCGGAATGGTGGCGAGTGAACAACGCCTCGCCTCACAGGTGGGTGTCGATATTCTGGCGCAAGGCGGTAACGCCATTGATGCCGCTGTTGGCGTAGGGTTTGCCTTGGCAGTGGTGCTGCCCAACGCCGGCAATTTAGGTGGTGGCGGTTTTATGCTGGTGCAAACTGCCAAAGGCACCAAGCCTGTCGCACTTGATTTTCGTGAAGTCGCGCCCGCCTCGGCTTCACGCGATATGTACCTTGACCACCAAGATCGCGTTATTGCCGGCAAATCGACCCAAAGCCCTTATGCGGTCGGTGTACCAGGCTCGGTTGCGGGCTTAGCCCGTGCCCTGCAAGACTACGGCACGCTGTCGCTTGAGCAGGTCATCGCACCCGCTATTCAATTGGCTGAAAACGGTTTTATTGTCAGTGCAGTGTTAGCCGAACAGTTCTCGTTGCAACGCACGCACTTAGGACGTTGGCCTGGTACGCGCGAGATATTTTTTAAATACAAAGATCCCTCAAACACTCACTGTGCGCTTGCAGAATGCTCGCTCGACGCGTTAATTACCTACCGCGCAGGCGAACGACTCATTCAAAAAGATCTTGCACACACGCTACGCTTGATTGCCCAGCACGGTGCGGGGGGCTTTTATCAAGGCCCTGTCGCACAGAAAATCGTTGCCGAACTCAATCTTGAGGGTCAGGCTCTGAGCCTCAAAGACTTACAAGACTACCGGGTGGTGCAGCGCCAACCTGTGCATGGCACGTATCGGGGCTTTGATATTTATTCAATGCCCGCGCCAAGTTCTGGTGGCGTCCATTTAATTCAAATGCTCAACTTGCTTGAACGCTATCCGCTTGCCCAGTACGGTGCCGGTAGCGCTCAGGTGGTTCATCTGATTGCAGAAACCGCTCGCTTGGCCTATGCCGATCGCGCTGAACATTTAGGCGATCCGGATTTTGTGAAGGTTCCGCAAACAGGCTTGACCTCAAAAAAATATGCAGACGAGCTAGCAAATAAGATCAAACCCGATCGCGTCACCCCAAGCGTGATGGTCAAGCCCGGACAGCCGCCAGCCTTTGAAAGCGACCAGACCACGCACTTTTCAGTGATGGATGCAGCGGGTAATGTTGTGAGCTGTACCTATACGCTTAATTTGAATTTCGGCTCGGGCATTGTCGCGCGCGGCACAGGGGTCTTACTGAACAATGAGATGGACGATTTTTCGATTAAACCCGGCGTACCCAATGCCTTTGGCCTCATCGGCGGCGATGCCAATGCCATCGCGCCTGGCAAACGGCCCTTGAGCTCGATGACCCCCGTAATTGTTTCAGGCCCAGAAGGACCCATGCTGGCCACAGGATCTCCGGGTGGTGCCCGCATCATCACCACAGTGTTACAGAATCTAATTAATATCATCGACTTTAAAATGAACATCGCCGAGGCGATTGCCGCACCAAGAATGCATCATCAATGGCTGCCAGACTTTCTGCGCCTTGAGCGAGGCTTTAGCCCCGATACTGTTGTCTTGTTAAAAAATATGGGCCATGAGGTTAGGATCATGCCCACCATGGGGCGTGTGCAAACCGTACAGCGTCAGTCGAATCTCTTTTTGGGTGCCTCAGACCCGCGCAACCCTGATGGCGCAGCGCTCGGTGTTGGGCTGATCCCGTGAGAGCCTCAAATCTAGGCAACCTCAGCACCCTCACATTGCGGGCAGGGTTAACTGAAACAGCCTTGCCCGCCGCCCTGGGGCTATCAGGCATTCTGAGGCCGTCGCTTTTAAATCTGGATCAGTCGCTTTTACGGAGTCAACCATGATCGCCAGTATGACCGCCTTCGGGCAAGGTAAATTCACCGCACAGTGCGGCGTCATTTCCGTTGAAATTAAAGCCGTCAACAGTCGCTATCTTGATGTGCTCTTTCGTATGCCTGACGAAATGCGTTTGGCTGAACAGCCAATCAGAGAACGTTTGGCAAAAGGCTTGGTGCGAGGCAAAGTTGAAGTGCGGGCGAGTTTTGCGCGCCCTGCGCTCGATACCGAACAACAACTCAGTGACGCAGCCATGCAGCGTATCGCTTCACAGTTGGCTCACATTCGTACAGTTTTGCCCGATACCGACAGCCCCCGCTTTCACGAAATCATGAATATGGCCGGCGGGCAACAAACTCAAACCGAACCCGAAGAGTGGGCACAAGCGTGTTTGGCGGCGCTCGAGCCCGCCTTGGCGCAATTGCTTGAAGGTCGCCAGCGCGAAGGCGCTCGTCTGGCCTTAACCATGCTTGATACGGCTAAACAAGTGTCAACCATCGTGAGCGAAGTTGAAACGCTGATGCCGGTATTGCTTGCAACACAACGCGACAAGCTTGCTCAAAAACTTAAAGACACGCTGCACAATGCCTTTCCGAATGGGTTCACGCACATCAGTGGCGCTGAGCTCTCAGAACGTATCGCCGGTGAATCAAGCCTGTTTGCCTTGCGCATTGATGTCGCTGAAGAGCTCGCGCGCCTTCAGTCACATTTGGCTGAACTTGAATATTTGTTGTCGGGTCAACAGGATTCACAAGCGAAACAAAAAACCAACACAACGCCCGCCGCAAGCGTGGGCAAGCGCCTAGATTTTTTGTTTCAAGAAATGAACCGCGAAGCCAATACCTTGGGCTCAAAAGCGGGCAGCTTAGAAATGACACGTGCAGCCATGAACCTCAAACTGCTCATCGAGCAGATGCGTGAGCAAGCAATGAATTTAGAGTAAGTTCACCCTACTTCTGACTCGAACGTACTCATCAAGCGATAGCTTGACTGCGCTTGTACGATCAGGCCGTGCCGCTCAAGGGCCCGTTGCGTCGCTGGCTGCTGCAACAGATTTTCGCAAGTGGTTAAATCGTAAGTCTCGAAGAACAACACCCAGTTCACTCGCTGATCAGGTGCGCCACGTCGCGCTTCTTCGGGGCTTGGTGCCGCGCCCACACTGGCCGAGGCCTCCCAGAGGGCCAAACGCACCAAGCAGTTGGCTCGAACGAACTGCGGGTAAAGCGTTTGGGTAATGAAGTCGCGAGCCACTTGTTCTTGACCGGGTTGGGGGGCGCACCGCATCACAACCGCTTCGCCACCTAAGCCCGTACCTGCTGACCACGTTTCATCACAAGCAGATCGCACCATATTTCGAAAGTGCGGCATCATTTTTTTCGTAAGCGGTGTGGGTTCGACGAGAATAGCTTCGTATTCAGGCAACTCAAGCACCCCAACGTCGGTGCATAAGTAGATTGCCATATAGGCCTGCGAATCACCAAGTGCACGATATCGCCGTGCAGATAAAAACCCCGGAATCTGCATACGCTGACGGACATGCTCAGTTTGATACCATTCGTTGAACTCTGACTCGACGATAGGGTTGATATCGTTCATGACGAACAAGGCGCATGAAAAGGCAGATTGAGATTTTGCTGAAGTTGTCATGGCGAGTGGGTTTGCAAATGAATAAGGTTAGATGGATATAAGCGTCAATCGTCGTCTTTCAGAGCGATGCTGCATAGCGTGCAAAGCGGGACGATTTGATGGCATTGTAGAAATAGCGCGTTACGTTTGACCAATGAGGTGTAGCATCTGCTGCACATAGTCATTAAAAAAGGTGTTGTAAATCATTATATGTAATGAAAAAGTGCCACATATTGTCTGATCCATTGACGAACCGATCAGTCTCTCGAAAAAAAATAAAAGGCAAGTATACCTATGCCAATCGATACACTTTTATTAGTCACCTTCACACTTTTGACAATGAGCGCTAGCCTAGTTGCGGTGCTTTACACACTCATCATGCATCACGTTCGAATACCCGCAAGACAGGCGAATGTTGCACGCCAACATTGGTTAGTCGATGTCACCTGGGCGTGCGTGCCGTGGCTCATTGTGGGTCTGTTAATGTACCCAGTTCTTAAAAAAATTTTTATCTATAGCTAAATTGACGCGACCCACCCAAATCGCACACAAGGGTAAACCCCGCGTAATTAATTTTAGAAAAGCCGCACAACATACTAAATACCGTCTACACTCGCCTCACAAAATTAGCCTCTTTTTGGGCATGTAGGGTTCGCACCGGACTACATTCAGTTGTAAGCATGACAGATCACAAATATAAATTTAAAGATCGTTAACTGCTCGACTGCTACATCGCTTCACTGTTTCTGTTTTTTTTCATATTAAGCAACTCTCGCCACAGTAACAACTGTTGAGGTGGCGTTGGTGTTTACAACGGTGGCCCAACACTATGGCTATAGCAATTGTATTGACCTTATTGGTCATCGGCTCAGTTTTATTTCACTTATTGAGCCCCTGGTACTTCACGCCAATCGCTTCAAATTGGGGCGCGATGGATCAAACGATTAGCCTCACCTTCTGGGTCACTGGAATCGTTTTTGTCGCGGTCAATTTGTTTGTTGTGTTCTGCATCGTTCGTTTTCGACAGAAAAAAGGTAGCAGAGCAGCCTACGAGCCTGAAAATACCAAGCTTGAATGGTGGCTAGTTGGCCTCACAACGCTGGCCATCGCCTCAATGCTGACCCCGGGCCTGTTTGTCTGGGCTAATTTTGTGAATGTTCCGCAAGATGCCGCGATCGTTGAAGCGGTCGGAAAACAGTGGCACTGGAGTTATCGCTTTCCGGGTCAAGACGGCAAGCTCGGCACAACAGATGCCAAGTACATCAATGA
>CAMEAW010000143.1 GCA_945911685.1 Bordetella parapertussis
TGGCGCTCGGCGCGCGAGCCCCTTGCCAGCTTGTTTTATGACGTGCGTCATCGGATTGAGTTTTGGCAGCCCGCCGTGACCCGACAGCGCCTGTTGGCCGCAAGTGCCTTTGGTTATTCAGTGCAAGGCGAACCTGACTTTGGCTTGCAGCGGTTTGAGTTGCAGGCGCAAGCGGCGCGCGGCCGCGGCACGCCGTACGTAATGATTATGCCCTCGGCCAGTCGCGACGATAAATTGTGGCCGGTGCCAGACTGGCATGCGGTGTTTGATTTACTGACACAGCGCGGTCTGCAGTTAAAACTTTTAGCAGGCAATCCGGCTGAGGCCGAGCGCGCGCAGGCTTTGATTCAGGGCTATTCAAACGCAGAGGTCTTGCCGCGTGGCACCCTGACCGAAACCGCCCACCACTTGGCGGCTGCGACCCTGATGGTTGGTTTAGACAGTGGCTTGACACATTTGTCGGCTGCGCTTGGGCGCCCAACTATCGGGATTTACAAGGCGTCAACGCCGGTGCGTACACCCTTAGTGGGCGGCGCCTTTACGGCAAGCCTCGGTGATCGGGGTCAACCGCCTTCAAGACAAGCGGTACTTGCTGCAATTGAGCAAGCTCTGCGCTAGTATTATGCGAAGCCGTTAAAAACTTACACCATTTTTGAGCAAGCTCTGCGTTAGTATTACGCGATGCCGTTAATAATCTACACCATTCTTTTAAGATTAGTCGCCCCTTTGCTTTGGGCGTATATGTTTGTGCGCGCGCGCGGCACGGCCAGTGCTTGGCAAATCTTCAGTGCCGAGCGGTTTGGCTTTTATGCGCTGCCTTGGGATGGCGAGGCCCCCGTCTGGGTGCATGCGGTGAGCTTGGGTGAAACGCGTGCAGCACAAAATTTAATTTTGCAGTTTCTTGCTCGTGGCGAACGCGTATTGCTGACGCACATGACCGCAACGGGTCGGGCTGAGGGCGCACGTTTGTTTGCCACTGAGATCGCGGCAGGCCAACTGCGCCAACAATGGATCCCGTATGATTTTCCGGGCGCGACGCAAAAGTTTTTTCAACATTATCGGCCGCGTCTGGGGATTTTGATTGAGCGAGAAGTCTGGCCCAATTTGATTGAGCAGGCTCAATTGGCCGCCGTGCCAATGGTTTTAGCGAGCGCGCGTTTTTCAGAAAAATCGCAAAAGCAGGTTAAGCAGATTGATAAAGTTTTTATAAGCTTGATGCGTGATACGTATGCAGGCATTGACCTGACCTTGGCACAAACAGAAGACGATGCCACGCGCCTGTACGAGGTTGGGGCGCTGAACATTCACGTGGTGGGTAATCTTAAATTTGATGTGGTTTTGCCTATGTTGGCAGTAGATGCCGGGCGAGCATGGCGCGAGCGCTTGAGTCGACCAGTGATTGCGATTGCCAGTACCCGCGAGGGCGAAGATGCCTGGTTTGTACAGGCGCTAACGCAGCAAGCGTCAACGGCTTTGTTTTTGTTGATACCCAGGCACCCTCAGCGGTTTGATGAAGCGGCGGCGTTGCTTGAACAGGCGGGTACCGCAACGGTGCGCTGGTCTGCACTTCGCCACAATACGCAGCCAGAACAAATGCTGGCGGGCATTAAGGTTGTATTGTGCGATACGCTAGGTGAGATGCCGTTCTTTTATGCAGCGAGCGACGTCGCGATTGTTGCCGGTAGTTTTGCACCAGTGGGTGGGCAAAATCTGATTGAGGCCTGCGCGCTTGGCACACCAGTGATTGTCGGCCCGCACACGCACAATTTTGCTGAAGCGGTCGCGCACGCGGTTGAAATCGGGGCGGCTGCGCAAATTCAGTCAATCGACCCGCTTGATGCGGCGCAGCGAGCGGTGTCGATGGCTGTGTTCTGGTTGCAAGATCAACAAGCTTTAAGCGAAAAAAGCCGTCTGGCGCGCGAGTGGGTTGCCCAACATACCGGTGCGACCACCCGAATTTTGCAACAGATTACTGAGCTTGAAGCTGCCCGGGCCCAAACTTTGCCGACTCAACATTAAGCTGAGTTTGCAGTTTGCTAGCCGCTGATCGGCCCGCTTCACTACGCGCCTGCCCAAACCAGCCCTGCCCAAGCGCAAAGACCCCAACATTGACTAATAACAACAGAATAAAAAAGGTTCGCATAGGTATATATTACTCATAAATCAACCGGAGACAGACAAATGACACCAAACGAAATTAAAGCACTCGAGCAGCAAGCACTCGCCCTAGACGAACTGCGCTGCAAGGTCTTGCTGGCAAAAGACGGACCCGGCTTGGCCGCGCTGTTAGATGAGGGGCTGACATACACCCACGCCAGCGGCCGCCGCGATACTAAAGACACCTATGTCCACAGCGTAGCAAGTCAAACGGTGCAATATTTGCAATTGGATCGCGAAGAAGTGACTGCACGGGTAATCGGCACCGCCGTCATTGTCGAAGGCAAAGTCAAGATGAAAATCAACTCGGCCGGCGCTGAGAAAAGCCTATATAACCGCTACCTTGCCGTCTGGACCACTACAAGCGGCAAGCCTTTGCTCACCGCTTGGGCGTCGACTAAGCTCGAATAAGTAAAAAAATTAAACGCCAGCAAACGCGCGTAAGCGGTTAAACACTGCCGTATCAAACTCAAGCCCGTCCTTCAAGTTGCGTGCGCGCTCTTTGAAGGAGCGTTCTGATGGGATACGAATCTCGTCAACGCCGGCTGCCCGCTTTGAAGTTTTAATGCGGGTGAGCAGGGCGCTGACATCTTCTTTGTACTGTTCGGTTGAGTACATCAGATCAGGCTTGAAGGCGATGATCAGGTGGCCGTTGTTTTTATCAGCCGTGGTGCCTGCACCGGTGAGCAAACCCATTGCGTGCATCATCAGTGCCAGCCCAAAACCTTTATGGCCTGCAAAGGGCAGCAACGCACCTTCGCGCGCGGCAGTGGGATCTTGGGTCGGATTGCCCTGCGCATCAATGGCGACGCCTTCTGGCAATTTTTCACCACGTCGCTCGCGCAAGGTGAGGTCGGTGTACATAATGGCCGAGGTGCCCATATCAAAAATCAACGGACCGTTTGCCGTAGGTAAGCCAATGGTCAGTGGGTTCGTGCCCAAGATTGACTCGATACCGCCAAGCGGGGCGACATAGCTTTGTGAGCTCACGGTATGAATGACCACCAAATCTTGATTGACGAGCTTTTCAACGTAGTGCGCGCCACGCCCACTCATCCAACTATTTTGTACCCCGCCGATTGCAAAGCCACTTACCAGCGCTTTAGCCTGAACCGCTTCGCCTAAGCGCTGAATCGCCAGCATACCGATATTGTTGCCCCCCTCGTACAAAATAGAGACAGGCGTTTCTTTAATGACTTTCATGGGCGTTCGGGGGAGCAGATTGCGCTTGCTTTCAATCGCATCCAGTAGCTTAGGCAGCCCCGAGTACTCATAGCCACACAGCGCTGCATCAATGATGTGCTCGGCGATGACGGCGGCATCTTCGGTTGAATAATCCATTTTTCGAACCACCGCCTCGGCGAGTTCGCGTGCTTGATCGACAGTGAGGCGTGTGCGTTCTTGTAAATGTTGTGATGACATAGCTCGATTCACTCATAAAAAGTTGAAGATGAAGGTGCAGTTAAAGATGAACGTTAAACTCCACGCGCGAGTCCATCGAGCACAGGGTTGGCGATAAATTCTATTTTTAAACCGGTGTGCATGCGACGCACTTCGGCTTCGACCTCGGGCCAGCCGCCGCCGCTTACGCAAAGGATAGGCGCGACGCCAAAATATTTTTGAGCGATATCGCATTGGCGCCAAACCGCACCGGCTTGCGCTGCCACGACACCGGTAGCAATCGCCTGAAGCGTATGGGTAGGGTATTCGGTGGTTGCGCCGCTGGCTAGGGGCAAGTTGGCTGTTCCTTGCGCCAAAGACTGACGCATCAACGCGGGGCCGGGCAAAATGAGGCCGCCCTTAAAAACTTTGTCGGGGCTGAGCGTGTCGATGGTGGTGGCGGTGCCAAAGGTTGCTAGTACAAGCGGTGCGTGTACCTCTTGAAAGTGCCCCGCTAAGCCTAATAGAGCTGCCCAGCGATCAGCGCCCAATTGTGTTGGCTTGTCGTAGGCGTTGCGCACGCCCAAGTGCTCAGTCGTTGGTAAGATCCATTGAAGCGGGCAGCCGGCCTCGGCCAGCGCTTGCTCGATCAATTGTGCGACAACGTGCCCTGCGACATTTACCCCCCGGGCTTCGCGCGGCTGCACTGGAAGCGTACTGAGCCATTTGCGCAACGCATCGGGTAGCTGAGTCAGCGGGCTTAACGCCATCGCGTGTACGGCCGCTTCGCGCCCCATGGTGGGGTGATGCCAACCGAGTTTGATGCGACTGTTTCCAACGTCAAGCAATACGATCATCGAGCGCCCTTGAGTGTAGCGGCAGGCCCAGAGGCGGGTAGGCGTCGAACTGAGACATCCCCCACCAAAATGGGTACCACCGCAGAATCGGTTCGTACAAGCAGTCGGCCGCTTGAATCAGTACCCTGCGCGATTCCTGTATGCAAGGTGCGCCCCTGATCCACAATGTCGACAGGCACCGACGCAAGCACATCGACTGATTGATACAAATCCTGAAAAGCAGCATAACCTGTTGCGGCGTAGGCGTCTAAGGCCTTTTTCCACGCTTGAGCAATCGCGACCACGATGTTGCTGGGGCAAAGGGCGGCAGCGTCTAACTCTGATGAGGGCGACACGCCAGCCAAGATCTCAGATACATCCGCAATATCGCGCGCCAAATGCGTTGACAGGGCTCGCGCGCCACGTAAATTAAGGCCAATGCCAATCACCAGACAGGGGTTGCGCGTACTAGGTCGTTGTGCCGTTTCGACCAAAATCCCAGCAAGCTTGCCCGAGCCCCATTGCAGGTCATTCGGCCATTTGAGGGCAAGTGCTTGGCAGGCCTGTTGCCCAAGCAGCGGCGTAAACAGTTGTCTGAGTGCCAGGCAGGTTGCTACGCCCAAGGCTGGCGAGATACCCGGTAGTTGAGCAAGCGCTATGTCAGGCGCAAAGGCGCATGAGAACATCAAGGAGTCGCCCGCGGTGTTCTGCCAGGGACGTGCGGCACGGCCGCGGGCAGCACCCTGCGTGTGGGCGCCCAACAGCCATGGCATGGCGTTGACCGACCCGCGCTTGATGCCTTGACTGAGGTCATCGTTTGAAGACCCGGTTTCTTGCGCCCATTGAACCGAGCCAAAATCAGGTAACGCCAAGCGTAAACGCTCAACGAATGCTGCCGGCGTCAGGAACTCAGCACGCTGTTTTTTGTCTGTCAGGTCTGTCATAAGAATCATCTTACCAACCTATGCGCTTAGGTAAGATTGATCGTCTAAGATGAGGTTAGTGCCCTTGTGCTCCTGCCAACTCGTTATTTTTAGGATCTAAGCTTTGCCAGACCCGGTTTTAGTCAATTCTGCAGCGCTTCAGACTGTCGTGAGCGACGGTGTGATTTGCCGGCTTTTGGGTGACTGGAACGTACAACAGCTTTCGACGCGCGGCGCAGTGTTGGCGCGTCGTCAGGCCTTGGCTCAAGTGAAAAGCACGACACGTTGGGATCTCTCTGATATCCAAACGCTTGATGCGGTGGGTGCGCAATTGCTTTGGCAAGCCTGGGGGCAACGTATCCCGTCAGGTACGGTTCTCACCCCAAGTCAGCAAGCCTTATTAGATATTTTGGCGCAGCACCCAATTGACGCTGCGCCTGCTCCTCAGGCAATTCAGTGGTACGGCTGGATTCGCGCCCTCGGTCAGGGCTGTTACGTTGTGGCTGATCATGGCCGCGAGTTGCTGTTGTTGCTCGGTGGCTTGGTCGTGAATCTAGGCCTGTTGCTTGCGCGCCCCTCACGCGGTCCGTGGCGCGAGATCTCTGCGCAAATCTTTCGGGTAGGGGCACAAGCGCTGGGGATTACCGCTTTGGTCGGGTTTTTAATTGGCATTGTGTTGTCGTATTTGTCGGCCCAACAACTCGCTGTGTTCGGGGCCGGTCAGTTCATCGTCAAGTTGCTGGGGGTTGCCACAGTGCGTGAGCTTGGCCCGGTACTGGCCGCCATCTTAGTGGCGGGGCGTTCGGGCTCATCCATTACTGCGCAAATTGGTGTCATGCGTGTGACCCAAGAGCTTGACGCAATGCAGGTGATGGGGATCTCGCAAGGTCAGCGTTTGATTATGCCCCGAGTGATTGCGTTGGCCATTGCTATGCCGCTGTTGGTGTTGTGGACCGATGCGATTGCTTTGTTAGGCGGGATGCTCGCTGCAAAGTGGCAGTTAGGTTTATCGATGACTTGGTTCTTTGATCGTTTGCCCGACGCGATTGGGCTGACCAATTACTGGATCAGTGTGATTAAAGGTGTGACGTTTGGTGCTTGGATTGCTTTGGCAGCTTGTCATTTTGGTTTGCAGATTGAACCCAACACTGAAAGCTTGGGGCGAGGCACGACCGCTTCGGTGGTCACGTCGATCACCGGCGTGATTTTGATCGACGCGTTGTACGCGATTCTTTTCAACGAGATGAATCTATGACGACAAGCGCTGCGATTGCACAACCAAGCGAGGTGTTGCTCAACAGCGATACGGCAACACCGCTGATCGACGTGCAAGATCTGACAACTGCGTTTGGCTCGCATGTTGTGCATGAACATTTAGATTTAAAAATATACCCAAAAGAAATTTTGGCATTAGTGGGTGGTTCGGGTTCAGGCAAAACCACTCTGTTACGGCAGATTTTGGGTCTGGATCGACCACGAAGCGGTGTGGTGAAGGTCTTTGGTCGGCCCGTGCACGATTATGTTGGGGCAGAGCGTATTGCGCTGACACATCGCTGGGGTATGCTGTTTCAGGCGGGGGCGCTGTTTTCGGCACTTCCGGTGTTCGATAACATTGCCCTACCTTTGCGCGAAGTGCACCATCTGCCAGAAGATCTGATTCGTGATGTGGTGCTCATGCGTTTAAGCTGGATGGGGTTAACCCCTCGCGACGCGGCCTTGATGCCGTCTGAATTGTCGGGCGGCATGATCAAACGCGTGGCGTTGGCCCGAGCACTGGCACTCGATCCCGAGTTG
>CAMEAW010000144.1 GCA_945911685.1 Bordetella parapertussis
CTTCCTTACGATGTCGCCAAAGATTTTATTTATGTGGGTGGCTTGGCTATCACGCCCATGATCATAGTAGTAAGCGCCGGGCTTCCTTACAACACAATACAAGAACTCATCGCGGCGGCCAAAAAAGAGCCCGGCAAGTTTAATGTGGGGTATGGCGGCGTAAACAACACCCAACATTTAACCGGTGAACTATTTAAATTCACCACAGGCGTGAACATGGTTGGAGTGAACTACAAGGGTAGTGCGGCAGCTGTCACAGACCTTTTGGGTGGGCAAATTTCAATTTTGGTCGATAGCATGGCAGTCGCCCTGCCACACATCAAGGCTGGCAAATTAAAGCCTTTAGCCATCACGACCTTGCAACGCGTGCCGCAGTTGCCAGACCTGCCGACGGTTGCTGAGTCGGGCTACCCAGGCTTTGAAGGCGTGGGTTGGCAAGGCTTAGTGGTACCTAAGGGCACCCCAGCGCCGATTGTCCAAAAAATCAGCGCCGACGTAGCCAGCGTTTTGGCCAATCCTGAGATGCAAAAAAATCTGATCGACAGAGGGCTAATACCTGACCCACGTGGCGCTGGCCCCTGGAGCGAATTTGTTTATGCTGAGATGAAGAAGTGGAAAACTGCGGCAACGCAGGCCAACATTAAAGCGACAGAATAGATTTGTCGACTTGAAGCGCAGATAAGAGTGTTGCTCTGCGCTTCAAAATATATACGAGGCGTCTAGCCTTAAGCTTAGTGAAGTTAACGAGCTTAAGCCCCACAAAGTTCATGACTTTGAACCAAGCAATATTGAACTGAAACCAAATAATGTTACGACACACAACGTTAAGAGTACTCACAACCTGGATGATCGGGCTTTGCTGCTCACTGCTCGCGTTTACGGCGACGGCGCAGGCTGTATTTCCTGAAAAGCCAGTCAAGCTAATTGTGCCGTTTCCGCCAGGGCAAGCCACAGACATCATTGCACGACTGATTGCTGAGAAGCTGACGATTGCTTGGGGCCAACAAGTCATTGTTGAAAACAAAAACGGCGTACCTGGCATGGTTGCGGGCGCAACGGCAGCCCCTGATGGCTACACAATGATCATGGGAACAAGCGGTGTTTTAGCTGTGAACCCTGCCGTGTTCGACAAGCTGGCCTACGATGCCGCAAAAGATTTTACCTATGTGGGTGGCTTAGCGATTGCCCCCATGATTATTGTGGTGAGTGCGTCGTTACCCTACAACACCATTCAAGAACTGGTTGCAGCCGCCAAAAAAGAGCCTGGCAAATTTAACGTAGGCTACGGCGGTGTCAACAACACACAACATTTAACCGGCGAATTCTTTAAGTACACCGCTGGTATCAACATGGTTGGTATTAACTATAAAGGCAGTGCCAGTGCAGTCACTGACTTGTTAGGTGGGCAAATTTCTATTTTGGTCGACAGCATGGCGGCTACCTTGCCGCATATTCAGTCGGGCAAGCTCAAGGCGCTTGGGATTGCGATGCTTGAACGCGTGCCGCAGCTACCAACGCTGCCCACGGTGGCCGAGTCGGGTTACCCTGGCTTTGAAGGTGCTGGTTGGACTGGCCTAGTGGTGCCCAAAAATACACCCACTGCGGTGGTACAAAAAATCAGTGCCGATGTTGCCAAGATTCTCGCGGATCCTGCAATGCAAAAAAATATCATCGACAGAGGAATGGTGCCAGATCCCCGTAGCGCGGGCCCCTGGAGTGACTTTGTCTTTGCTGAAATGAAAAAATGGAAAGCAATCGCCCAACAGGCCAACATCAAAGCAAGCGAATAATTTCAACTCGTTTAAATCACTTTAACCTAGAGCGCCTTAATTACTATGTCTTCTGCAGAACCTCGTTTTTTAACACTACACGAACTCGTTCAAAAAGCACGCCAAAAGCTTAATCACGATAATTGGGATTACATCGTCGGCGGCACCGAAACAGAAACTACGCTGCGACGCAATCGTGCGTCGATTGATGCCCTGGCGTTTCGACCACGTGTCTTGCGCGACGTGAGCAACGTCAGTGCTCGCACCAGCTTTTTAGGCCGAGATCTGCGCTTGCCGATCTTGCTGGCTCCTGTTGGTAGCCTTGAACTATTTGCGCAAGGCGCAGGCGCAGCGTCGGCTCAGGCCGCCGAACAGTTTGGCATTGCCCATATGCTGAGCTCGGTGTGCCAGCCAGGCATTGAGGCCGTCGCACAAGCCGCCCCCAATGCGCTACGACTGTTTCAGTTATATGTGCATGGCGATGCCGCTTGGGTCGACGCCATCGCAGAGCGCGTTGAAGCTGCTGGTAACGGCGCCTTTTGTTTGACAGTTGACACCGCACACTACAGCCGTCGCGAACGCGATCAGGCTAAACGTAATATTCGTCGTCTCGCGGTTCCGGGGCGTGAGTTTCAACCTCAGCTCACTTGGAAAGATGTGGAGCGCTTAAAAAGTAAGCTTAAAGTGCCACTCATTTTAAAAGGGATTGCAACGGCTGAAGATGCCGCGATGGCTGTCGATCACGGTGTAGACATGGTGTATGTGTCAAACCATGGTGGGCGCCAACTAGATCACTGTCTCGGATCAATGGCAGTGTTGCCAGAAGTTGTGAAGGCAGTGAATGGCCGGGCGACCGTGATCGTGGATGGAAGCTTTAATCGCGGCTCTGATATCGTTAAAGCCATTGCGTCTGGGGCACACATTGTCGGTATGGGTCGCATGCAATGTATCGGACTCGCTGCAGATGGCGCTGCGGGCGTTGTCAGAATGCTTGAAATCTTAGAAGATGAAATCAAGATCTGTATGGGTCTGATCGGTGTCAACTCGCTAGCCGAGCTCAACCCAAGCTATTTGCAAGCCGTCGCACCACTGAGCCCTAACGATGCGCTGAGTGCCTTTCCGTTGTTATCACTTGATGAGAAAGCGTTTTATTGAGCCACTAGCTTTGCCTTCAGCACTTGAGTGCTGAAGTTCTTTATCGGCACAGCGTTGCGTGGAGCCTTATCGCTCAGAGTAAAGGAAGCTTCGCATCGGTAGCAATTTTTTTCCAGTGCGCAGCTTCTTTATCGTACTTACGTTTGAATTCAGCAGGTGTATCGCTGATGGCATATTGCCCCGATATCGCCAGAATTTTTTGAAATTCTGGCTGCTTTAGGGTTTGTCTGAGTGCACCATTTAATTTTTCAATGATGGCTGCACTGGTGCCTGCCGGAGCAACCAAGCCATTCCAGATGTCGAGTTCAAAGGTTGGTAACCCCGACGCCATCATCGTCGCCACCCCGGGTAAATCGGCAGACGGATTGGCCCCCGTCACGGCAATTGCCTTCATTCGCTTTGACTCAAGCATGGGCGTCACAACATTTGGTGCAAGCAGTGCCATATCAACCCTGCCCGCCACCAGATCATTGATCACAGCCGAGGCGCCCTTGTAAATCACTGAGGTCAGTTCAATATTGGCCTCTTTTTTTAGCCATTCAACCGTCAACTCATTAGCGTGCCCTGTCACCGCGACGGTCAGCCCGCCCGGCGATGTTTTTGCCAAACGAAGAAGTGACTCAAGATTATCAGCCCGGCTGGTAGGCGGTACGACCAGTACATGCGGATAACCGGCAACGGATCCAATGGGCGTGAAGTCGCGCTCGACATCGTAGGGTAGCTTCGCATAGCGCGCGCCAGCAACAGAGAGTGTGCCATTCGAGGCAAGCATCAGGGTGTAACCGTCTGCGGGGCTTTTAATCAATTCAATCGCAGCAATTTGCGCATTTGCACCTGGCCGGTTCTCAATCACGACCTGTTGCCCCAGCACCTTGGTCATGCCCTCGGCTAAGGCGCGCGCTGAGCTATCGGTTGGGCCACCCGCAGCAAAGCCAACTAGAATTTTGATCGGGCGCTGAGGATACTGAGCAAATGCTTGCTGACATACCGTTACGCTAACAAGCAAAATAGCGAACGCATTTAAGATATTTTTTATCATGATTTAGCAGGCTACAAATTGTTCAGTGCGCCGGGGTTGAGGCAGTTTTTCTTGTTCTGAAGCACGATCCAGTTCAAGCTTAAAAACAGACAAGTCGCTTGAACCAAGGTCGTAAATTTCCATCCAGGTCACCTGCCCAAGCTCGTCGGGTGTTGGGCGCTTCATCACCTGAGCGCTCAGTTGCGGAAACTGTGTTTGCAACCGCACTTGCACCTGCTGCACCAGCGTCTTGAGCTCAGGGTATTGATTAGGTAAAAATTTATAGTACACGAACAGTTTCATATTTTTCTCTGCGAAGCCTTGCTATCTAGGGCAAAGATCAGGCCACAGCTAGGTTTTACCCAAGCCATTCCAGCGCTGCACCAGATCGGTTTCTAAGCCAAACAAATCGAGTACTCGCCCAACCGTATGATCGATGATCGCGTCGATCGATTCAGGCTTGATATACAGAGCAGGCACGGGCGGCATCACTATTGCACCGTTTTGGGTTGCCTGAAGCATCGATTTCAAATGGCCGGCATGCAACGGCGTTTCACGCACAAGTAACACCAGGCGACGGCGCTCTTTGAGAACCACATCGGCTGCACGCGAGATAAGATTTCCGGTGATGCCCCAAGCGATTTCAGAGAGCGTATTGACGGAACATGGTGCGACGACCATACCGAGTGTCGTAAACGACCCCGAGGCGATCGTTGCCCCGACGTTTTTTGCTGAATGAACAACGTCAGCCATCGCCTGTACCTGAGCGGGATTGAACTCAGTCTCGGCGGCCATCGTCAATTTTGCTGAGTCAGTCAAGACCAAATGCGTCTCAATATCAGTCGCTTGTAGCACTTGTAGTAACCGTACACCGTAGGCGGTGCCTGAGGCGCCCGTGATTGCGACGATTAATCTGCGAGGGGCCTGCGACATGATGTTTTTCCGATATCCGTAGTCATACACTGAGCTTGTGATCTATAGTCGAGCATAACAAATCGATTCAACCCAGGAGACTCAGATGATTCAATGCATGCAAAACTTTAGTTTACAGGCTCTGCGGCTGCTGGCAGCGCTGACGTTAGGGTTAGGCGGCCAGACTGGGTTTGCGCAAACGCCGTCTAGCTATCCGACCCGACAGCTGACGATGGTCGTGCCGAACGCAACCGGCGGTACCAACGATATCGTGGGGCGCATTATTGCCACCGAACTTGCTGAAGAGTTTAAGCAGTCGGTTGTACTGGTCAACAGGCCAGGGGCTGGGGGCAACATCGGTACGGCACAAACAAAAGCGGCTGCGCCTGACGGCTATACGCTGCTGATGACAGTCAATAGCGTTCAAGCGATTAACCCAGCGTTATATAAAAATGTCGGCTTTGACCCGGTTAAAGACTTTATCCCCATTACCATCATTGGCAGCGTTCCCAATGTACTGGTTGTGCATCCCTCATTTGCTGCCAAAACGCTGGCTGAGTTTTTAGCCTTAGTCAAAGCCAATCCTGGCAAGTATCAATATGCGTCAGCGGGCAACGGAACGCTCAATCACCTGTTAGGCGTGATGATGGATCAAATGGGCGGGTACAAAATGGAGCACATCCCCTACAAGGGTGTTGCACCAGCCATGGCGGATGTCTTAGGTGGCCAGGTGCCCATTGCCTTCGCCAGCCTGCCCTCTGCGCTGAGCAATATCCGCCAGGGTCAGTTGCGTGCGCTAGGCGTCAGCACGGCTAAGCGTTCGCCGTCCCTACCTGATGTCCCCGCCATGATTGAACAGATTCCTGAGTTTTCGGGTGAGCTCTGGGTAGGCTTGTTTGCGATTGCGGGTACACCACCTGAGGTGGTGAATAAGGTTTATCAGGCGACTGCCACGGTGATGCAGAAACCCGCTGTTCAAAAGAAGCTTATGGACCTTGGCCTGGAACTTGCCTTTGACACGCCTGCGCAGTTCAAGGCGCGCTTAGATCAAGACATCGTCAAATGGGGCGCGATTGTGAAGGCCTCGGGCGCAAAGGTTGACTGATTGCAAAGCGCTCCGGCGAGCGGCTAGCAAAGCCGCCCGCCAAAACACTGCGTGTCCGGGGTGGGCTGTCCGCTCTGAGCCGCGTTTGGGTGAGCGCTATTTGATTAGCCGCTCGCTGGCGATTCGGGCGCCTTCAGCCAGCGTCCGTAACTTAGCCCAGACCACGTCGGTTGCAACACGACCCATACCTGCTGAGGTATCGAAACCGCAATCGGTGCCCGCTAGCACGCGTGTTGGGTCACCGACCTCTGCCGCGCAGCGCTCGAGACGGTCAGCAACTACCTCAGGATGCTCAACGAAGTTCGTTAAAACGTCAATGACACCCGCCACAATAATTTGATCTTCTTTCAACGGGTGCTTGCGCAAGACTGTCATTTCGTGGGCGTGGCGTGCGTTGGCGAAGGGCAAGACAAAACCGCCCACATTTGTTTGACTGATGGTGGGCCAAATTTTTTGCAGGGGGACATCGCAATCATGCGGGCCTTCATAGTTGCCCCAGCACACGTGCATACGCACGCGATCGCGTGGGATATTTCTGAGAGCAACATTGAGGGCGGTGACAACGCGCTCGATAAAACCGATAAATTTGGCGTCGGATTCATCGTGGTAAGAAACATGGCGCTCGAGTGCGAGATCAGGGCAATCAATTTGCAGAATAAAGCCGTTATTCACGATCGCTTCGTATTCAAGGCGCAGCGCCTCGGCCAGCGCCGCAAGGTAAGACTCTTCGGTATCGTAATGTTCGTTTTTACACGCTGAGGCGATGATGCCAGGCGAAGGCGCCGTTAAAAAAGCCTCTGTGAATGTTTGTGATCGTCCAGCCAATTCGGCTTTGAAATCGACCGCCTCTGACGCGGCGAGCGCCGGATCAAGATACTTCACCTCGCCCGTTACGCGTGGTGGCAAAAAGTTACTGACCGCCACTTTATCGCCGGCTTGGTTTGCCATCATCTGCTTAAATTCAGGATAACGTTCGACGTCACCGCGCGACCAACGCTTCCAGCTACCTGAGAAACCGGACATACGACGCTGGACATACAGAAAAAAACCTTCGCGCTGCTGTTCGCCGTTATTCCCAACGTCGATACCATTCGCCATTTGATTTTCGACACTGGCTTGCATCGC
>CAMEAW010000145.1 GCA_945911685.1 Bordetella parapertussis
AAATATGAGGCACCAGAAGGCGTCGCGAAGATTCCCCCAGCAACACCAGAAAACATTGCTGTGCCAGCGGTTGGCATTCCGCTAGCAGGCGTCGCACTGCCTACGCTAGCGGCATTTGACGATGCTGCCACTGAAAAATTGCCGTAACCACCCCAGACGCCAAAAGTTTGATACTCCCAACCGGCAGCGTATGGATTTGCGAAAATTGCTGCGGTTGTCTGCGCCTTGTTATAAGCAACAAAGGCAGTGCTGTAGACACTAGAGCTAATTGTGTCACCGTTTGCAGTATTAAAAGAAATGCTCGACAGCGGAGTTTGCAAGGTCAAAATACTGATGTAGCGATTTGCGTCTAGCGTGGCGGTTACCAATGCGCCGCCCGGGCTTTGATAAGCACTGTATCCTGAGACATAAGTGAAGCCACCCGCTGCCTGAACGGTTGACTTAGGAGTGACCTGACTCCACTGTTTAAACGCAGTGGGGCCAGCAGGCCCGCTTGAACCGCTTCCACTACCACCACTACTGCAGCCCACAAGACCCAGCACAAACAGAAGAAAAATATTCTTGGTCATGTTATCTCTCTCTTTAATTTGAAAACGTCGTAGCGGCTCAACAGACCGCGTATTTCTAATTCTTGAACTGCTAGTATGCGCAGTCCGGTGGATCGCCAGGTGATACCACATAAAATTATTCCGTATCCAGCTAATATTTTATTTTTATGATCTCGATCAAGTCGCACATCGAATGACTTACAGCAACGCGAACAATTTTATCGATTAGCTTTGTGACAAAGACGAGCAGTCCTGTGGCTTGCACAAAATTTTTGACAAAGGCGACGTATCGTGTAGCTTGCATAAAATTTTTGACAAAGGCGACTAGTCATGTAGCTTGCACAACAATTAATAACATTCAGACGTAAAAGCTCATCATCTTTTTGATTGTCTCTGCCACTTTTTTCTTTAAATTCACCGGGCTTAAGACTTCGACATCGGACCCTTGAGCAAGTATGTCTTGAATCAACTCCCAGTCTTCTTTATAAGGGAGCTCAAGCGTGTAGCTGCCATCTGCATTGACTCGACCTACTTGCTCTGGATGCCATAACTCACGTGAAACCCACTGAGCTCTGAACGGCGTGAACTTTAGTTTTGCGACATGCTGATTTTTTCCATTGAAGATGCCATAACTCGATTCAAATATCTCATGCAAATTCGAATCACAAACAGCGTGCGCCTTTTCATCAATTAAAACGAGATTTGTAATTGAGTCGAGCGAAAAACTACGTAGCTCGTTTCGTAAATGACAGAAGGCATCTAAGTACCAGTTATCGCGGTAATAGACTAGACGTTGGGGAGACACTTGCCGTTCTGTCGTTAGTCCTGTTCGGCGTGCGAAGTGTTTGATATCAATTCGTTTGTGTTGTATCAGTGAGAAGGCAATGATTTGAAAAAATTCACTTGAAACGCGTCTGTTAGCCATTGGTACAATTTTGATACGACTTTTAGCCGACTTTGCGTCACCGATACCATCATCAAGCAAACTCTCTAAACGAGATTTAAATGGTGCGACATAAGAAAGCAGCAGGCCACCAGGCTCAAGCTTCGAAATCAACTCGATCATTGTGAGCAAAGCGTAGAGTTCTTGTTGATTAAACCAAACACCCGGTAACTCAAAGCTTCTAGTCTCTGAAGACTGCTGCATCATGGCGTAGCCGCGCAGTGCTGGCACATATTCAAAGGGGATACCGAGCCTATCGCGCATGTAGGCTAGATCACGATTCAACGTGGGTCGGGAGACCTCTAAGGTGTCGCGTAACTCTTGCATTGTCACTGACGGCTTTGCCATCAGCAAGGCTTGAATCTTGTAAAAGCGTTCGGTGCGATCCATTCTTTTTTTATCCGCCATTCACACAACTCAGTGCAGTCTTTGCACAATAAATAGTTGCCGTTTTGACAGATATTTTGCGCTTAGTGCTGGATCACCAAGCGATACTGAAAAAAATTTAATTCACGATTCGTGAAAAAATTGATGGTCAGGTATAAAGCTGCCTGTTCAAAGCCTTGTTGAGGAGCTTGCACTTCGAAACCAAAAATCGGTATAAGCTCCAGAGCCGCATCGACAAGCGCCACAAGGCCGAGCTAAAGCCTGACACCAAAAAAAAGACATAGAAGAGGATCAGGACTTGTTCTACACGTGACACCTCGATCTTCAAGATCCAGACAGGTGCAAGCGTCGCGATCAATCCAATACCCGCATTAAAATACCTCATAATGAGCGATGACTTATGCTCCCACACGACTAACGCGATAAGAACTGGGCAAAGATAAATAAAGGCTGTCATCACCGTGCCGAAATAATAATGTCGTCCAGCGGCAAGAGAATCTTCAGCGTCTAAAGCGACGATTAAAGTTATTAAAAGAAACGTCGTTACCCCCGCCAATAAGAGCTTTTTACTCATTTGGAATTGTGAGACACTGCTAAAAAACGTTTATTACGCAAAGCATCCACGGCCTTTATCGCAAACGCTTTTGGCAAGGAGTGTATGAAGCGCCAAAGCCTATAAACTTTAGAGTCTTTCAATGACTGCGATTCGGCATTATGGTTAAAGACCAGAGCCGGCAGCCGCTCGCCTCGCTCAGTGATGATTTGTTCAATGGCCTGCAAAGCGTACGGATTCAATTCTGGGTTGTTTGCTCGTCTGGCTAGCAGATATGCCGACTCAGTATTATTAAAGCGTTCTTTAAAGTAGGCAAGGTTCATTGATTAATACAACTTCAAAATTTTCTGAACAGTCTCTTTCACTTTCTTTTTAAGTGCTGCGGGCGCGATCACTTCAACGTCAGGGCCTTGGCGCAAGATGTCTTGGATGAGCTCCCAATCTTCACCATAGGGTACTTCTAGTGTGTAGCTGCCATCTGCATGTACTTCGCCAACTTGCTCGGGATGCCAGACTTCGCGTGCAACCCACTGGGCTCTGAACGGGGTGAACTTTAGTTTGGCGACTTGGCGATTTTTACCTGAAAAGATGCCATAGCTTGTTTCGAACATTTCGCGCAACTCTGCCTCGGCCACATTCTTGGCGGCTTTATCGACGAGTTGAACGCCATTGAGCGCATCCAAGGCAAAGCTGCGCAAACCTTCGCGCAGATGGCAGTAGCCATCCATATACCAATTGTCGCGGTAGTACACCAAACGCTGGGGTGACACTTGCCGCTCTGTGGTCTGCCCTGTTTGACGCGCAAAGTGTTTGATATCGAGCCGTTTACGTTGCACTAAGGCGTGGGCAATCACTTGAAAATAGTCGCCCGAAACTTGGCGTTGTGCCATCGGCAAGATGCGGATGCGATTCATCGCCTCTTTAGAGCTGCCGATCCCTTCGTCTAACAAGCCTTCAAGGCGGGCCTTAAAGGGTGCAACATGCGGCAACAACAGGCCACCAGGCTCGAGCTTTGAGATCAATTCGATCATCGTCAATAAAGAATGAATTTCTTGCTGGTTAAACCAAACGCCGGGTAGCTCAAAGGTTTTACCGTCTGTTGATTGAAGCGTCATGGCATAGCCACGCAGCGTGGCATCCCAGGCAAAGGGGATATGAAGCCGATCGCGCATATAGGCCAAATCACGATTTAACGTGGCGCGTGACACTTCAAGAGCCTCTTGCATCTGCTTCATTGTGACCGAAGGTTTGCCCATTAAGAGGCTTTGAATCTTATAGAAGCGTTCGGTGCGATCCATTATTTTTATCCGCCAATCATGCAACTGAGTGCAAGTGTTGAACCAATGATAGTTAACTTTTTGACAAATATGTTGCGCTTTGCTCTGTCTCAATAGGTGATACTAGAAATAATCTGGCAGAATATTTTGGTACAGCCGGCCTAAGGGCTAACGAGCCCCTGCCCTGAGCAACACCAAGGGCATTAAACGCTGGGTACCAAACGTCAACATGCTTGCGCCCACGAGTACAACAAACCAAAGAAAAGATCTTTTTAAAATTTTGCTCACCTTTGAGACTGATAGGTAATGAACAAACAAAAATAAAACTCAATTCAAGGTCACAGGCTGCGACTCGCGGCGAAAGGCTGCGCGATAGTCACGACAGGCGCTCGCGATAAATTCCGCGGCCGAGGCTAAGGTTCTGGTGTACTCAGTGACATCCGCACAATGGGTTTCGTAGGTCAGCCAGACCGTGTTACTGCCATTGACTACAACCTTTACGCAGCGGCGATCAGCGTTGATCTCATTTGCTACGTTTAAAGCGTTGGTTCGATCACTAGGGTCTAGCTCCCAGTACACGCAACAGTAAAGGCGAAAACCACCTTGGCTTTGATACGGATCAACATACAGCTTCCAGCCCTCACACTTAAAACCGAGTGAGCCGTCATTATCTAGCTTGGGACGAAAACCCTCCTCCATCAGATGATTCAAAATCTGCTGCAGATTAACGTCGACTTCAACTTTTGGAGTAGGTAAAGCAATGGTTGCACTCTCAGTGCTCAGGGCTTCTGACATTTGTGATCTCCTGGGAATTGATCCTCATATTCGATATGAGGTTAGTATCATCTAATGAGTGACTCACTAGATGAGACACTGGGGTACAAAGCCCTAAATTTTCATCAAAATCTGATCAAAAGAAAGCCGCCTAAAACGGCTATTCTTAGACAAGCCCCCCATCCAAACCAAAATTCATGGCTAACTTAGTCCCCGACCTCTTAAAACCGAAGTACACCACTGGCATCGAGCGCGAGCTTGATGTCTTGTATCGCCTTGAGGCCTCACTGCCCGACGGCTATGAAATCTTTCATAGCGTGTCGTGGCACTCACTACATAACGACCGCGACAAACACGGCGAGATCGATATTGTGGTGCTCTCGCCTATCGGTAACGTATTACTTGTTGAGGTTAAAGCCGGTGACGTTTCGATTACCAATGGTCAAATCACCAAGTTCTATCGCGATGGCCCCAGTGATGTGGGGCGGCAGACTCGGATTCAGTTTGCAGCTGTGATCAGTCGGTTATCGCATGCGGGCTTGCATACCCATGTCACCAATTGCCTTGTACTACCCGACTACATCGTAGGTGATCAACAAATTATTACTATGCCGCCTGAACGCATTATTGATGCAACGCGTTTTGATCAGTTAGGGTCGCTTACCAGAGAAATGCTGGCTGTCGACCAACCAGCCGCCGACGTTGAACGTATTCGTAAATTCTTTTGCAATCAATTTAACGTCACGCTAGACATGCGCGTATTGGGCGAGCAGGTGCGCACCACGACCCTACGCTTGGCTGATGGCCTTGCCACTTGGGTGCCACGCATTACGTCCCCCTCAGGTGTGATAAAAATACAAGCCACAGCCGGTTCAGGCAAAACACAGCTTGCACTTAAATTATTAGAAGACGCCTCAGTAAAGTCTTTTAAAAGCCTATACGTTTGCTACAACAGAAGCCTGGCGGATCACATTGGGCATATTGCACCGGCCAAGGCTAAGGTCGCAAGTTTTCATGAACTGTGTGTTGAATATTATCGGCAAACGATAGGCGATCCTGATTTTGCGGCGCCAAACAATTACGACCGCTTAAGTCAGCACTATTGCGAAGCAATCGACGCCAACGCTAGTTTGCAACAGCGCTATCAACTCATTGTGTTGGATGAGGGGCAAGACTTTCAACCCGAATGGGTGGCAGCGCTGCTGCCCCAGTTAACAGATGACGGCAAGATCTATCTACTGGAGGACGACGCGCAACGGCTTTATATTCGCGACGAGTTTGATCTAACGGATGTGGTAACCGTGAGCTGCCAAGATAACTTTCGAACTCCAGGCGCGATTTGTCATGTCATCAATGCACTTGGATTAACTGAACCGCCTGTGGTGTCTCGTTCTTTCTACCAAGGCGAATCACCTAATTTTTATACTTACAACAATGACACAGAACTATTGCGTCAAACCGAAGTCTCAGTCGAGCATCTACTCAAACGCGGCATCGCCCTTAAAGATATTGCCATTATTAGTTGGCGTGGCTTGGCCGGTTCGATCTTAATTAAGACACCTCAACTAGGTGAATTCACTTTGCGCCGCCCGACCGGTAAGTATTCAACCGCTGGCGACGCGCTATGGACTGAAGGCGCACTACTAACGGATTCTGTCTATCGCTTCAAGGGTCAAAGCGCAGCAGGCATCGTGCTGACTGAAGTTGATTTTGAAAACTTTGATGACAAAGCACGACGCCAACTGTTTGTGGGCTTAACGCGCGCTCAACTGGCCGTTGAAGTGGTGTTGACTGAACAAGCTGCAGATTGTTTGAATAGCGTTGTTTAATTCTCAAACTGTGTGCAAAGACTTTCAACATAACAATCAATATTTGGATTGTTAAGTCGCTTAAGGATGCTTTTTTAGCATTTTGTAAAAAGATACCTCGCCCGAAGCGTCCGCTTTCCTAAAGAAAATCCCTCACCTGCCTCACGCCCTGAGGCACTCACCCCTCTATTGTCCAACCCAATCCGCTAATTTTTATTAATACAGTTGATTTATACAGTTATAGTGTTATTATTAACACATGAACACTATCAACAACACCCAAACGTTCTCGCTTGACGAGCTCTGTGCCCTTACCGACCTCACCAAACGCACGGTTCGCTACTACGTCCAAATCGGGCTAGTAAACCGGCCTGAAGGTGAAACACGGGCAGCAAAGTACTCGCCACAGCATCTTGAACAACTTTTGCTTGTCAAAAAATGGACAGCAGCCGGGGTATCGCTTGACCGTATTCGTGAACTGCTTCAAGGCGGCTCAGCGCCAGTTCCTGAGCGAGGACGCGTGCCCGGGTCAATCGAAGTCTGCAGTCACTTGCATGTGGCCGAGGGCGTTGAGCTTGTAATTGAACCTACCCGCGCTGGGTTAACACCCGAGCAATTGCGTCACTTTGTTCGCGCCGTGATGAGCGCCTACGAACAAATCAACCAAGACAGCACAACAAAGGCAAACCAATGAGCGAAATTCTCGAACTCTTCGAATCCAATGGCCCACAGGCTACCTTGCGTAACAGCCAGGGCGCACCACTGATC